>CALFAK010000049.1 GCA_937948985.1 uncultured Neomegalonema sp. | reverse complement strand
AAAACTCTGTCAGCTTTCAGTTGCGCTTGACACATGTTCTTTAAATGTTCTATATGATGCTTAATTGGTATCTGAGAAGGACATTTTTAGCACCGCATGGACTGGACACTGGGCATAGATCGTCAACGGGATGCGCTGGTGCGGATGGTTGCCGCGTTGCTCGTTATGGCGGGCGATGGTGCTGTGCTGCCGAGGCATGTGCGGACGGGGATTTGGCGGGTTTTGCGGCCCGCTGAGGCCGCGTTCCGGCGGTTGGTCGTGGTGGTGAAGGTGGTTTTCAAGATTGAGGCGGGTGTGGCCTTGCCGCGTGGCGGGCCTTTGCCCGCGATTCCGCGCGTTTCGGGCGATGCTGACGCGCGGATTCCGGCATTTGCGCTGTTCGATGCGCGCAAATCTTTCAAGCCGCGCTCGTCTGTGAAGGGTCGGAAGCCTGTGCCGCGTATCCGGTTTTTTGATGAGGTGCAGGTGTTTGAGCCTGCCGTCGTGATCTCGCCTGATGATGAGGTCAGCGCGGCGCATCTGATGCGGCGGTTGCGGGCTTTGCATCTGGCGCTGGGCGATGTGCCGAAACAGGCGCGGAGACTGGCTCGCTGGGAGGCGAAGCGTCAGGCTGTCAGGACTGAGACGGGCAAATACATCGCACCGATGCGGCCCGGAAAACCGCCCGGTCACAGGGATCGCGGGCGGCATCCGGTCGATTTCGTGCTGAAAGATTGCCACGAGATGGCGCTTTACGCGCTGCATGATCCTCCCGTTGCGGGCGGCAAATCGGTGTCAACGTGACCGCCGGACGGGTTCCGGCGGCCCTGTTGCTGTGGGGATCAGACTCAACCTGATCGCGAATGCTGCGTCAACCCGCTTTCCGTTATCGCACTTTTCTGTATGGTGAGCCATAACGGGACAATCAAAGCGAGCCGGATGTGCTGACCACCCATGCCTATACTGCCGCCTTCATCGGCATCGAAGCGCGCGAAGTTGACGTTCAATGCCAGTTATCGAGCGGATTGCCGGCGTTCAACGTCGTCGGCCTGCCGGACAAGGCGATTGCAGAATCAAAAGAACGCGTACGGGCGGCGTTGAACTCTATCGGGCTGGCCCTGCCCGCAAAACGGATCACAGTGAACCTTGCCCCGGCGGATTTGCAGAAAGCCGGATCGCACTACGACCTACCCATTGCGCTGGCGCTGCTGAGTGCGATGGAGGTCATCCCTGCCGATGAACCCGCGCATCACGTGACGTTGGGCGAGTTATCGCTGGACGGGACGCTCAATTCAGTGCTCGGGGCGATGCCCGCCGCGTTAATGGCGGCGGAGTCGGATCGGGGGGTGATTTGTCCCGCACAATGCGGGGCGGAGGCGTCTTGGGTCGGTTCGGTCAGCGTTCTCGCACCCGCCACACTGCTTGAGTTGATCAACCACATGAACGGCAGACAGGCACTTGCGCCGCCAAAAGCGGGCGAGGCGAAGCTGAGCGAAGATATTCCAGACCTGCGGGATGTGAAGGGACAGGAAAGCGCGCGGCGGGCGTTGGAAATCACGGCGGCGGGCGGCCATAACATGCTGATGATCGGACCACCGGGGGCCGGAAAATCGATGCTGGCGGCACGGATGCCGGGAATTTTGCCGCCCCTGACAGCTGAGGAGGCGCTGGAGACGAGCTTGATCCACTCGCTGGCAGGATTGCTGGAAGAGGGGCGCGTTTCAATGACCCGCCCCTACCGCGCACCTCACCACTCGGCGAGTATGCCCGCGATGGTGGGCGGGGGTAAGAATGCGGCGCCCGGCGAGGTCAGTCTGGCCCATAACGGCGTCCTGTTCCTCGACGAACTGCCCGAATTCGCCCGTCCCGTGCTGGAGGCGCTGCGGCAACCGATTGAGACAGGGGAAACAGTGATCGCGCGGGCAAACGCCCATGCCCGCTATCCAAGTCGGGTACAGCTGGTCGCGGCGATGAATCCCTGCAAATGCGGGCATCTTGGCGATCCGTCGCAATGCTGCTCCCGCGCGCCGGGATGCGGATTGGACTATCAGGCACGGATTTCCGGCCCGATGATTGACCGGATCGACGTGCAAATCGAATTGCAAGCCGTCACGCCCGCTGATCTGGCCCTGCCGCCCGCATCGGAAAATTCCGCGACGGTGCGAGAACGCGTTGCCCGCGTGAGAGCGATTCAAATGGATCGCTACAAACCCTTGGGCAAGAAAGGCATAAGGCTCAATGCCCATGCCGATGGGGAAATCCTGGAGGAAGTCGCCGCCCTCACAGCTCCCGCGAAAGCGCTTTTGCTGAAGGTTTCAGAAGCATTGCGTTTAAGCGCGCGTGGCTATCATCGTGTGATCCGTCTGGCACGCACGATTGCCGATATAGAAAATGCGCCCGAAATCACTGAAACACATATTGCCGAGGCGTCCTCTTACCGTCGCGCCCCTCTCATAAAATAATTCAACCCTGAGAGAAAAATACAAAAAAAACTCCGCCATTGCGTTAAAAGAGGCATACAGATCATAAAATGTATCGTTTTCAACGATTGTTTTCTTGATCCCGAAAGGCGACGTCTCATATAATCAGTGTACGGAGTTATCCCCGTAGGGGGTTTTTTAAGAAACACCGAGATAGTGTGATCTGTGAAGATTTTTGGGAGTGTAAGTTTTGATGGGCATGTCGGCGTCGAAAATACTTGTTGCTGATGACAACCCTGTCAACGCACGTCTGATGGTCGCTTTGCTGGAGCGCTCCGGTTACGAGGTAACTGTGGTCGCCGATGGCGAAAAGGCCGTTGCAATCTGTCGTATCGAAGATTTCGATGCTGTACTGATGGATGTTAACATGCCTGTTATGGGCGGCTTGGAAGCCACGCGAAAAATCCGCGAAGGTGCACTGCCAATGCGGGATGTGACAATCATCGCTCTCACCGCAGATGACGACGGCGCGACACACCGTGATTGCATTGAAGCCGGCATGAATTCCTTCCTGCCAAAACCCGTTGAAATGAGTGCACTTCTCAAACTGCTGGCGCCGAAAAGTGAGAAGGTCGCGCGCAAGCGTTGACGTTCCGATAGTGATATCAGGCTGCCCCGGCGACTGAACCCAATTTCACGCTGACCTTTCGTAACTTGCTGTTAATCTGCACCCGAATAATGATTCGGGAGATCAACACATGAAATTCGCTCACGCGCTTGCCGCCGTTACGGCTGCCGCTCTTTCTGTCGCCGCCCTCACAAGTGGCGCATATGCCGACGACGAAAAAGTTGTGAACGTTTACAACTGGTCCGACTATATCGACGAAAGTATCCTGACAGATTTCGAGGCCGAAACAGGCATTAAAGTACGTTATGATGTGTTCGACTCAAACGAGTTGCTTGAGACCAAAATGCTCGCGGGTGGTTCCGGTTACGATGTTGTGGTACCAACCGGCACATTTCTGAGCCGTCAGATCGAAGCGGGCGCGTTTCAAAAGCTGGATAAATCCAAACTTCCGCATATGGGCAATGTCTGGACCGCGATCAACGAGCGTACAGCCGTGTACGACCCCGGAAACGAGCACTCGATCAACTACATGTGGGGCACTACCGGAATCGGCTACAATGTTGATAAGGTAAAGGAAGTTCTAGGCGATGACGCCCCAACAGACTCCCTCGCCCTCGTGTTCGATCCCGCCAACGCGGAGAAACTTGCCAGCTGCGGCATCCATATGCTCGACGCCCCGACCGAGATTATTCCGGCGGCCTTGAAATATATCGGCGAAGACCCCAACACCAAGGATGTGGATACGCTGAAGAAGACCGAAGACGTGCTGATGGCAATCCGCCCGCATGTTCAGAAGTTCCATTCCTCCGAATACATAAACGCGCTGGCAAACGGCGATATCTGCGTGGCGTTCGGCTGGTCCGGTGATGTCCTGCAAGCGCTCGCACGCGCTGATGAGGCGGGAAATGGCGTCACCATCGCGTATTCGATTCCCAAAGAGGGCGCGCTGATGTGGTTTGACCAGATGGCGATCCCAACTGACGCGCCGAACCCCGATCACGCCCACGCTTTTATCGATTACATCCTGCGCGCTTACGTGATGGCCAAGGCGTCCAACTATGTCTACTACGCCAACGGCAACCTTGGCTCACAAGGTTTGTTAAACGCGGATGTAATCGGCGATCCGGCGATCTACCCAAGCAAAGAAACGCTTGCGAACCTTTACTCGGTCACAGCCTATCCGCCAAAAGTCAACCGTGTGGTCACACGCATGTGGACCAAGGTGAAAACCGGCCAATAATTCGACCCGCGCGCTCTGTCACAGGAGCGATTCCACGAAAAGCCGATAAACTTTTCGACCGGAATCGCGTCAAAACATAAAGATAGAGCGCGCCTCTTTTCGCAGGATACGTGAATGGCCGGATTCAGTTCTTTCGCCCCTTGGGATGAACCTGGGAAAAAACCACTGATCGAGATAAAATCGGTCAGCAAGTTCTTCGGTGCATTCGAAGCCATTCACGATCTCAGCGTCAATATCTACGAACGTGAATTCTTCGCCATCCTTGGCCCGTCAGGCTGTGGCAAGACAACTTTGATGCGGATGCTCGCGGGTTTCGAGACGCCCACATCGGGACAAATCCTACTCGATGGCCAAAACATCGGCCCCGTCCCTCCGGCCAAGCGCCCTGTGAACATGATGTTCCAGTCTTACGCCCTCTTCCCCCACCTAACCGTCGAGAAAAACATCGCCTTCGGCCTGAAACGTGAAGGCGTTGCAGCGGGTGAAATCAGCGACCGCATTACTGACATCATGAAGCTGGTCCAACTGACCGACTTCGGCAGGCGCAAGCCACACCAATTATCCGGCGGACAGCGGCAGCGTGTCGCCCTCGCCCGCGCCCTCGTCAAACGCCCACGCCTGTTACTTCTCGATGAGCCGCTCGGGGCGCTGGATAAAAAGTTGCGTCAGCAAACCCAGTTCGAGCTGATGAATATCCAGGAAACTCTCGGCACGACCTTCGTCATCGTCACCCATGACCAAGAGGAGGCGATGACCGTCTCATCCCGCATCGCCGTGATGAACAACGGTGAAATCGCCCAAGTCGCTCCACCGACGGATCTCTACGAACAGCCTTCTTCGCGCTTCGTGGCCGACTTCATTGGCGAAGTGAATATCATCGAAGGCCGCTGCGCCCCAGCGGCGCGGGATGGCATTTCGCTGGCCTGGAATGAGGGCAGTGATGATTTGCGTATCGCCTCGGATGCGACATCCCAGATCGGTACAACCGCCTGGCTGGCACTACGCCCCGAAAAAGTCGGTATCACCAAAACCCGTCCCGAAGGCACAGACAACGCCGTGCAAGGTGAAGTGATCGACATCGCCTATCTCGGCAACATCACCACCTACCACGTCGAATTACCCACCGGCGCAATCATCAAAGCGCAAGAATCAAACCTCCAACGCGTCGCCAATCGTGGGATCACCTGGGAGGATACGGTATGGGTCCACTGGAGCGCCGATGCAGGCGTCTTGTTAACGGCATGAAAAGCACTTTCGGCCAGCGCCTGTTCGTCCTGCTGCCCTATCTTTGGCTACTAGTCCTCTTCCTGGCGCCGTTCGTCATCGTCCTGAAAATCTCACTCAGCGACCTCGCCGTCTCTCGACCGCCCTACACCCCGCAATTCGATTACAGAGAAGGCTGGGCCGGAATCAAAACGTTCTTTGCCGAACTCGATTTCGAGAACTTCATCTTCCTCGCCGAAGACAGCCTTTATGTGAACGCCTATCTCTCCAGCCTTAAAATCGCAGGCGTTTCCACCATCCTGACCCTTCTGATCGGCTACTCAATCGCCTACGCCCTCGCGCGCAGTCCTCAAAGATGGCGTGGAACGCTGGTTATGCTGGTGATCTTGCCATTCTGGACCTCGTTTCTGATCCGCGTCTACGCATGGATCGGCATCCTGAAAACTGAAGGCTTGCTGAACCAGCTCCTCCTCCATATCGGCATGATTTCCGAGCCGCTGACCATTATGAACACCAACACAGCGGTCTATATCGGCATCGTCTACAGCTACTTACCTTTTATGATCCTGCCCATCTACGCCACGCTTGAGAAGATGGATGAAAGCCTGCTTGAAGCCGCAGAAGACCTAGGTTCCTCCCGCCTCGCCGCATTTTTCCTTGTCACACTGCCACTCTCGCTGCCCGGCGTGATCGCGGGCTGTTTCCTCGTCTTCATACCCGCACTGGGCGAGTTCGTGATCCCTGATTTACTGGGTGGTTCGGACACGCTGATGATCGGCAAGACGCTCTGGGTCGAATTCTTCTCCAACCGCGACTGGCCCCTCGCCAGCGCCGTCGCAATCGTGTTGCTCATGCTTCTGATCGTCCCGATCATCCTATTCCAAAAGCAGCAGGAAAAGCAGGAGCTTGGCCGATGACCCGCCGCTTCTCATGGTTCAACACCACTTCCCTCACGCTAGGCATGGCCTTCCTCTACTTGCCGATTCTGCTGTTGATAATCTACAGCTTCAACGCCTCAAAGCTCGTCACCGTCTGGGGCGGGTGGTCTACGAAATGGTACAGTTCGCTCCTCGAAAACGAGGCGTTTCTGGAAGCCGCTTGGGTCACCATCCGTGTCGCTTTTATCTCGGCAACCGTCGCAACTTTCCTTGGTACGCTGGCCGCATATGCTTTGGTCAGAGCGGGCAAATTCAGGGGGCGAACGCTCTTCACCGGTATGGTCTACGCGCCGCTGGTCATGCCCGAAGTCATCACCGGTCTTTCGCTCCTCCTTCTGTTCATATCGTTCGGCATGGATCGCGGGATCACGACGATCATCCTCGCCCACATCACTTTCGGCATGTGCTTCGCCTCAGTTGTGGTGTCATCACGCCTTGTCAGTTTCGACTCCTCGCTGGAGGAAGCCGCCTGCGACCTGGGCTGTACGCCCGTTCAAGCATTCTTCAGCGTCACCTTGCCCGTCATCGCTCCCGCCATCGCCGCCGCATGGCTGCTGGCATTCACCCTTTCGCTCGATGATCTGGTAATCGCCTCCTTCACCTCTGGCCCCGGCGCAACGACCCTGCCAATGAAGATTTACAGCTCGGTCCGTTTGGGTGTAACGCCGGAGATTAACGCGCTCTCGACGATCATGATTGCGGTCGTCAGCTTGGGCGTCATCCTTGCCTCTCTCGCCGGAAAACGGGCAGAGATCAGCCGTTCGGAGACTTGATGCGCCCTACACTTTCACAGGCGGAGATCGACGCCTTCCTAACCGCCAACCCCGATGTTGAGCGGATCGAGCTTCTGTTCCCCGATATGAACGGCGTCATGCGCGGCAAGTGGTACTCACCCGATGCCGCCGACAAGCTGGTCGCGGGTAAAGTCCGCCTGCCGATGTCCACCTATGCTCTTGATATTGCTGGCGATGATGTGGATGAGACCGGGTTGGCGCTGGCTACAGGTGACCCGGACGGCTTTGGCTGGCCAATCGCCGGAACGCTTTCCCGTAAAGGCTGGTCCACCATCCCCGCCGCGCAAGTGCTGATGACCATGACCACCCCGTCGGGCGAGCCATGTGTCTACGACCCCCGCACGCGGCTGGCCACTGTTGTCGGTAAACTGGCCGCACACGGCCTCACCGCTGTTGTCGCGACCGAATTGGAATTCTACCTCTACGCGCCGGGCGAACCGGGCGACGGGCCTACCCCGCCAAAAGGGCTTGAGGGATCGCAGGTTTACGACCTCAGCGCCGTCTCCTCCCTCGAACCGTGCCTGTCGGAAATCCAGCATCTCTGCGCCGAACAGAACATCGCCGCCGATGTGTTGATCGCCGAATTCGGCCCCGGACAGTTCGAAATCAATTTCCACCACACAGACGATGCCCTCGCGATGGCCGATCAGTCGATCCTCTTCAAGCGCCTCGTGCGCGGCTGCGCCCGCAAACACGGGCTGGGCGCGACGTTCATGGCCAAACCCTACGGCGGCAGCCACGCGGGCAGCGGGATGCACGCCCATGTCAGC
>CALFAK010000048.1 GCA_937948985.1 uncultured Neomegalonema sp. | reverse complement strand
TTGCGGGCGGGGCCGATGCCGGTGATCTCGTCGAGCGGGTTGGTCATCTGCGTCTTCGCCCGCTTCGCCCGGTGTGTGCCGATCGCAAACCTGTGCGCCTCGTCGCGCAGGCGTTGCAGGAAGTACAGCGTCGGGTCGCGGTGCGGCAGGGCAAAGGGCGCGCGTCCGTCCATGTGGAACACCTCCTTGCCCGCATCCCGCTCCGCTCCCTTGGCGACCGCCACCAGCGTCACCTCATCCACGCCCAGCTCGTCAAACACCGCCTTCGTCGCGCTCAACTGCCCCGCCCCGCCGTCGATCAGCACAAGGTCAGGCCAATTCCCCTTCTCACGATCCGGGTCATCCTTCATCAGGCGCGAGAACCGACGCGTCAGCACCTCCGTCATCATGCCGAAATCATCGCCCGGCGTCAGGTCTGTGCTCTTGATGTTGAACTTGCGATACTGGTTTTTCATCAGGCCTTCCGGCCCGCTGACAATCATCCCGCCGACCGCATCCGTGCCCATGATATGCGAGTTGTCATACACCTCGATCCGCGCGGGACGTTCGCCCATATCAAACGCTTCCATGACCCCGTCGAGCAGCTTTGACTGCGCCGCCGAATCCGCCATCCGTCGCGCCAGCGACTCCCGCGCGTTCCTGAGAGCGTCCGTCACCAACTCCCGCTTCTCGCCGCGCGCGGGTGTGGTGATCGCCACTTTATGTCCCGCATTCTCGGTCAGCGCCGCCTCCAACAGCTCTTTGCCCTCCAGCTCCACCGACAGCAGCAGTAACTTCGCGGGAGGCCGCGTATCGTAAAACTGCCCGATAAACGCGCCCAGCACCTCCTGCTCGTCCGCATCGCTGGTCAGGCGCGGGAAATAGGCCTTATTGCCCCAGTTTTGCCCGCCCCTGAAGAAGAACACCTGCACACAAGCCTGGCCCCCATCCATATGCAGCGCGATCACGTCCGCCTCCGCCACCCCGCGCGGGTTGACGCCCTGATGCGCCTGCACCTGGGTCAACGCCTTGATCCGGTCGCGGAAAACAGCCGCCCGCTCATAGTTCATATCAGCGGCGGCCTCAGCCATCGCCTCCGCCAGTTCGGCTTGCACCTTGGTCGAGCGCCCCTCCAGAAACGCCGTCGCCTCCGCGCTCAGATGGTCATACTCGGCCTTGGTCACGTAATCGACGCAAGGGGCCGCGCAGCGCTTGATTTGATACAGCAGGCAAGGCCGCGTCCGCCCCTCGAACATGGAATCGTTACAGGTCCGCAGCAGAAACGCTTTCTGTAGCTGGTTCAACGTCCGGTTCACCGACCCCGCCGAGGCGAACGGGCCGAAATAGTCGCCCTTGGCATTTTTCGCCCCCCGATGCTTGCGCAAGCGCGGGAAGTCATGCTCGCGGTCGATCAGGATATAAGGAAAGCTCTTATCGTCCCGCAGCAACACGTTGTATCGCGGCTTCAGACGCTTGATAAGGTTGCTCTCCAGCAGCAGGGCTTCCGTCTCGGTATTCGTCACAACGGCGATCAGTGAGGCTGTGGAGGCGATCATACGCTGGATGCGCGAGGTATGTCCGTCATAGCGGGTGTAGGACACCACGCGTTTCTTCAGGCTACGCGCCTTGCCCACATACAAAATCTCGCCCTTGGTATCGAGCATCCGATAGACGCCGGGACCATCGGGCAGCGTGTTCAGCGCTTTGCGGATCACATCCGGTCCGGTCTCGCGGGTTGAATCGCCATCTTCATGATCGAAGCGCGCGCCCTCCTCATCGAACCCCAAAGGAGTTGAGGTATCGGCCAGTTTCGGGGCGGGATCGGGACGGTTCGCTTTGCTCATATTTTTGAGACTACCCAAGCGCTCGAATCATTACGAGCGCAGAGTCGGTTTAAGAATTTCGTAACGATTTTTAACGGCTTAGCGATTGTCATTTCCATCGCCCCCAACCTCTGTGGATAAGTCTGTTGGAAAACTCGGACTATCACATCGAAGGGCGTGATATCCTTGGACCTCAGCGATATGCCCAAAAAACAGGCAAAATAAGCTAAAACGCTGATTTATAAAAACTAAACAATTAAGCAAATATTACCAATACCTTACTTCACGACTGAGGTAACGCGTTCGTTACGCGTATCCGAGTCAAGCGGCGATGTGCAAAACTTATCTCTGTTTCGCTCTGAAACGCTCATACATTGTCCATTTAACCCGCTGTAAGAACCACCGCAGCGAAGCCTATGTAAGCAGTGACAAATACCATCCCTGTCTTGCGCCCGATTGCGGCCTTACGAACCATAAACGGCAACAATGCCAGCGTTGCAACCACCATCAACGGGATGTCGAGATTACGGAAACTGTCCGAAATCGGGATTTCATGCACGATAGAAGTGATGCCCAAAATCGCCAGAATGTTGAGCAGATTTGAGCCGATAACATTACCCAAAACCACATCCGTGCGCCCCCGCATCGCCGCCGCAAAACTCGCCGCCAGTTCCGGCAATGATGTGCCCAGCGCCACCAGCGTCAGACCGATAGCCGCCTCGGAGACCCCGAACGACAGCGCAATGTTACGCGCCCCCTCGATAAGCAAATGCGCCCCGATGGGCAATCCGATGATACCAACCACCAGCAGACCAATCATCTTCGCCGTGGGCATCTGCACGGAGTCAGGATCAATCTCGTCGTCTTCCACAGCCTCCCCGCTCGCCACAGAACGTCTGTAAGCCTGAATCAGGAATCCGGCCAGCAGTACAAGGAACCCGAAACCAATCATCCATGTCAGCGCCCCGTACCACGCGCAAACCAACAGCAAGATGCTGGCCCCCACCATGAACAGGTAATTGCGGATATCTTCCGTGTTACTCACCACAATCGGCGCAATCAGGGCCGGAACACCCATAATCAACAGAACGTTCGCAACGTTACTGCCCACCACGTTGCCCAACGCAATATCGGGCGAGCTTTCTAGCGCCGCCTGCACACTGATTACCAATTCCGGCGCGGATGTTCCGAACGCCACCACCGTCAAACTGACCAATGCCACCGACAAGCCCGCTTTCAGGCTCAAAGCAATGGCCCCCCTCACCAGCATATCACCCGCGACAATAAGGATGGCAGCGCCAACAATGGCGAAGAGAAGGCTCATAAAATATTCCTGTCAGGGGAAGCGGCGGAAGGAAGGTTTTGAGATATTAAACGTCGTTCAGGCGGCAGGTGGAGCACCCGTCACGCGGCAGGTAGTAGGACTCGCAGCGCTGACAGCGGACCATGTCGTCGCTGTTCATGGACCGCTCCGCCGCCTCTTTCGCGGCCTTGCGGTCCTGCTTGGCCTTTGTGGTTGCCGCCCCGCTGACCGCGCGCAACGCCATTAGCGCCCCGATCACGATCACCGCCATAAGCAAAAATTTCGTCATCATGATTTCACACCCATAGCCCTTGCCAAGCAGCCTCTCTCAGCAGTCATTATCGGATTTGTTCCGATACTCCGGAGTAGTATTTCCGCCGGAACCGGACATTCGGAACAAGTCCAAAGTGACTGCGCTTACTATTAACCTGCCACCTTATGTTCACAACCCGAACCGCGCCCAGGACAGCCGTGCCTCGACCGCATCCAGCGCACCGTCAGTGGCCCCGGCGCTCATCTCTGCCGCCGCGCCACGCCCCATCAACCTGCCGAGAAGTCCCTTGCGCGCAATATTACATTCTTTGAACGTCACATCTTTACCAAAGCGTTCGCGCATAACAGGCCGCAACTCGCCAACCGCATCAACCAGACCGACTTCAATCGCCCGCGCGCCAACCCAGACATCGCCCTCGAACAGCTCTGTCTGAGTATCCAGCTTGTCTTTACGCGATCCTTTAACCCAATCGATGAACAGACGGTGGATGTCTTTCTGCAAACCCTTGAGTCGGGCGATGTCTTCGGGTTTTTCCGGCGAGAACGGGTCCATCAGAACTTTGCTTTTACCCGCCGTATGCACGCGGCGCTCGACCCCGATCTTATCAATCGCCTCCACCGCGCCAAAACTCGCGCTGATAACGCCGATAGAGCCTGTAACCGCGTATTCATTGACGTGGATTTCATCAGCGGCACAAGCAAGCAAATACCCGCCCGACGCGGCAACGTCCTCACAAAACGCAATGACAGGGATTTTCTTCTCATCGGCCAGCCGCCTAATGTGCCGCGCGATCAGACTGCTCTGCCCCGGCGCCCCGCCCGGTGAGTTGATGGCCAACGCCACGGCCTTAATGCGTTTACCCTCAAAGGCCGCTTCAATCGATCGCTCCAGTGAAGCATGATTCAAGGAGCGGCCAAAGCCGCTGGAAGCCCCGATAGGACCATAAAGGCGCAAGACAGAAATCTGCCCCGCGCGCGAGAACCATGATTTTGGATTTGTGAGTGAGCGTTTCATGTGCGCTCACATAGGTCGGGTGCAGGCGTGTCGCAAGGTCAATACCCTTGCGACACAATCAATCAGGTGCGGAAAATCAACAAAAACAGCAGGACAGCGATGGTCGCGTATGTCACCCGCAGCGCCCATTTGATAAAGCCCGCAAACGCGGCTTCTTGCGAGGAAATATCCATTTCGTTACGCACATAGGCGTCCGGATCGTAGTTGCTCATTCTAACACCCTCAAAAGAATTTCAGCCGCACAATAAACATCCACACAGAGCATCGCAAGCACCCTCATGCGCGGCTTTTTGGCTATCGCCGCCAATCAAGCACGACCTTACCGCTTTTACCCGATTTCATCGTCAGAAACGCTTCCTGAAAGTCATCGATATCAAAGCGATGGGTGATGATTTTATTAACATCAAGGCCGTTTTCCAGCATGGCAATCATCTTGTACCAGGTCTCGAAGATCTCACGGCCATAGACACCCTTGATCGTGATCGCCTTGAACACGATCCGCGACCAGTCCACAGGCGATTTGCCCGGCGGGATCCCCAGCAAAGCGATCCGCCCGCCCATCACCAACGCCTCCACCATCTGATCGAGCGCCCGTTGGTTGCCGGACATCTCCAGCCCGACATCGAAGCCCTCCTTGAGTTTCAGCCGCGCTTTGACATCGTTCAGGTCTTCAATGCCGACATTAACAGGGACGCAATCCGTCACTTTTTCGGCCAGCGCCAGACGGTCAGGGTTCATATCCGTAATCACCACATGCCGCGCGCCAACATGCCGCGCCACCGCAGCGGCCATAATACCGATGGGTCCGGCCCCGGTAACCAGCACATCCTCGCCCACCAGATCAAAGCTCAACGCCGTATGCACCGCATTGCCCAGCGGGTCGAGGATCGCACCAATGTCATCGCTGATCTCATCAGGCAGCGGCACAACATTGAACGCGGGCAGTCTCAGGAACTCCGCAAACGCCCCCTGCTCATTCACCCCAATACCGCGCGTTTGCGGATCAAGATGAAACTTCCCCGCCCGCGACTGACGCGAGCTTTTGCCAATCAGATGTCCTTCACCACTGCACCGCTGACCGATGCTCAAGTCATTGACATTGCGCCCCAGTTCAACAATCTCTCCCGCAAACTCGTGCCCGGTTATCAGCGGCACAGGCACCGTCTTGCGCGCCCACTCGTCCCAGTTCCAGATATGAATATCAGTCCCGCAAATGCCGGTCTTGTTGATCCTGATCAGCACATCATCAGTACCGACCTCCGGCACAGGCGCGGTTGTCCGCCACAGCCCTTCACGCGCCTCGGTCTTGGCGAGGGCGCGCATCTCATTCGTCGGTCCGGTACTCATGGCTTAACACGCCTCCTCACATCACCCCATCTTCAGCACGATTTTGCCAATATGATCAGCATCCAGTGCCGCATGGCTCTGCGCCGCGTCTTCGAGTGCAAAGCTGCGGTCCATCACAGGCTTCACTTTGCCTTCCGCGATCATCGGCCAAACATAGCGCATCAAAGCCTCGGCAATCGTACCCTTTTCCTCGGGACTGCGAATGCGCAGGGTTGACCCGGTCAGGGTCAACCGTTTCAGCATCACGGGCAGCATGTTCAGCTCGACTTTCGCGCCCTTCTGAAACGCGATATTGACGATCCGCCCGTGCTTTGCGGCGACCTTCATATTGCGGGCGATATAGTCACCGCCGACCATGTCGAGTGTCACATCAATCCCGCGCCCGTCCGTGGCCGCCTTGAGCACTTCCACGAAATCCTCTTCGCGATAATTCACACATTTCTCAGCCCCCAGCGCTTCCGCCGCAGCGCATTTCTCCGCACTGCCGGCCGTCGCGAACACCCGCGCGCCGAAGGCCTTGGCCAGTTGGATCGCCGTCGTCCCGATCCCGCTGGTCCCGCCATGCACCAGAAACGTGCTGCCATCACCCAAGTCGCTGCGATCAAACACGTTTGTCCACACCGTAAAGAACGTCTCCGGCACCGCCGCCGCCTCTTCCATGCTCAGACCATCCGGCACGGGCAGCGTACACAGCTCATGCGCCACCGCGTATTCGGCATAGCCGCCGCCAGAGATCAGCGCACAAACCTTCTCACCAACCTCGTAACGCGTGGTTTCCCCGCCAATCGCAACAATCTCGCCCGATACTTCCAAGCCCGGAATGTCAGAAGCGCCGGGGGGTGGAGGATAGTTTCCGGCGCGCTGCATCGCATCGGGTCGGTTTACGCCAGCCGCCGCCACCTTGATCAGCACCTCATTCGGCCCCGCTTCAGGCACAGGCCGTTGGCCCAGAACAAGGGCTTCGGGGCCGCCGGGTTCGGGGATTTCAATCGCGCGCATCATGGTGGTCATCAGTCAGTTCCCTCTGCTTCAATCAAGGGACAATAGCCCGTAACGCGCACGGATAAAGGATTAACCTTGCAATTCCCGCAGCTTTTGCAACGGAACCCGCACCGCCCGCTCTCCCGTCAGCACAACCGCGCCGTCCGGCGCGATCAGGGGCGCGAATGCGGGGTTCAGCACATCCAAACCGCCCGTAAACGCTCCGAAAGCGGGCAGGATGATCCGCCGCGCATCCATCGCAAAGCACTTGCGCGCAATGGCCCGGCCCCGCACCCGCATCCGTGCTTTAGGGTGGTAGTGCCCTGATATTTCAGCGCTTTCAGCCGGGTCTGCGATATGCCGCAACGTCAATCCGCCCAGCCGCAACGCCGCCGCACTGACACCACCGAACCGCGTCGGGGCCGGATCATGGTTCCCCGTCACCCACACCCATTCATGCCCGGCGACCAGTTTTTCGATTGCCGCCGCCGTCTCTTCATCCAACGAATCCGCTGCCCGAACATCGTCAAAACTGTCACCGAGTGTCACCACCATGCGCGGTGACAGTGCCAAAACCTCGCCCGTTAAGCGCTCCAGCGTTGCAAGGTTTTCATAGGGCGGCCAAAACCCGCCGGACCGCCGCGCATGACGCTCGGATTTACCGAGGTGCAGGTCCGATACAACCAACGCACGATGCTCCCCAACCCACATCGCCCCGCTTGGCCGCAGGTCGATTTGGATGTCGTGGAAGGGGAGAGAGATGGATTTAGAGGCGTTCTCTGTCACAGTCGGTTAACCCGTCACCAAGCGCCTGATCCCGGGAGGAAGCGAAGTGCCCTCCCTCGAAGCCGAGCCATTCAAACATCTTTCCGATGTCGACCCAAATAGTGCTGTCATTCTCTGCGCAGGCAGAGAATCCAGACTCGATTGATTGAAAAACAGTCTTTCAAGACACGAGGCCAGATCATCTGCCTTCGCAGATGATGACATTATTTTTGTGTGAGAAACTATCTCACAACACCCTTCCCAAATCCGCAATAATATCCTCGGCATCCTCCAGCCCCACCGACATTCGGAACACGCCGTCCCCCGCATAGGCGCGATAGCTTTCGAGCGCCGCACCCTCCAGCCGGAATGACGTTTCCATCAACCCCGCCGTCTCCATCCAGAAGATCAGACTGCGGTGATGGCCAAGCGATACCGCGTAGTGGATCACCTCCAGCTTGTCGATCATCTCCTGCCCCAAAGCCTGCCCCCGCGCGGCATCGCCCACCTGAAACGAGATCATGCTGGAGGTGTTTTGCATCTGCGCCTTGGCGAGTTCCCGCTGCGGGTGCGAATCCAGACCCGGATAGATCACCTTCGTCACACCGGGCCGCGTCTCCAGCCATTCGGCCACCGCCAGCCCGTTCTCCTCATGCGCCTTCATCCGCAGCGGCAGCGTCGCGGCTCCGCGCGCGATCAGCCACGCATTGAACGGCGACATCACCGCCCCGTGGTGAATGGCCGACTCGCCCCGCATCCGCCCGATCAGCGCAGCACTGCCCGCAACCGCACCACCGACCGCATCGCCATGCCCGCCGATATATTTCGTCACCGAGTGCATAATCAGATCAACACCCAGCGCCGTGCAATTCTGCCCGAACGGCGAGGCAAATGTCGCATCGCACGACACAATCGCCCCCGCCTCATGCGCCAGCTTGGCCACCGCCGCCAGATCGGTCAGGCGGCCAATCGGGTTCACCGGACTCTCACAATGCACCAGCTTCGTCTCAGGCCGGATCGCCGCCGCCACCGCCGCCGGATCAGACATATCGACCAGCGTCACATTGATCCCGAAACGCGGCAGCGTATCGCGCGCCAGTTCGGCCACGCCCGCATAGGAGACATCCGACACCACCGCATGATCGCCCGCCGACAGGAAGGTCAGAAAGATCGAGGTCGCCGCCGCCATACCGGACGCGAGGCACAGACAATCCTCCGTCCCCTCCAGTGCCGCAATCTTGCGCTCCAGCATCGTCACCGTCGGATTGGCCCAGCGCGCATAGAGGAACGGCGAATCCTCCCCCAGATCATGCGCCGAAAACCCGGCCACCTGATCCGTCACAAATGTCGATGACATATGCAGCGCGGGCGCGGACGCCCCCGTCGCCGGATCAGGCGCCTCCCCGGCATGAACAGCCTTCGTGCGCGGCCCGTGGGAATCGTTGCGAATGGTCATAATCCTGCTCTCCTCAATATCGCGCGTACGCTTGAGGAGATTGCCGTGCGGCGCAAGGGGAAAGTCGAAACGGCGGCGATTAACTCCCTCTTATCCAAGCCGTCAGATCCGAACGCTCGACCTCAAGATCTACAACGTCTTTGCGGTTTATCGTCCGCACGCTCAACACGACCGTTGACGCCTGAACCGCTTTAATCTCCCCGCTCACGTAAACCCGCAGCGAGTTTGCATCAGGCTTCCTCACACGCACTTTTTCAGGAATTGCATCCGTTACATTCCTTTCATCCGTCATCTCAAGCGTATCTTTGCGGTTGGGGTTCGATCCCAGCTTTGTCTCCAAATCCTGCCGTGTCGGTGGAAAATCGCGATTAACCGATGTCCGGCTGTCGAATTCCAGCGAGTAAAGGCGCGAAACATGGAACCGCACCTCCCGTGTTTCGTCGCCGTATTGGAAAACAAACCGCACCATCCCGGTTTGCGGCTCGATCTCTTCAACAACCCCGGACCACGTCAATGGCCGTTTGTTGAGCCAGTGATTTGTTTCGATGCGAATAACGTCCGCCAGTGCGGGTTGGATGTGGAAAAAAACGCACATCGCCGTGATTAAAGTTCTCATTCGATGGTCACCTCAAAATTTCCGATGTTTTTCTTTTTGATGACCGAGATTTCATTCTGGGAGCCTTCAATTTGCGGTTCAAAAATATAAAGGTATTCGGCGCTTTGCGCGAGCAATCTGTAATTACCATCATTGAAGCGTTGTAGTGCCACCGTATCCTTAAAAGTAATAATCGGTTGTTTTGTTTGATCAATCGCGATGAGTTTGCGTGCATCGCGTTCACCCGCAATATCCCCAACCAGAGCGCAAGCCACAAACACGGCGCACAAAGAAACCGCCAGAACGAGAAAGCTGAACCACAAGCGCCAAACAAAACGGCAAACAAAAAACAAGAACGCCAGCCCCAGAACGAAGACAAATGCGAAAGGTCCGTAAAATCCGTCCCAAAGAACCGAGACAACAAAATCGGTGGCAGTCGCTACCGGATCTCTCGGGGCCTTAACGGCGAATTGAAAAGTATCATTGAAACTCATGCGATACGTGGTGCCGCCCGCAAACAGGCAGATCGAGAAATATCCCAAAAAGACAAACAGATCAGACAACTGCACGGCTGAATCACCGTCAGCGCCGCGCAGTCTGTTCATAAAATTCCGCATCGCTTACCCCGCAGGATTCATTGAAACCGTGCCGTGTCGGTTTTGTAAAGCGCTTGTCTCTCCGTATGCGGATTGGCTTTTATTAGAGAGGATGCTTTTTACCCTCCACCTTTACCTCCCCCCGAACAACACTACCCTGTCTCTATCACAACCTGACGGAGATACATGATGCGCCGCTTCTTGACCGCCTTCTCCCTCGTCGCCACCCTGCTGGCACCCGCTGCCGCCCGCGCTTCGGAATGCTTCCAGCTTGCCCAAGCGGCACAGCCGTTGTTCCACAAGGCCGCCGTCACGTTGGAGACAGAGCAGGTTCTGATCCGCTACATCGCCCATTCCTCCTATCTGATCGAGAACGCGGAAGGGCTGCAAATCATCACCGACTGGTCGGGTGATTTCGAGCATAAGCTGGAACGCCAGCCCGATGTCATCACCATGAACCACGCCCACGAGACCCACTGGACCGCTTTCCCGGACGAGGAGATCGAGCACGCCCTCAAAGGCTGGGGCGAAAAGGGCAAACCCCGCCGCCACTTCCTGCGCCTCGGCGAGACGCTGATCCGCAACGTCCCCACGGACATTCGCGGCTATGGCAGTGGCGAGCCGTTCGGCAATTCGATCTTCCTGTTCGAGGTTGGCGACCTGTGCATCGGCCATCTCGGCCATATCCATCATATTCCCACAGAGGAACAGTTTGCTCTGCTGGGCCGTCTCGATGTGGTCATGGTGCCCGTGGATGGCACATGGACGTTGGGCATCGACGAGCTGCTCCCCCTCCTCAAACGCCTGCGCGCCCAAGTCGTTCTGCCCATGCACGCCTTTGGCCGTTACACGCTGAATGAGTTTTTGTCGGGGATGAAAGACAGCTTTGCGGTCAAATACTTAGACGAAAACGAGTTCATCCTTTCCGGCAAAACACTGCCCGAAAGCCCCACGGTTTTCGTCCCGTCCGGCTTGTGATTTTTGCACAAAAAAAAGGGCGGCTTTCGCCGCCCTGAAGTCCTGAGAAAAAGTGAACACTCTAACACCCAGCAATCTTCATACCAGAAAATCACCGCACCCGGTCAAAGCGTCATTAGAAAGAACACAACAAACTTGTACTCCGTTACGTTGTATTTTGCAACAAATGTATCGGATCACCCCTGCACTCTGAGTTAACCCTACTGCCGTGTTGAGTATTGCTGGCTGGGATAAAATGTCGGCGTCACATAGGTGACATCCCCAATCGGCTCAATACCCTCAAAGTAGTCTGATCCCGCATTGACCAGCCCCACCTCGCCCGCTTCATCAGCAAGCACACGGTAATCACGCCGTTCCAAATCCCATGCATCCGGCACCTCGCCAAAGCACGCTTTGTTTACCCCGTCCGACCAAACGGTGAGGTTCTCAATCCGCCGCTCCGCCGCCTCCTGCCCGCGTCTGTTCGGGTTCAGACTGCCATTCATCGGGTGGAACAGGAACGTCGCCCCCGGCGCGGCATAGCGCTTCTCGCCCATACAATACAGGTATACGCCAGAGCTATCGACATCACCCAAAGCCACAGTGGTGATCGTGATCGGCATCCGCGAGATCGTCTCATACGCATACATCGCCGAGGCTACCGCGCCGCCGGCGGTTTGGATCGGAATGACAAACTTGCGATACCCGTCGCGATAATATCCCTGCACCTGCACCACCAATTGCAGTGCAGACCAGTAATTCACATCGCTCATAAAGTTGATGATGACAGTCTTTTCACCATTGGCCTCAATTTCTTCCGGCGTCAGCTTTTCCCGCGCGGCATTGCCGCCGTAATACCCGCCGCCCGCCGCGCTGCCCGTAACGCTTTGCGCGAATGTATTACCGCCAAACGCCATTCCGGCCATCAATGCAAACGCAAAAGCCTTGCCCCCGATCCGCTTCATCATCTACTCCCCGTTGTGATTCAGATCAAAGCGTACAGTGAACACATTCAGCCGTCGAGATGGCAAACGGCGCGACGACCCGGGAATTGAAGATACTTGTTATAATCCGCATACATCGTTATTGCCTTTGGTATACATCCGCAGGTTTTATGCTCAAACGCGTTACCACTTCCGGCAAAGCGGATCGACAGAGGCATTGAGTGTCACCAACCGCGCAGGATTGTTGATGTTAACCCGAACAAAAATTGAGCTAATGCCAGCAACACATTCCGAGGCCATATGCGCGCGCTTCTGAAAACCGGAACCAGGCAAATCCACGGACGGGTTGATGATGCGTTCAGCACGCTCAATCTGGCGGATTATCATGATTATTCGGTGTTTCTGAACGCCCATTTCCGCGCTTATTCCGCCCTGTGCCATCATCATCCGGACCAAACGCCCCTTGGTGACGCGCTGCGTGATCTGAGGTGCCTGCTCGCACGTGACCTCCAAAGTCTCGGTGCCGCGAACACCATTGTTCAGACACAAAAAATGCCCTCCACACTGCACCCGCTCGGCATCGGTTACGTCATTGGCGGATCACATTTCGGCAAGCGTGTGCTGCAAAAAAGATGGTCTAAATCCACCGATACCCGCGTGCTCCATGCGGGCCGTTATCTCGATACGCATCTGCTCAAAGAGTTATGTATGACCATGCTTGTGGCGCTGAATGCCGAACAAAACGAAGCACCTGCAATCGTCGAAAGCGCGACGGCGACTTTCGCTCTCTTTTTCAAAAGCCTGACACACGCAAAAGCGGCCTCAACCAAACATCTTGAGCCGACCGGAAATCAAGCAGCCTGAATATCAGGCGCATCAGATCGACATAAACATGACGAACAGTGTAGCGACATTAAAGCAGAACGAAACCCATTCACTGGAGAACTGTGATCGCGAACCGGTTCATATTCCCGGACGGATACAGGATTTCGCAATCCTTCTCGCAACAGACGAAAAGGTTGAGCGTGTCACGTATTGCAGCGCGAATGCCGCTGATCATTTCGGCAAGCCGGTCAAAGACATCCTCAACGCGCCGCTGTCCGATCTTATCGGCATGGACATCGCACACACTTTACGCGGCACCCTGAGTCTGTCTTCCTGCCGTGTGCAGCGTGAGAATGTCGGCACAGTCATGATCGGCGGGCAAGAATTTGAACTGTGGGCGCATCTTAGCGATAAGACGCCCGTGATTGAAATTGAGAAGATCAACGCCGAAGACATCACCGGAACACAAGCGATTATGACCGTGCGCTTTCTGCTTGGGCGTCTTCAAGGGATCGGTGATCTGCGTGCATATCTTGATGATGCCGTGGTGGGTTTGCGGGCCTTGACGGGATTTGACAGAGTCATGGCCTATAAATTCGACCATATCGGCGATGGCGAGATTCTGGCAGAGGCTTGCAGCCCGCATATGGAACCATTTCTCGGACTCAGATTTCCAAAATGGGATATCCCGAACCAGGCGCGCGATATCATGCTGCGCCTGCCCCTGCGCATCATCAATGATATCAACGGTGAGGACTGCGCGCTTGTGCAGGCCAGCGCTGATCTGCCCCCTCTCGATATTACCCTGGCCGCCTCACGCGGTACGTCCCCGATCCACATGGAATACCTGCGCAACATGGGCGTTCGCGCAACGATGACGCTATCCATCGTCGTAGAGGGAAAGCTGTGGGGCTTGTTCGCCTTTCACCATTCCTCACCTTACAGCATGGGGCCGAGTTTGCGCGGCGCGGCAGAGTTTTTTGCCCAATTCTTCTGCCTGCAATTGGAGCAGCGTCTGGAGAAATTCCGCAATACCGCAAGACAAACCGCGTTGCTGCATCAGAAAAGACTGCTGGATTCCACAGACATCGCTCAGAATCTGCCTGATCTCATCAGGGATATTGCCCCGGAATACATCAAAATGGCTGGTGCGGACGGGTTCGCTCTTATCGGTAACGACAGCATTTCCGCTTTCGGTGCCCACCCCCCGGAACAAACCGTAAGGGATGTCGCCAAAGCACTGCTGATCGGTGACACTGCGACGATCAGTTATACAAATAATCTGAAATCTTACGGTCTGGAGAACGACATTTGCGCGGGCGCGCTTGCCATTCGCCTTACCGCCGAGAACCACAGCGCAATCGTTTTTTTCCGCGAGCAAGCCAGCCTGCCAATCAAATGGGCCGGCGCGCCGCATAAGGAAATCATTGAAAGCGATGACGGTCCACGCTTGCGGCCACGCGGTTCATTCAAAGCCTATGCGGAGGCGGTAAAAGACGCCAGCCTGCCTTGGGAGGATGAAGACGTTGCCGCCACACAAGAAATCGCGAATGCCTTGGAAAAAGCCGATTCCACATTGCATCGGCGCTTAAGTCAAAAAGAAGAGCGCCAACGCAATATGTATATCGCGGAGCTGAACCACCGCGTTAGAAACATATTAGCGCTGATACGCTCGCTTTCACGACGCGCTCAAGAATCCACCACATCGCTTGAATCCTATGCCAGAGCACTGGAGCAACGCATCGCCGCGCTTGGCACGGCGCATGACTTGGCGGCAAATAGAATTGCGGACGGGGTTGATCTGAACACGTTGTTCGAGATTGAAATGAAGCCCTACCTGTCTGCGAACGGCAACCAATTGAATATTGAGGGGGGCGGTTATGCTGTGCGCCCTGACCTTGCGCCGATTATCGCCCTTGTCGCTCATGAGCTTGTCACAAACTGCGTGAAATACGGCGCATTGTCCGTCTCACACGGATCGGTCGACATCACCATTTCCGAGAAAGACGGCGGCGTGAATGTGGTTTGGACGGAGAAAGACGGGCCAACCGTTTCCACCCCGTCCCGGCGCGGCTTTGGCATGGGCCTGATCGAAAAGGCCATTCCCTACGAATTGGATGGTGACAGCCGCGTTGACTTCCTGCCCTCAGGGGTAAAATCGACGTTCTGGCTGCCCGGCGCAGCCATCACAAAAATCACCGCGAATAATGACAGCAAGGTTCACACGGTCACACCCCATGAGTCCAAACGCACCGACTTCCCGCCCAATGTGCTGGTTGTCGAAGACAGCATGATGGTGGCGATGGAAACGGCGGACAATCTGCGCCGCTTCGGATCCGTGTCGGTAACAACTGTGGCAACCACTGAAAAAGCCCGCCGCGTGTTAGATGTGGATCATCCCGACTTTGCGGTTTTAGACATCAGCTTGCGCAATGAAAAGAGCTTCGATATCGCGGTCCTGCTTGCAAAAATGGGCGTTCCTTATATTTTTGTGACCGGCTTCGGTTCGGAATACGCAATGCCTGAGGCGTTGAAGAATGAACCGATCTTAACGAAGCCTGTCAGTGACAGTGAGCTTAAAGAAGCGATCACGCGCCTGTACAAAGCCGGAAGCCAATGACGAAAATACTCATCATGGAAGACAACGTCCCGTTGGCCCTCGAACTGCGAAGCGCATTCGAGTTGAACGGATTCGATGTTGTCTTGGAGCATGACGGCGATGCGGCGTTTGGAGCTGGAAAAATTCGATCTGGTCGTCACGGATTTGATCGTTCCCCAAGGGCGCGGTGGCCTTTCGGTGATCACAAAATTGCTGTCTATGCGCTCAAATGCACCCGCGAGTATTGTGATTACCGGCGCAAGAAACGCGAATATGGAAATGAGCTGAAAACCACTTCCTGCGCCAGGCCCGCAAACTCGGCGCGAACGCAACCCTCCAAAAACCTGTCCAGGCCGCCGAAGTGGTCGCGACAGCCAAAGACCTGCTCGCATTGAGACTTCAGGGATAATACGCGTGACCTTTATCGTGACTTCTAACGTAACCGGCCGTTCAGGACCGCGGGGCTGACTTTCGTGGTTTTGGTTTCCATCGATTTGCGAGGCGTTGAAGTTCGGCGGTGATGGTCTCGAAGTCCGGTTCGTTGAGATCTTGTGGTTCGCCGTGGCATTCGATCATCC
>CALFAK010000047.1 GCA_937948985.1 uncultured Neomegalonema sp. | reverse complement strand
GCCGCTGAACGGCGAACGGATGAGCATTTGGCGGCGATGCGGACCGAGATCGCGGTGCAAGGCTCCGAGAAGCTGACTGATGAGGCTTTCTGCGCCTCCGACGTGCGGTTTCACCGTGCGCTGGTCGATGCGGCGGGCAATCCGGTGATCTCGTTCCAGATGGCGGGCGTGGTCGAGGCGATGCAGCCGTTGATGAATATGATCACTTACCGCGCACGGGATCGCGCGCTGATTGTCGACCTGCACACCGCTTTGCTGGCCGCGCTGACGGCGGGGGATGCGGCGGGGGCGCTGGCGATTTTTGATGATTTGCACAGCTACACGCTCGAACTGGCGGCCCGCCGCCCCTGACCCGGAGAATTCGCATGTCCGCTTTTGTGAGCGATACCGATATTGCCGATTATCAGCGGGACGGGGCGGTGCTGATCAAGGGGTTGTTTGCGGATTGGGTCGATGTGATCCGCGCGGGCATCGAGCGCAATATGGCCGAGCCCGGCACCTATGCCGCCGAAAATCTGCATGCGGGGGAGGGCGGTCGTTTCTTTGACGACTATTGCAACTGGACCCGTATTCCTGAGTTTGGCGAGGTAATTCACGGGTCGGGCGTGGCGGATGCGGCGGCGGCGCTGATGGGATCTGAGCGTGTGCAGGTGTTCCATGATCATGTGCTGGTCAAGGAGCCGGGCACGTCGAAGCCGACGCCGTGGCATCAGGATTCGCCGTATTATTTCGTCGAGGGCGAACAAACGATCAGCTTTTGGGCGCCCGTTGATCCGGTGGCGGAGGCATCGCTGCGCTGCGTGGCAGGGTCTCATCTGTGGGAAAAGCCCGTGCTGCCGACGAAATGGCTGAACGAAGACAAGTTTTACGCCGATGAGAACGCCTATATCCCCGTGCCGGACCCCGATGCCGAAGGGATGCGCGTCCTCGAATGGCCGATGGAGCCGGGCGATGCCGTGGCATTTAACTTCAAGACCTTGCATGGTGCGCGGGGTAATCTGTCCACCACCCGCCGCCGTGCGTTCTCGCTGCGCCTTATCGGTGATGACGCCCGCTATGTCACCCGTCCGGGCCGCACTTCGCCGCCGTTTCCGGGGCACAATATGCGTGAGGGCCAAGTGCTGCGCGAAGACTGGTTTCCGGTGTTGCGGGATGTTTGAAGGCAATATCGCCGGGCGTAGTGTTTCAATCCGGTAACGGTTTCCCCCTGAGCTGTGAAGACATGTGCATGGTCATTTTGCTTACGACTTACACTTTACTTTGCATAGCAACAGCAAAGGAGAACCAAATCATGAAATTGCTTGCATATGTCGCCGCCGGTATTATGGCTGTTATGGTATCTACTGGCGCACAAGCATTGCCGTCTGCGGGCGGGGCTTCTAGTAAAGCGCCGGTGGAGCAAGGCATTGCTTTGAAAATTAACGGCAAACATTTCCGTGGTCATAGCGGCTTTCGGGGAGGTTTTGGTTTCAGCGGTCACCGCAGCTTCAACAATCGCGGTTTTTCGCGTGGTTTCGGGCACCGCAACTTTGGCAATCGCGGTTTCTCGCGCAGCTTCGGTCATCGCGGCTTTTCCCGTGGCTTCGGACACCGGGGATTTACCAACCGCGGTTTCAGCAACCGTGGCTTCTCGCGCGGGTTCAGCAGCCGTGGTTTCGGTCACCGTAACTTTGGCAACCGTGGCTTTTCGCACGGCTTTCGCGGTAACCGTTAATGCTTAGCTCTTCATAAAATTACCCCGTGCGTGTTGGTAAAACGCGCACGGGGCAAGTCTTACATATTCGGATAGTTCGGTCCCTCACCACCCTGCGGCGTGGTCCAGACGATGTTCTGTGACGGATCTTTAATATCGCAAGTTTTACAGTGCACACAGTTCTGATAATTGATCTGGAACTTGTCCTTACCTGCATCGTCCTGCACGAATTCATAGACCCCCGCCGGACAATAGCGCGCTGACGGCCCGCCGTACTCGGCCAGATTGACCGCAACCGGAATATCCGCGTCTTTCAGGGTCAGGTGCGGGCGCTGGCCCTCGGCGTGATTGGTGAAGCTGTAGGCGACGTTGGTCAAGCGGTCGAAGGAAAGTTTGCCATCGGGCTTCGGGTAGTCAATCGGCTTAAAGTCCGCCGCTTTGCCCGTGCTTTCCGCGTCGCTCTTGCCATGCCCGAACGTCCCCATCACGCTCAGGCCAAGCCGATCCTGCAACTGCATATCCAGCCCGCCGAGGCCCAACGAAGTCAGCATTCCGTATTTCGACCACATCGGCTTGACATTGCGCACGGGATAAAGGTCCGCCTTGATCGACGAGTTATCGACCGTATCCTTGAACTCCGTCAGATCATCGCCCGACCGGCCCGCCGCAATCGCCTCCGCGATCTGTTCAGCGGCAAGCTTGCCCGACATCATCGCATTGTGGTTGCCCTTGATGCGCGGCACGTTGACCAGACCCGCAGAACAGCCCACGATCAACCCGCCCGGAAAGCTCATTTTCGGCAAGCTCTGCCAGCCGCCCTCCACAATCGCCCGCGCGCCATAGGCGATACGCTTACCGCCCTCCAGCAGCTTGGCAATCATCGGGTGGTGCTTGAAGCGTTGGAATTCCATATACGGGAACAGATGCGGGTTTTGATAGTTCAGGTGAACCACGAATCCGACATAAACCTGATTGTTCTCAAGGTGGTAGACAAAGCTGCCACCCCCCGCATTTTTGCCCAGAGGCCAGCCCATCGTGTGCAGAACCTGACCTTCTTTGTGGTTCTCCGGCTTGACCTCCCACAGCTCCTTCATGCCGAGGCCGTATTTCTGCGGCTCTTTGCCCTTGTCCAGCTCGTATTTTGAGATCAGCTGCTTGGCGAGCGAGCCGCGCACACCCTCCGCGATCACCACGTATTTGCCGTGCAGCTCCATACCCGGCTCATATTCCGCACCTGGCGTGCCATCGCTCTGCAAGCCGAACTCGCCCGCAACCACGCCTTTAACGCGGCCATCCTCGCTCATCACCAGCTCGGAAGCGGCCATGCCCGGGAAGATTTCCACTTCCATCGCCTCGGCTTGCTCCGCCATCCAGCGGCAGACATTGCCCATCGACACGAGGTAATTGCCGTGGTTGTTCATCAGCGGGGGCATCATAAAGTTCGGCAGGCGCATCTGCCCGTCCGGCCCCAGCACGACGAATTTATCATCGGTGACAGGCGTATTAAGCGGCGCGCCTTTTTCTTTCCAATCCGGGATCAGCGCATCCAGCCCGCTGGGGTCCAGCACCGCACCGGACAGGATATGCGCCCCGACCTCGGAGCCTTTTTCCAGTACCACAACCGAGAGATCAGGATTAACCTGTTTCAGCCGGATCGCTGTGGACAGGCCCGCCGGCCCCGCCCCCACGATCACAACATCATATTCCATTGATTCCCGTTCGATTGCTTCGCTCATGAGTTTTGGTTCCTGCAAAGGAGTGTCTGATTTTCCTGCGTCTTATGCACGGATCAGGGCAGGGGGGTCAATCGGGACGTTGGGGCATCCGTGCAGGCTTGAAGCATTCGTGATCGCCGCTCTTTCACCAACGCGCAGCGCAACAGGGCCACCGGACCGCGCCCGGAGGTTACAGCACCACGAATCTCATGTCGTAACGGGAGGATCATGCAGCGCATAGAGCGCCATCTCATGACAATCTTTCAGCACAAAATCCACAGGATGCAGCCCCCGATCCCTGTGACCGGGCGGTTTTCCCGGCCGCATCGGTGCGATATAACGACCCGTTTCAGCCCTGACAGCCTGAAGCTTCGCCTCCCACCGCGCCAGCCTTCGCGCCTGTTTCGGCACATCGCCCAGCGCTGCGTTCAACGCCCGCAGCCGTCGCATCAGATGCGCCACACTGACCGCATCATCCGGCGAGATCACGACGGCAGGCTCAAAAACCT
>CALFAK010000046.1 GCA_937948985.1 uncultured Neomegalonema sp. | reverse complement strand
GCTGGCAATTTCGCGAGACCGGACGCCAGCCTGCGCTGGCGCGACAGAAAATCCCCCGTGGGAAAGGGCGGGCAGGCTGTGGACATTTCGCGCGATTTTCAGCGTGCGCTTGACATTTGTTCTTATATAGTTCTATTTGATGTTTCATTGATAACGAAGAAGGACATATTTAGCGCTGCATGGACTGGACCCTGGGCATAGATCGTCAGCGTGAAGCGCTGGTTCGGATGGTTGCCGCGTTGCTCGTTATGGCGGGCGATGGTGGTGTGCTGCCGAGGCAGGTGCGGACGGGGATTTGGCGGGTTTTGCGTCCCGCTGAGGCGGCGTTCCGGCGGTTGGTCGTGGTGGTGAAGGTGGTTTTCAAGATTGAGGCGGGTGTGGCTGTGCGGCGTGGGCCTGTGCCCGCTATTCCGCGCGTTTCGGGCGATACTGTCGCGCGGATTCCGGCATTTGCACTGTTTGATGCGCGGAAATCTTTCAAGGCGCGTTCCTCCGTGAAGGGGCGGAAACCTGTGCCGCGCATCCGGTTTTTTGACGAAGTGCAGGTTTTTGAGCCTGTTGTCATGATCTCGCCGGATGATGAGGTCAGTGCGGCGCATTTGATGCGGCGGTTGAAGGCTTTGCATCTGGCGTTGGGAGATGTGCCGAAACAGGCGCGAAGGCTGGCGCGGTGGGAGGCGAAGCGTCAGGCTGTCAGGGCTGAGACGGGCAAATATATCGCGCCGATGCGGCCCGGAAAGCCGCCCGGTCACAGGGATCGCGGGCGGCATCCGGTGGATTTTGTGCTGAAGGATTGCCACGAGATGGCGCTTTACGCGCTGCATGATCCGCCGGATAACCTGAGAAAATCAAATACTTAGAAGTATCCGCCGGACGGGTTCCGGCGGGCCTTTTGTTGTGGGGATTATAGGACTTCGCGATCAATTGACCGGAATCACTCTAAGCGCTGACCTCGCTGCCCATTGCAACGGCGGTTGACGGAATCTGATTTCCCGTCAACCGCTCATAGACAGGCAGGTAGCGGCGGGCGACGGCGTTCCAGTTGCGCTCGCTTTCGACAAAGGCGCGCCCCGCGATTTTCATCTGTGCGGTGGCGAGGTCATTGGCCGGGTCAAGCGCCTCAAACGCGCGCGTGGCAAGGGCTTCGGCGCTATCAGCCTTAAACAAACGCCCGGTGACGCCATCCTCAACCAATTCCTGATGCCCGCCCACATCGGATGCGATAAAGCGGCGGGTCAGAGACATGGCCTCCAGCGGTTTCAGCGGAGTGACGAGATCGGTCAGCCGCATTTTCAGGCGCGGATAAACCAGCAGATCGATCACCGAATAATAGCGCCGCACTTGGTCCGGCGTGACGCGACCCGTGAAGATCGCCGCATCTCCCAAGACAGCCGCCGCCGTCCGCAGTGCCTGATCCTCCGGCCCACCGCCCACGAACAACAGCTTTGCGCCGGGATGTTTGGCGCGAATCGCGGGAAAAGCATCGATCAACACGTGCAAACCTTCGTAGTGATAGAACGAGCCGAGAAAGCCCAAAACAGGCCCCTCGCCCAGCCCCAACTCCGCCCCCAGCGCATCATCGCGTTCTGTGACCGGCGGCAGGCGGGAGGGTTCGATGGCGTTGGGCGCAAGGTCGAGCTTATGCGCCGGAATCCCCCGCGCCGCCAGATCCTGCCGCAAACCGTTGCAAATGGTGAACACATGATCGGCACGCTTGACCGCCCGCGTCTCCATCGCACGGGTCAGGCGATAGCGGGCGGAGCCTTCGGTGGTTGTGCCCCGGTCCACGGCGGCATCCTCCCAGAACGCGCGGATTTCATAGACGCAGGGCAAACCATGCGCACGAGCCGCTTTCAATGCGGGCAGACCGTTCAAGACCGGCGAATGAGCGTGTATCAGGGCGGGTTTGAGATCGGCAATCGCCTCATGAATCCGCGTCTCCGTCGCCTTCATCTCGGCGAGGAACCCCAACCCCGGAAGCGAACGGGCGGGCGCGGGCGTGCGGTGAAACCGGAACCCCGATTCTTGCTCAACAGGCTGCGCGGGCGGTCCGGCTTCGGCCCCGTGGCGCGGGGAAGTCAGCGCATAAGGCTCAATCCCCAACTCCCGCTGCGCCCGCAAAATGCACAGCGTTCGCGAGACATAGCCGCTTTGCAATGGGGCCGAATGGTCGAGGATATGAAGCACGCGCATGGATCGTTACCACCTGTCAGGATCACTTGCGGGATATATGCCCCACGCCTGGTCAAGATGAGCTTAATCAGCCCCTTTCACCCCACACCACAGGCATGGCGCAAGGCGCGGTAACGGGAGAGGAAGGCGGATTTGGCTTCATGGGGTGGTTGCGGGACGAGCGTGATTTCCACGATCTTGCGAAAACGGGGGCGCTGAAAGAACTTCACCGCATCCGCTTCGGCGAATCCGGCAAGCTGAGTCGCCTCAAACCACGCTGCGGCGACATCCGCCTTTTTTATTGTCGCCGCCGCCGTCTTCGGGACTTCGGCGGGAATGCCACAATGTAAGTGAATTGCGGCGAGCAAACGATGCTCCAGCGTTTTATAATCCCCGCCAATCACCGCTTTGAAAGGGCTGATCAGATCACCAATCACGAATTCCGGCCCGTCATGCAGCAATGCCGCCAGCCGCCAGCGGGGGGCCAGATCAGGCGCAGTCAGGCCGACGATCCGCTCGACCAACAGCGAATGCTGCGCCACGCTGAACGCCCAATCCCCGCTCGTTTGCCCGTTCCAACGCGGCACTCTTGACAACCCGTGAGCGATATCTTCAATCTCAATGTCTAATGGTGAGGGGTCGAGCAGGTTCAGTCTGCGTCCGCTCAACATCCGCTGCCATGCCCTCGGCACAGTCTTGTCGGAAGGTTGTATGATTTCGGAACGTGGCATTTGGGAAACTCTTTTTTGTGTGTATGATGTTACAGTGTTCAAACGCGCCTAAATTTTGCCGTGGCGCTATGACAAAACCTGCTTTCGCTTCGGGGGATAGCGATTTGAGTGGATCACCGGGAAAGGTCTTCAGGGACATGGTATCATTGCAACGCGATTTTCTTGCACCGGTTTTCATGGCGCTCGGTGTCATCGGATTATGCGCCTCCCCTGTTTTTGCGGGGGAGTTCACGACCCAATCCGGCAAGACTGTGCCACTGACAGAGATTGAAACCATGAATTGCTCGCAGATGGAAGCAAAGCTGCGGCAGATTGATGCGACCCGCTATCGCGAGAACGCTCCTCAACCCCATAATCAAGCGGATCAGCCGTTGTTTATCTATGAAAACAACTTGTCGCAGGTGCATTATCAACGCTGCGTTATCACACCCACTCAAGGGACCGCAGGCACGAAATTGTTGAAAAAGGTCAACGAACAATAAGGTAGCACATCCCGAAAGCGGTTTCTCTTCGGGCAAAACCACTCTAAAGATCTGCCATCATTCGGCAACATCGGCGGTTCAATGGCGGTTTCAGTTTCTAACCTGAGTGTGGCAACAATCGTCGCCGCGATTTCTTGGCTGATTGATCGCGTGTCAAAATTGCATGTGCTTGAAACGCTGCAAATGCAGCCTGGTGATGTAATCGACGTCATCCCCGGAATTTTGAAATATACGTTCTCGTGGAACTACGGCATTAATTTCGGCCTGTTTGCATCGGATGGCACGGGACCGAAGCTGTTTTTAAGCGCACTAGCACTGGCCGTCAGCATCGCATTGATGGTCTGGGCAGCCCGTCACCCCAAAGCGTTTGTTTTTTCGGCTGCACTGGGCTTGGTTGTGGGTGGTGCGCTTGGAAATGCATATGATCGTATGACGTATGGCGCGGTCGCGGACTTTCTGAACGTAACTTGTTGTGGCATCAACAATCCGTTCGCGTTTAATGTGGCTGACATAACGATATTCGCGGGGGTTTTCATCCTGCTGTTCCTGCCGACAGAAGAACAACGCGATGATTGAGGAGAAAAACGCATGGGACGCGAAAAAATGACACAGACATTCTCGCGGGATGCCCGCTTTGCGGCTATGGCATTACTCGCCACATGCACGCTTTCCGGCTGTATCATGGACGGCCTGAGCGCAGCGGAACGCGAAGCGAAAGACGCGGCCAAGCCGAGTGACCGTTTTCAAATCTCTGACATAATCGGCGATCTGCAAACTGCGCCCGACGAGTTCAGCGTCCTGACCAAGCGCCCGCTGGAGATGCCCAGCACATTCGATGCGCTACCCGTGCCTGAACCGGGCAAACTCAGCTCCCGTGATCCGAACCCGATTGGTGACGCGCAGGCCGCTTTGTTAGGCACAGCAGCGCAGCCCGCAAGCGTTGCAATTGCGCCTTCGGCAACGGAAGCGGCGCTTCTTTCGTCCGCAGGACCCGCACCCGCAAATATCCGCAATGTGGTTGCCGCAGAGCAAGATCTGTATAATTCCGGGCAAAACCAGTACGTGCTCGACCGGATCTTTCCTTCCTTACGCGAAGCGCGCGGCGAGACAGCACGCGGTGTGATCAACCCGGAGCTCGAACGCCAGCGTCTGCTTGATGAGGGGATCACAAGCACACAACCCGTCCCTACAATCGCAGCGCCGACGGTCGCCACGATCGCCGCTCCTCAGCCGGTCTATGTTCCCGCTCCCGACCCCATCGCAACAGTGGCACCAGTTCCAGCAGCGCCCGCTGTATCGCAAACGCCAACATTCGGCACCATCGCGCCAGCGCCGTCCGAGCTGATCTATATCCCTGAATAACGCGCATTTGATCGGGGCGTATTTAGCCCTTTTCCGATGCGCGACCCCCCCGCTTTCCAGCAATCCGGGCGCGAATGCGGGGGCGGCAAAACTTGTCACGCTTTAATATTGTTTAGCACGCCCTTAACGATGTACCGCGTAAGGCTGGAAATTGTGGAGAGACTCCCCACATAAAGTCTTCGTAACGGGCACGGATAATGTGCCCCTCAATCGTAGAGCAGGGCGTAACTTGATGAAATTCAGGACGATTCGCTGGGCGGTCGCTGGTTTGGTTGCCAGTATCTTGCCTGCTACCGCTGAGCCAAAGATCAGCGATTTCACCCTCGACAATGGAATGCGCGCCGTCGTGATCGAAGATCACCGTGCCCCCGTGGTCACCCATATGGTCTGGTACAAAGTCGGCAGCGCCGATGAGCCGGCGGGCAAAACCGGGATCGCGCATTTCCTCGAACATCTGATGTTCAAGGGAACCGACACCATCCCCAGCGGACGTTTCTCGAAGATCGTCGCCGAGAATGGCGGACAGGACAATGCCTTCACATCACGCGATTACACGGCCTATTTCCAACGCATCGCGAGCGACCGTCTTGGTTTGGTGATGGAGATGGAAGCGGACCGGATGCGCAATCTTGTGATTGCCGACGATGAGGTCATCTCCGAACGCGATGTGGTCTTGGAAGAACGCAATTCACGCACGGACAGCAGCCCCAGCGCAAAGTTTCGCGAACAGTATTCCGCCGCGCTCTATCTCAATCATGCCTATGGTGACCCGGTCATTGGTTGGCGGTCGGAATTGGCGCAGCTTAATCGTCAGGATGCGCTGGACTTTTATGAGCGCTTTTATGCCCCCAACAATGCCACTTTGGTCGTTGCGGGTGATGTGACCCCCGAAGAAGTTCAAGCGCTGGCCGAAGAGCATTACGGCCCGATTGAATCGGTCGATCTCGAGCTTGCCGTGCGCGGACAGGAGCCGCCTCATATCGCGGCCCGCCGCCTGGTAATGAGCGATCCCCGTGTTTCCCAAGCCAGCTTTTCGCGCACTTATCTGGCCCCGTCTTATGTGACAGGTGAAGGCAATGAGGCTGAAGCGCTCAGCTTGCTCAGCGACATTCTCTCCGGCGGTACGACGCGGCGATTGCCGAAAATGCTGACCATTGATACCGATCTGGCGATTTATGCGGGGGCTTATTACTCCGGCATGTCCCGCGATTCCGGCGAATTCGGCTTCTATGGCGGTCCCAAAGGCGAGACCACACTCACCGAGTTGGAGGGCGCAATTGACTGGATGATCGCTGACCTCCTCGAAAACGGCATCACTGAGGAAGAGCTTGCCCGTGCCAAAAAGAAGGCCATCGCCAGCGAAGTTTTCAGCTACGACAGCCAAACCTCAATGGCGCAAAGCTACGGTGCGGCGCTCACCATCGGTCTTTCGCTCGAACGGCTCGAAAACTGGCGTGAAATCCTGGAAAGCGTGACGGTTGAAGACGTGATGAACGCGGCCCGCAAAGTCTTTGTGCCGGAGCGTTCGGTCACGGGTTGGTTGATGAAAAAAGAAAAGGGAGTCAAAGGATGAGCACGCTCAACGCAGGATTCCTCTCGGTCTGCCTGGCATTTTTGCCCCTGACCATCACCGCCGCACAGGCCAAAGAAACCCAATCCCAATCCCGCATCCAGGAAGTGGTAAGCCCCGGCGGCATCACCGCTTGGCTGGTCGAGGAGCGCTCGATCCCGATTGTCTCTTTCAATGTCGAATTCGAGGGCGGCTCGATGCTTGACCCCGAAGGCAAGGAAGGGATCGCAGGATTCGCCGCCGCGCTGATCGAAGAGGGCGCGGGCGATATGGACTCGCAAGAATGGGCCGCCGCCTTGGAGGAGCTTTCCTCAAGCATTTCCTTCGGCACGGGCCGCGACAGTTTTTCGGTCGGTATGTCCTCGCTCAGCGAGAATGTTGAGCCCACTTTCGCCCTGATGCACACCGCCTTGACGGCCCCCCATTTCGATGCCGTTTCCATCGAGCGGGTCCGGGAGCAATTGCTCTCAAATCTGCGCTCGGCGGAAAATGATCCCGGCTCAATCGCTTCAAAACGCTGGTACGGGGACATGTTCGGCAAAGAGTCCCGCTTGGGCCGCAGCTCAACGCAGGAAATCGTTAAAGCCTTTACACGCGACGATATTCTTGAAGTATATGCGAAAATGCCCGCGCGCGGGGCCATGACAATCGGTGTGGTCGGTGACATCAACGCGGCCACTCTCGGTCCGTTGCTCGACAAGACTTTCGGCGACCTGTCCGAAGGCGAACCGCTCAACAAATCCCCGGTCAAAACCCGCGAAAACGGCGGCGTTGTGGTGATTGAGGAAGATGTTCCGCAAAGCACCGTGATGTTCGGTCACTCCTCGATCTTGCGCAAAGACCCCGATTTCATCCCCGCTTATGTGATGAATTACGTGCTCGGCGGCGGTGGTCTCACCTCGCGCCTGACCGATGAGGTGCGTGAGAAAAACGGGCTGGCTTATTCCGTGTATTCCTATCTGAATCCCATTGAATATGCGGGGCTTTATATGGGTGGGGTCGCCACACAGAACTCCCGTGTCGGCAAATCGCTTGAACTCATCAAGCAGGAATGGGCGCGCATGGCCGAGGGCGGTCTGACCGCTGAAGAACTTGACGGGGCCAAACGCTACCTTACGGGCGCTTGGGCTTTACGCTTTGATTCCAATGCAAAAATCGCCCGCTTCCTTGTTAGCGCGCAAAGCGCTGACCTGCCGATCGACTATATCGACACCCGCAATGATCTGGTCGATGCGGTCACACTCGACGATATCTCCCGCGTAGCAAAGCGTCTGCTGCGCCCTGATGACCTGTTCATCGTCGTCGTTGGCAAGCCCGAAAACCTCAAATCCGCCGACAGCTTAGAAGCGGCGATGGCGGAGTAACCGCCGCCCAAGCCTAATGCCGCTCCGGACGTGATCCGGGGCGTCTTTCAAAGGGTGCAAACCCGAAGTTCAAGCTGTCATGGCCGGACCGGTTCCGGCCATCATTGTATCTGCTGATACTCAAGGCGGCACCAGCAGATACAGCGCCATTTCGTGACAATCGGACAACACGAAATCGACCGGATGCCGTTTTCGCGCGCGATACCCCGGCGGGCGACCGGGTCGCATGGGTCTGATATACTTGCCTGATTGCGCCCGCAGCGCCGCCCGCTTCGCCTCCACCCGTGCCATACGCCGGGCTTGTTTGGGCAGATCATCCAGAGCATTGCGCAGGGCGGCCAGACGGCGGTTCAATCGCCCCGCACTGATCATATCATCCGGCATCGCAACGGCTTTGACCGGAACGGGCGTGTCATAGCCGTCGAAAAACCGGATATTCGGTGTGCCTTTGGCATAACGTCGCCCGCCGAAAGCCAGCACGGAATCAAACGATTTCCTCCGGTCAAACAGCGCAAAGGCTGGCACAGCCCTGCGCTCCCCGCGCGGCGCAATCCCCAAAGCGGGCATAGCGGCACGCGGCGTGACCACCCGCACCTCAATTTTCATCCGCTGTTTCACAACAACAATCAACCGCCGCAAAGCGGATTCGGCGGGCCGCAACACGGCCCAAACCCGGCTGTGCATATAGCGGGGCAAGGTCTCAACCGACCCGCCCATCATAACCAGCATCCCCGCCACCAACCGCAGCAGAGCCTCCCGATTACGATCTATCGCCAATTCCCAGTCCAGTGTTTTTCCAGTGCCGCTACCTTAACATTCCGGCATTATATAGAACTAAAAAGGAACATTAGTCAAGAGCGAACGATCAACCCACACGGCAATCGCTTGAAAGGCCAAACTGTTAAATCACCTGCTGTGAGTCGTTTTACAGATTGGAAATTGTCATCGCCGGACTTGCTCCACGAGTGTCCGGCGGTTTTTACTTTTCAGGTGCTTGGTCACTATTAGCGAAAAATGCTTCATATGAAGCTGGCGCTTCACATTTACTGAAAAATATTAATTTCAAACCAAAAGTCACCCCGCGACTTGTTCCGACGATCCGGAACAGCACAACCTCTCCAATTACACCTCTGGATTGTCGGGACAAGCCCACGCGTGTCCGGCAGTATGCCGATTTTATAAAGTCTTGTCTTACCGCGACTTGATCGCGGTATCCATTGGTCCACACGCCTTGCACGATGGACCCCGCGAACAAGTCGCGGGGTGACGTCAGGGTTGAAATTAATATTTTTCAGTAAATGCGATGCACCAGCTTTATATGAAGCACTTTCCGATAATAGTGACCAAGCACCTGAAAAGTAAAAACTGCCGGACACTCGTGGGACAAGCCCGACAATGACGCTGATAGATTGGCTCCCGCTTTCAAGTGATCATCCTACTGAAATGCCGGATAAAAAATTCAACCCGCCTCTCCACCACATCGCGGAGAGAGACGGGCAAATGCTCCACACGCTCAATCACTCACCATTCACGCGCGGTTCAAAACCCGGCCCGCTACCGCGTCAAGATTGGCAATCAAACCCGCATCCCGCTTATCCGGGGCGGTCATAATCGCGAATTCCAACGCGGTATCACAGTGATGGGCGCACGCCGCGCGCTCCCCCGCAAACATCGGAATCACGTTATGCAACAGCGCACGGGCCTTCGCGCCATTGCCTTGCATCACCGCGATGATTGAGGTGATATCCACCGCCCCGTGATCGGGATGCCAGCTGTCGTAATCCGTCACCATCGCGACCGTGGCATAACAAAGCTCGGCTTCACGGGCGAGTTTGGCTTCGGGCATATTGGTCATGCCGATCACATCGCAATTCCAGCTCTCGCGATACATTTTCGACTCAGCGATAGATGAAAATTGCGGCCCCTCCATCGCCAGATAAACCCCGCCGCGATGCGTGTTGATGCCCGCCGCCTTACCCGCTTTCTCCAGCTTGTCCCCCAGCGTCTCACAAACAGGATGCGCGACCGAAACATGCGCTACACAGCCCTTGCCAAAGAAGCTCTTCTCCCGCGCGAACGTCCGGTCGATAAATTGATCAACGATCACAAAATCACCGGGGGCCATCTCCTCCCGGAACGAACCACAGGCGGAGATCGAGATCACATCCGTCACCCCGATGCGCTTGAGCACGTCAATATTCGCACGGTAATTGATATCCGTCGGTGAGATCACATGCCCGCGTCCGTGACGGGGCAGGAACGCCATCTCAACACCGTTAAAAGTCCCGCGCAAAATTTGATCCGAAGGCTCGCCCCACGGGCTGTCCACCGTCATCCATTGCGGGTTTTCCAACCCTTCGAGATCATAAAGCCCGCTGCCCCCGATAATCCCGATCATTGATTGTGCCATGTTCCGCCTCGCATGATTTGATTTTCAGTGGCAGTGTCACGGTTTCCGCCTACGTTTCAAGGGTGGACACCCGAAATGCCTGTTCGCATGGTATAGGCAACAAGGTTGCACACCGGGCGGTTTTTTTTGACAGAGCCACAGGTTGAAAGTGTAAAATATTTACAAGAAAAACGATTGTTTTCAAGTGGATATGTACATTTTGACCAAAGCGCGTTAACGCCTTGTCAAGTTTGGGCATCGTTTCGGTGTGATCTTTACGCTAAACCGATGGCAGAAGATGAACGAGGGGAGACACAACAATGTCAGATAAAACATACGCACCATCATCCGAAATGGCCGCGAAAGCGCACGTTGATGCGGCAAAATACGAGACGATGTACGCCGCATCGGTCAATGATCCTGACGGCTTTTGGGGTGAGCAAGGCAAGCGTCTCGACTGGATAAAACCCTTCACCACCGTGAAAAACACCACCTACGAATATCCCGGCGTCTCGATCAAATGGTATGAGGACGGCGAGATGAACGTCTGCGCCAACTGCGTCGACCGCCATCTCGACACACGCGGCGATCAGACCGCGATCATCTGGGAAAGCGATGATCCGACAGTCGATAAGAACATCAACTACCGCGAACTGCACGCCCGCGTCTGTAAATTCGCCAACGTTCTCAAGGCCAACGGCATCACCAAAGGCGACCGCGTCATTCTCTACATGCCGATGATTCCGGAGGCCGCCGTGGCGATGCTGGCCTGCGCCCGCATCGGCGCGGTCCACTCCATCGTTTTCGGCGGGTTCAGCCCCGACGCACTGGCCGACCGCGTGATCGATTGCGGCGCGAAAATGGTCGTCACCGCCGATGAGGCTCCGCGCGGCGGCAAAAACACCCCCCTCAAGGCCAATGCGGACAAGGCACTGGCGAAATGCGATGCGAGCGTGAAAAACCTCGTCGTCCGCCGCACGGGCGGCGATGTCGCATGGGACGCCAGCCGCGACATCTGGCTCCACGAGGCCGAGGCGTCCGTCTCCGCCGACTGCCCGCCAGAGCCGATGAACGCCGAAGATCCCCTCTTCATCCTCTACACCTCCGGCTCGACCGGAAAGCCGAAAGGCGTGCTCCACTCCTCCGCCGGATACCTGCTCTGGGCGTCGATGACCCATGAGATCGTGTTCGATTATCACGAGGGCGACATTTTCTGGTGTACCGCCGATGTCGGCTGGGTCACGGGGCACAGCTATATCGTCTACGGTCCGCTCGCCAACGGGGCGACAACGCTGATGTTCGAGGGCGTGCCCACCTATCCCGACGCCTCGCGCTTCTGGCAGGTTTGCGAAAAGCACAAGGTCAACCAGTTCTACACCGCCCCCACCGCCATCCGCGCGCTCATGGGCAAGGGCAAAGAGTTCGTCGAGGCGGCGGACCTCTCCTCCCTGCGCATCCTCGGCACAGTGGGTGAGCCGATCAACCCCGAAGCGTGGAACTGGTATAACGAGGTCGTCGGCAAGGGGAATTGCCCGATTGTCGATACCTGGTGGCAGACAGAGACAGGCGGCCACCTCATCACACCGCTGCCCGGCGCAACGGCCACCAAGCCCGGTTCGGCCACAAAGCCGTTCTTCGGTGTTCAACCTGTGATCCTTGAGCCGGCCACGGGCGAGGAAATCACCACCACCGAGGCCGAGGGCGTCCTTTGTATACGCGACAGCTGGCCGGGCCAGATGCGCACGGTCTACGGCGACCATGACCGCTTCGTCTCGACCTATTTCGAGCA
>CALFAK010000045.1 GCA_937948985.1 uncultured Neomegalonema sp. | reverse complement strand
ATCGTCCGCCAGCCTGATGAGTGCCGCATTCAATTCTGCTGAGTGGGCGACCGATGCTATCAAGCGACCTGAGAGATATTCCTGACGTTTCATAACGGCAGCAGTTGCAAAATATACGATGACCGGAATTGTCGCCGCCGCCGCAGCACAAGTAAGCAACGCGATGCGTAATCGTCGCGTTATTTGCCTTTTTCTTTTCGGGTATTGTGTAGTGTCCATGATATTAAGCCTACACATTTTGTCTAATCTGCATACGATGTATAAATTTGTTATACTGACATGACCCGAAATGAAAGAGAACTCCATGCGCAGGAACAGCGGCGGCTATATGTTTGCGATGCCTGGTATAACGCGGCGTTCGATGTTGATCGGGGCGGGAGTGGGATTTGATCTCTTACCGCTCCGGGAGAGATTTGCAGCAGGCACGGTGGGTCGATCTGGTCGCTAAATATCCGCGTAGAAACTGAAAAGGGCGGGCGTTTTGCGTTTAGTCTGTTTTGTAGTTCAGCGTGGTGAGCATGTCTTTAATCTGCGCTATGCGTGCGGGTTTTAAGAGCAAATTTGCTGTTGGAAATATTTTTCCAAGCGTATCGGGGAGCGAGCGTCCCGATGCAAATGTGAACGGTATGTCGTTTTTGATAAGTAAGTGTGCGGTTTGCTCGGAAGTTTCGTCGTTCAAAGACACATTAATAAAGGCTGCTGTGACCGTGTTGTCTTCTAAAATCTTTGTTGCCGCGCTGTTGCTGTGAGCGATGGCAACATCGGCAACGCCCACCGCGTTGAGCATTTTGCCGAAATATTTCGCCAGCAAATGATCGTCTTCCAGCAAGAGAACGGTACCGTTGTCAGATAGTACTCCCGGTTTGGAAAAGTCAGCCAGGTTCGGTTGCATTGCTATCCTTCCCCTGAAAATTGATTAAATTAATATCTATACTGAACACAATAACAGGCAAATGCGTCAAGTTTTGATTGCGTCGAATCATATTGTCTTTGTCTGCTGTGGCGTCGCTGGAGAGCGCGTGATAAAGGCGGCGGGTAATGTTTGCAGTGATAGGGACTGGCACGATGAAATCCGCAGTGATCGTTTTTCCCGGCTCGAATTGTGACCGTGACCTCGCGGTGGCATTGGAACAGGCGACGGGGCAAAAGCCCGTGATGGTCTGGCATAAAGACACCGCCCTTCCAGCCGGAATTGACCTTGTGGCGATGCCGGGTGGTTTCTCGTTCGGGGATTATCTGCGCTGCGGAGCGATTGCGGCACGCTCGCCGATTGTGCGGGAGATCGTGAAGTTTGCCGGAGGCGGCGGTCATGTGCTGGGGATTTGTAACGGGTTTCAGGTGCTGATCGAGACGGGGCTTCTGCCCGGTGCGTTGATGCGCAATACGACGCTGAAATTCGTGTGCCGGGATGTGAAGCTGAAAGTGGAAGACACACAAAGCGCTTTCACCGCGCAGTATAATGCGGGTGAGACGGTGACGTTTCCTGTGGCGCATCATGACGGATGTTTTGTGGCGGATGCGCCGACGCTGGAACGGATTGAGGCTGAGCGGCAGGTGGCGTTCCGGTATCAGGAAACGGTCAACGGATCGGCGAATGACATTGCGGGCGTGTTGTCCGGAAACCGCCGTGTTCTGGGCATGATGCCGCATCCTGAGCGGGCCGCTGACGCGCAATTGCTGGGCACGGACGGTAAGGCGATGTTTAAATCGCTGGCCGAGATGCTGGTGGCGGCGTGAGGGCGTTTGTGCTGTTGGCATTGGTCGCGCTGGCGGGGTGTGCGTCGCCCAGGGTGGCACCTTTGCCGTTGACGCCGCCTGTATCGTCCGGCTTTTCGCCTGTGACTTTGAGAGAGTTGCAGGGGCGGGACGGGATGGTCTTTCCAGATATTTCCGTTGCGGATGCCTATGCGCGGGCGGGTGGATTTGCCACGCAATGCCTTGAGCCGAAAGGATGGCGGCGGGTTGATGAGGCGCACGGGTTCAAGTTGGTCGATGCGGGGGGCGTGGATCAGCTTCGTATTACCGTGGCGCGTGTGAGCCAGTCGAGCGCGTTTGGTATAGATGGTGCCGCGCTGGATGAACCGTTGAAAGAGGCGGTTGCGTCGGCGGTGCAGGGGCGCGGGGGCTGTGGTGGCTAGAGCGTTGCCGATCTTGTGACTTATGAACGGCCCCAAGCCAATCGTTCGGGCCGGCGTCTCCACCTCTCGCATGGTCCCATCAATCTGATCCTTGAAGCGGCTGGTGAAGCACACGCTGTTGAGGCGGCTTATCAGCGAGCAATTGCCGCGTTTGACGAGCTGCTGGAGGCGCTGGTGGTGGATTTGCCAGTGCTGCGTAAGCCGCTTTGCGGAGCGCCCGTTTCCAGCCCTGTCGCCCTGCGTATGTGTGCGGCGGTTCGGGGCATTCCGGTATTTGTCACACCGATGGCCGCAGTTGCAGGGTCTGTTGCCGATTATGTGCTGGCGGCGATGCGTGGTGAAGGGTTGAGGCGGGTGGTTGTCAATAATGGTGGCGATATCGCGCTGTGGCTAGGCGAGGGCGAAGGCTATCGGCTGGGGATTTCTGATCATGTGAGGCCCGGTTTTGTGGGCATGATAACGCTGGATGCGGCGTGCGGTGTGGCGACAAGCGGTTGGCGCGGACGCTCGTATTCGCTGGGGATTGCGGATGCGGTGACGGTGCTGGCGCGGTCGGCGGCGGAGGCGGATGTTCTGGCGACGCTGATCGCGAATTCGGTCGATCTGCCGGACTCACCGCTGGTGCAGCGGGAGGCGGCCTGTGCGCTGTCACCGGATAGTGACCTTGGGGCGCGGCTTGTGACTGTGGGTGTATCGGCGTTGCCCGACGCCAATGTGACAAAGGCGCTCGACAGCGGGGTGGCCTGTGCGCAAGGATACATAGCGCAGGGGCGGGCATCGGGCGTGTTCTTGTGTTTGCAAGGGCAAACCCGCGTGGCGGGCGAGGCATTTGCGCTGGAGTGAGGGACGCGATGAGCACGGCGAAAATCCGCAAGATTGTTGTGAGCGTTGAGGAAACGCTGAGCGAAATGGGGCAGGGCATTTCGCCCCCCACACGCCGTGCGGCAGCGGTAGCGGTGATCGAAAACCCGTTTGCGGGGCGGTATGAGGCCGATCTTGAGGCGCTGATGGTGATTGGTGAGGAGCTTGGCGGGATGCTGGGCGCGCGCTGTGTGGCGGCGCTGGGGATTACGCCGGAGCAGGCGCAGGGCTATGGCAAGGCCGCGCTCGTGGGGGAGAATGGCGAGCTGGAACACGCCGCCGCGCTGCTGCATCCGCGTATGGGAAAGCCGCTGAGGGCGGCGGTGGAGCGGGGCGCTGCGTTGGTGCCGTCCAACAAAAAACGCGGGGGCATGGGGGCGTGTCTGGATGTGCCGCTGGGGCATAAGGATGCGGCCTATGTGCGCTCTCACTTTGACGGCATGGAAGTGCGCGTGAATGATGCGCCGCGCGCGGATGAGATACTGGTGGCGATTGCGGTGAGCGACAGCGGACGGCCTTTGCCGAGGGTTGGCGGACTGAGCCATGAGGATGCGGCTGGTGAGGATGGGCTGCGGTGATGAGTTTCCTTTCCTCTCCGGAGGCGCGCAGCGCCGACACGCGCCTTTCCGCCCCGCCCGGTCAGGCGCTTATCTCTCCCTTTCGAGAGACAACTGACCCATGGTAAAGCAACGGGTTGAAAGCGTTGTTGAGGGCAAGATCCGTTGCGATGCTTGCCCCGTGCTTTGCTATATTGCCGAGGGGCGCAGCGGGGCGTGTGATCGGTATGCGAATGAGGGCGGCACGCTGGTGCGGCTGGACCCGTTTACGATCCTTGAGCAATCGGATCAGGCTGTGCCGTTTCTTGATGGCAGCGATTGGGACGGCGGTATTGCCAAAGGCGGGCAGGTTTTTGTGACGGCCATCGGCGCGGGGACGACTTATCCCGACTACAAACCCGCGCCGTTCATTGTCGGTCAGACTTACGATGACGTGGATATGGTCACGGTCGTGACCGAGGGGATTTTCAGCTATTGCGGCGCAAAGGTGAAGATTGACACGGATCGCTATATCGGACCCGAACGTGCGGAGGTGCGTGTCGATGGGGAGGCGATCGGTCATGTGATGACGGGTGAGTATGGCTCGCAAATGCTGTCGCTGGGCGGGGTGCATCACCTGACGGGCGGATCGAAGAAAGAGGGGCGTGTGACGTGTGATGCGCTGCTGAAACTGTGCAATCGTCAAGCGGTGACGGTGAAGGTTGATGAGGGCGCGGAGGTGGTGCTGCAAGCGGGTGCGCCACCCGTTGTTGACGGTGTGCGCGAGGAGCGGATGCGGGTCGGCTGTGGCTCGGCAACCATCGGGATGTTCGCGAAACAATGGGTTGACCATGTCGACGAGGTGGTGGTGGTCGATGACCACATCACGGGCGTTCTGTCCGAGCATCAGGCCGGAAAACTGCTGGATGTGAAGCCGACGGGGATTAAGGTGAGGGGGCGTAAATCGACGCCGGGGCGGTATTTTCAAGTCGCCAATCCCGGCACAGGCTGGGGCGGGACCGATATTACCGATCCGCTGAGCATCCTTGCCCCGTTCAAGCCCAAGGACGCGTGGGCGGGGATGCGGATGTTGATGGTGTCGACGACGGGCGAGCAATGGGGATATTTCGTGCTGGACGCGGCGCTGGAACCTGTGGCGGCGGAGTTGCCCGATGCGCTGCGGTTGTCGGTGGAGCGGATCGAGGAAAACTGCGAGCCGTCAGTGGTGTCCGTGCTGTTCATGGGGGGGGCGGGGGGATCGCTGCGCGCGGGGGTGACGGAGAATCCGGTGGGCCTGACACGCTCGGTCAAGGATGCGCTGACACATGTGAGTTGCGGCGGCGCGCCGTGCTATATCTGGCCCGGTGGCGGTATTACGGTTATGGCGGATGTCCTGGATATGCCCGAAAACGCTTTCGGTTATGTGCCGACCCCCGCGCTGGTCGCGCCGATTGAGTTCACGATGCGGCGGGCGGATTATGCGGCGCTGGGCGGATATATGGACGCGGTGCGGCCTTTGGATGAGGTGCTGGGCGAGGCGGAACGGCGGGAGGCCGCTGCTGCCGGAGCGCGGTGGCCGATGGATGGGGGGAATTTCAGGGGGAATCTCTAGACGGGTCGGCGACACCCGTGTGCGTTTCTGAGAATGTATGAATTACAATTGGTGCCACAATGCATGCAGCACCGCGTCTGCCTCTCGATACCCGCCGACGACTTCTGTGACCGCGTTGTCGATACGTTTCAAGATCCAGACACAGACACCAGATCTTCCCCCGGCCAGTGGTGCCTTTACTCCAACACCCGCGCCTCATCGCGCAGCATGATCGGCACACCATCGCGGATCGGATAGGCAAGGCTCGCACGCTTGCTCACCAACTCTTGCGCTTTACGCTCATAAATCAAAGGCCCGTGCGAGACCGGACAGATCAGCGCCTCAAGCAGTTTGGGGTCAATATCGCTGCGATGCGCATCGTCAGGGGTTCCCTCATCGCTCATTGCATCCCCCCGCCGCTCTCTTCACCTGCACTCTCAAACATCAGCAACGTGTTGAGCACCTTGCGCCTGTCGGACAGATCATCGGCTTCCAACAACATCTGCTTTTCTTGCGCCGAGAACGGGCAGATCATGCACAGCGCATTGACGATGGTTTCCTCATCCGCCTGCCCGAACGCGTCCCAATCCGTGTCGAGAGATTTCGCCCGGAAATATTTCTCAACAAGCGACATAAACACTTCACGGTCAAAACAATCGCTGTCCTGCTTGGGTGCTTTTGTGTCCAACACATAGTCGGACCACTCGACCTGCGCTTGACGATAGGGCGAAAAACCTTCGATCTCTTGCACCATCGTAAAGCGCGAAACGCCTGTCAGGCCGATGAGGTACCGACCATCATCTGTCTCCGACAGCGTCGTGATCCGCCCGGCGCAGCCCACCGAGAACAACCCCTTATCACCGCGCTTACCCGTCTCGCTCTGCGGCTGAATCATCCCGATCAGCCGCGTTTCCGTCTTCATCGCATCATCAATCATTACCAGATAACGCGGCTCAAAGATGTTCAGCGGCAACCGCCCCCGTGGCAGCAGCAATGCGCCGGGCAGCGGAAAAATCGGAATCACCGATGGCGCGTCATTGGGTGAGAAGCGATGCACCATCCCGCTCACGCAAACAAGATCGACGAAAGGCGACGACGGCCTTTCAATGTTACAGGGTCCGCCGCGCCCAGCGCATCGAACAGCTCAAACAGCTGTGTCCGCGCGGCATCCTCATTCCATTCACGGTCGCGGCGAATGATCTCCAAAAGATGATCAATCGCCTCCTCGGATGGTCCCAGCGCCAGCGCCAGATCATACCGCGCCTGATGATCATCGGGGTTGGCATCGACTGTTGCCTTCAGCGCCGCGTTATCATCCGCCGATCCGGCCTGTTCAGCCAGTTTGATTATCGAGCGCACTTGCGCGACCATCGGATCATCCGCCTTATCCTCCGGGGTGTATCCGAGCGTTTCGGTCGCACGCTCCAAATCCCCTGTCGCGACATAGCATTTTGCCAGCCCGGTAATCGCGCGCAGGTTTTCCGGCACCGCACCCAAAATCTGCGCGTATATCTGCGCCGCATCAGCACTCGCGCCCTCTTCCAACGCCGCTTCCGCTGCTGCGAGGGCTTGATCAACCTGCTCATCCATGCCGGACGGCCCGGCGGCAGAGGCGATTTTGTTCACGAAGGCTTCAATCTGGCTTGCAGGTTGCGCCCCCATAAAGCCATCGACAGGCTGACCGCCCGCAAACCCGAAGACCGCCGGAATTGACTGTACCTGCATCTGTCCGGCAATTTGCGGGTTCTCGTCAATATTGATGCGGACCATCTTGACCTTACCACCCGCCTTGGCAACGGCGGCCTCAAGCTGCGGGCCAAGCGTCCGGCACGGGCCACACCAGGGGGCGGTAAATTGCACAACAACCGGCGTTGTCTGCGATGCCTCAATGACATCCGTCATAAAACCCGCATCGGTGCCGTCCTTGACAAAACCTTCAGGCGCAGCCGCACCACCACCGAGTTCAAGCATAAAGGTCACTCCAAAGTTATCGTATGGCGCGCCCGCTATTCAGCCAACGCGTCGAAATCGATTTCAATCGCCTGATGACCGCACGCGGCGATGAATTTCATCAGGTCTGACGAAGAGATAGCGGTCGTCGCGGCATTGTGTAGGGGGTGACAGTTAATTAGATCGTTGGCCAGCAAGCCTTTATCTATCGCAAACGTGACTCTGCGCGGTTCTTGACGGTCATTGATAAGCGCAAAAGTCGTCACCGCACCCGGAATTATACCCAACACTTCAAGCAGTAACTCCGGTTTCCCAAAGCTCACACGCGCCGCGCCGATTTGTTTTTCAAGCGCCTTGAGATTGACCTTGCGCCCCTCATCACAGGTCACCAGAAACAACTGCCCTTTCTTGTCTTTCAGAAACAGGTTTTTGGTGTGCCCGCCCGGCAAATCACCGCGCAAATTCTGACTGTCTTCCACCGTAAACAGCGGCGGGTGTGTGACTGTGGTGGTTTTGATGCCCAGTTCATCCAGAAACGCGAACAGGTCTTCGGGGCTTGCCGGATCACTCATAGCGCCGCCTCCAACGCATGGATCGCATTGGCCTTAACCAACAACCGCCGCGCCGCGTCCGCGTGCAGATTCTCAACGATCATACCGTCCAGCACAGCAACGCCTTCCCCCCGCGCAGCCGCCTCTTCAAACGCCTGTATCTGCGCCTTGGCTTTCTCAATTGCTTCCGCCGTGGGTCCAAACGCGGCGTTGCATATGGCCAATTGCGCCGGATGGATCAAAGTCTTCCCGTCAAAACCCATCGCCCGGCTTTGTGCGCAGCGCTCGCGGAATCCGTTCTCATCTTTGAACGCGTTATAAACCCCGTCCACAATCGCCATACCATAGGAGCGCGCAGCCAGCAGACACAAGTTCAGCGACGTTATCATCGGCGCACGATCCGCCGTTTGCAACGCCCCCAGATCCTCAGCCAGATCGTTCGTCCCCATCACAAAACACGTCAACCGCGATGTCGATGTCGCAATCGCCTCAGAATGCAGTATCCCCAGCGGCGTTTCCATCATCGCCCAGATATAGGTGCTGGACGGCGCGCCGAAATCCTGCATCAGGCATTCGACCTCTTCTACCATCGCCACCGACTGCGTCTTCGGGATCAGGATGGCATCCGGTCCCGCTTCGGACGCCGCGCGCAAATCATCCATCCCCCAATCGGTATCCAGCCCGTTGACACGGATCACGACCTCCCGCTTGCCATAAGCGCGCGACTTCACCGCCTCGCACACAAGCCCCCGCGCCTCGGTTTTACTGGCGGGGGAAACCGCGTCCTCAAGGTCGAGAATTAAAACATCCGACGCCAACGTCTTCGCCTTCTCAAGCGCACGTTGATTTGAACCGGGCATATAAAGTACAGACCGCCGTGGTCGATTGAGGTCAAACATACGCACCTCCCTATGTTGCAATGCAATAAATTCAATACTGCTTTTGCACAAATCACGTGCTGTTGAAAGAGGTGTTTGCGCAAGCGAGCCACCTCGCAAACTAGAGAAAATAACATTATTCCCTTTATGATTGCGACCATTTCGCGCTTGCTCTAGAGGCTTAGTATCGCTAGGGAAAAGGCGTCTCGAAAGACGTGGCTGGACGACATCCCGGCTATCGCCAATCGGAACGCCACCTGGTGGTTTTTTATAACGCTTTTTCAAGGAGATACCGATGTCGATTACGCCAGAGCGCAAACAGGAACTGATCAAGGAATACGGCATCAAAGAGGGTGACACCGGTTCACCGGAAGTCCAGATTGCCATCCTGACCGAGCGCATCACCAACCTGACCGAGCACTTCAAGACAAATAAACACGACAATCACTCCCGTCGCGGTTTGCTCAAAATGGTCAGTCAACGCCGCAAATTGCTTGACTATGCACGCGGCAAGGATGAACAGCGCTACCAGACGCTGCTTAAAAAGCTCAACATCCGTAAATAAACATTCAAAGCGCGCCAGCACGGCGCGCTTTGCTTATCCGCCCTGTCGTTCCAGCCCCGCGCGGGCGGTACATTATCAGGGTCAGACCCCGCGCCAAAGGCGCTTGGGTCATCTGCGACAAACATGGGGTTTGCGCAGCCGTGGACCGGGAAGGCCCCGGCCACTCACGCAAGGAAGAACAAATGTTCGATACAATCCGCAAGGAAGTTCAATGGGGGGATGAGACGCTCATCCTCGAGTCAGGCCGTGTCGCCCGTCAGGCCGACGGCGCCGTTCTGGCCACACTGGGCGAGACCACCGTTCTCGCCGCTGTCACATTCGCGAAATCGCAAAAGCCGGGAATGGATTTCTTCCCGCTGACAGTTCACTACCAAGAGAAATACTATGCCGCGGGTAAAATCCCCGGCGGTTACCTCAAGCGCGAAGCGCGCCCTTCCGATCACGAGACGCTGACCTCGCGTCTGATTGACCGCCCTCTGCGCCCGCTGTTCATCGACGGGTTCAAGAACGAGACACAGGTCATCTGTACCGTCATGTCCCACGACCTTGAGCACTCGCCCGACATGCTTGCAATGGTTGCCGCGTCTGCCGCGCTCACGATCTCTGGTGCGCCTTTCCTCGGCCCCATCGGCGGTTGCCGCGTGGGCTTTGTGAACGGCGAGTACACGCTGAACCCGTCCAAGGAAGATCTGGAAGACAGCAAACTCGATCTCGTCATGGCCGGCACACGCGATGCCGTTATGATGGTTGAATCCGAAGCACAAGAACTGTCGGAAGACGAAATGCTCGGCGCGGTCATGTTCGGCCACAAGAGCATCCAGCCCGTCATCGATTGCATCATCGACCTCGCCGAAGCCTGTGCGAAAGAGCCTTTCGAGGTTGTCCAAGAAGACAACTCGGCGCTCATGGACAAAGCACGCGGCATCGTCGAAGGTCCGCTGCGCGACGCATTCTCCACGCTCGACAAGCAAGAGCGCACGGGCAAAGTTTCCGCAGCCAAGCAAATGCTTCTCGACGGCCTCACCGATGAGGAAAAAGAGAACAGCAGCGCCGTCTCCGACGTGTTCAAATCGCTTGAAAAAGAGATTGTGCGCGGCGACATCGTCAAAACAGGCAAGCGTATCGATGGCCGCGATCTGACAACGGTTCGCCCGATCGAGTCCCATGTCGGCATCCTGCCCCGCACCCACGGCTCCGCCCTGTTCACGCGCGGGGAAACCCAAGCGATGTGTGTCACCACACTCGGCACGGGCGATGATGAGCAACGCATTGACGCGCTCGACGGTGATTTCCGCGAACGCTTCCTGTTGCACTACAACTTCCCGCCCTACTCGGTCGGTGAAGCGGGCCGGTTTGGCCCTCCCGGACGCCGCGAAGTCGGCCACGGCAAGCTCGCATGGCGCGCACTTCACGCTGTGCTGCCTGCTGCGACAGATTTCCCTTACACGATCCGCATTGTGTCGGAGATCACCGAGTCAAATGGTTCTTCCTCGATGGCTTCCGTCTGTGGCGGCTCGCTGTCGATGATGGACGCGGGCGTTCCGTTGATCCGTCCGGTTGCGGGTGTTGCAATGGGTTTGATCCTTGAGAAATCCGGCGAGTTCGCTGTTCTGACCGACATCCTCGGCGATGAGGATCACTTGGGCGATATGGACTTCAAAGTGGCCGGCACCGAGCTGGGCATCACGTCGCTGCAGATGGACATCAAGGTCACGGGCATCACCGAAGACATCATGAAGCAAGCCCTCTCGCAAGCGCATGGTGGCCGGAACCACATCCTCGCAGAGATGGCAAAAGCGCTCAGCGCGGGCCGTGAGGAATTCTCCGCACATGCGCCACGCATTGAGACGCTGCAAATCGCAACGGACAAAATCCGTGAAGTCATCGGCTCGGGCGGCAAGGTCATCCGTGGCATCGTCGAAGAGTCCGGCGCGAAGGTCGACATCAACGACGAAGGCATCATCAAGATCGCCTCGTCCAATGCCGAACAGATCGCCAAGGCCAAGAAGATGATCATGGCCATCGCGGCAGAGCCGGAAGTGGGCGAAATCTACGAAGGCAAGGTCGTGAAAGTCCTCGACTTCGGTGCGTTCGTCAACTTCTTCGGCCCGAAAGACGGTCTCGTTCACATCAGCCAAATGACCTCCGAGCGCGGTGCAAACCCGAAAGATTTCGTCAAAGAAGGCGATACCGTTTGGGTCAAACTGATGGGCTTCGATGATCGTGGCAAAGTCCGCCTCGGCATGAAAATGGTCGATCAGGGAACAGGCAAAGAAATCGAAAGCTAAACACTTTCGCCACTACCTTACCACCTGAAGTGATTTATAGAGCGTTTGAAATATCAACGATCATGAAAATGCGCCAACGCCCCGATGAGGAATCATCGGGGCGTTTTTTTGGGAACGTTACTAAGCAAAGCAAATAACACAACACCACCGCCACGTCGGGCTTGTCCCGACAATCCAGAGGTGTAGTTAGAGAGGTTGTGCTGTTCCGGATCGTCGGAACAAGTCCGACAATGATAATTTCCAGTCTGTAAAACGACTTCACAGCAGTAATTTAAACAGTTTGGCCTTTTAAGCGATTCCTGTGGATCCCGCGCGAAAGACTTGCCAAAGACGGCGTTTCGGGTGACGTTGACGACTTGGAAATCCACTGCAAGGCCCGCCATGTGTGAAATTTTTGCCGGACAAAACCCTGCCGATTACGCCGGAGTGACCCGCTCGGTGCGGCTGAACGGCCTCTCAACCAGCCTGCGGTTAGAGGCACGCTATTGGCGGATGGTTGATGAGATCGCCCAATCGCAAGGCATGGCAACCCCGAAATTTCTGTCAACTCTCTACGACGAAGTCCTTGAATTGCATGGTGAAGTCCGCAATTTCGCCTCGCTGCTGCGCACGGCGTGTCTGGTCCACATTGAGAGTAAAATCAAACACCCTGAACCGGCGTAGTATCCACCTACCACCACAGGAGGGAAATTCTCCGGTAAGTTTGGAAGAAGATTACCAAAGAGGCTCAAAAAGATGGCGAAAATGATTCACTCGATGATCCGGGTGCTGAACGAGGAAAAGTCGGTGGCTTTTTATAAGGCTGCGTTCGGACTGGAAGTGGCAGACCGTTTGGATTTCGACACTTTCACCCTGATCTACCTGAGCAACCCCGAAACAGAGTTTGAACTTGAACTGACCGTCAACAAGGGTCAGCAGGACGCCTATGATTTGGGCAACGGCTATGGTCATCTGGCGGTCAGCGTTGAAGCGGTGGAGCCGCTGCACAAACGCCTGAGCGAAGCGGGATATGAGCCGCGCAAAATCGTGGATTTCTCGCCCGGTGGCGAGTTGTTGGCGCGGTTTTTCTTTATCGCCGATCCGGACGGCTACGAGATCGAGGTTCTCGAACGCGGGGGCCGATTCAAATAACACTACTTAAATCAGGGCGGCAAAGATCGCCTGACAGTCTGAAAACGGGAGGAAACTTCGATGAAAATCGATACGCTAAATCAGGGGGTCAATCGACGTGACTTCCTTGCCGCCAGCGGCAAAACCGCTCTTGGCGCGGCGATGGTGGTTGGCGCGGGAACGTTAGTGGTGCCATCGCAAGGCTGGGGTATGGAGCTTAAATCGCTCAAGCCTGAAACGATGGCGACCATGATCCAGATGGCCCGCGATATTTATCCGCATGACCGCGTGGCCGATAAATACTACGCCAAAGCCATGCGTGCGCATGATGATACGGGTGCGGGCGATGCCGACACGCTGGCGATGCTGGAGGATGGTGTTGCCGAACTCAATGCCCGTGCCGGAAAGGTCGGCATGGAAAAGGGCTACGGGTCCGGCGGGTATCTTGATCTGGGCTGGGAGGCGGATCGTGTTGCCATCCTGCGCGATATCGAGGACAGCGGGTTTTTCCAAGCAATGCGCGGGTCTCTCGTGGTCGGTCTTTACAATCAAAAAGCGATCTGGCCGTTGTTCGGCTATGAAGGCGCATCCGCTCATCTGGGTGGCTACGTCGAGCGCGGTTTTGATGACATTGACTGGGTGTAAGGGAGGATTTTGATATGGCAGCACCATATGATCTGAACGACGACTCGGTTGTCGTCATTATCGGTTCCGGCGCGGGCGGTGGCACGCTTGGCAATGAGTTGGCACAGAAGGGTATCGACACCGTCATCCTTGAGGCGGGCGGTCGGCACGAGGCCGAGGAGTTTATCAACGACGAATGGGCCAGTTTCGGACAACTCGCATGGCTGGACAAGCGCACGACTTCCGGCGATTGGCGGGTGGCGAAGGATTTCTCCGGCTTGCCCGCATGGATCGTGAAGGCGGTTGGCGGTTCGACGACGCACTGGGCGGGCGCGAGCCTTCGCTTTCAGGAGCACGAGTGGAAAGCGAAGACGAATTACGGCGACGTCGAGGGCGCGAGCCTGCTCGATTGGCCGATCGACGGCGAAGAAATGGCCCCCTATTACGCCAAAGCCGAAGACAAAATGGGCGTAACGAATACCAACGGTATTCCACCACTGCCCGGCAACAATAACTACAAAGTGTTCGAGGCTGGCGCGAAGAAGCTGGGATATGAGCGCGTCCACACCGGAAACATGGCGATCAATTCTCAAGATCGTGATGGCAGGACATCGTGTCAGCAATCGGGGTTTTGCTTCCAGGGGTGTAAATTCTCGGCCAAGTGGTCGACGCTTTACACGGAAATTCCGAAAGGCGAGGCGACCGGAAAGCTGGAAGTGCGCGCGAATGCGCATGTGCTGCAAATCCAGCATGATGACAGCGGCAAGGTCACGGGCGTGCTTTATGCCGATAAAGACGGCAATCAGCATGTCCAGAAAGCGCGCGTGGTGGCGGTTGCGGGGAACTCTATTGAAAGCCCACGTCTGCTGCTGAACTCTGAAACCAGCATGTTCAAGGACGGTCTTGCGAACTCGTCGGGGATGGTCGGCAAAAACTACATGCGCCACATGACAGCGTCGGTTTATGCGGTGTTTGACAAGCCCGTGAACTTCTATCGCGGCACGACGATGGCCGGGATTGTTCAGGACGAGTCGCGCCATGACCCGTCGCGCGGATTTGTCGGCGGGTATGAGATGGAAACGCTGGCGCTCGGCCTGCCGTTTATGGCTGCATTCCTGAATCCGGGTGGCTGGGGGCGTGAGTTCACGTCCGCGCTGGACATGTATGATCACATGGCCGGGATGTGGATTGTGGGCGAGGATATGCCTCAAGAATCCAACGCGATCACGCTGTCGGATGCGAAAGATCAGTATGGCCTGCCCGCCCCGAACGTGCATTTCAGTGACCACGCGAACGACGTGGCGATGCGCAATCACGCTTGGCGGCAGGGCACGGCGATCTACGATGCGGTTGGCGCAACGGCGACGTATCCCACGCCGCCCTACCCGTCGACCCATAACCTGGGCACGAACCGGATGTCGGCGGATGCCAAGGACGGGGTGGTTAACAAATGGGGACAGACCCATGATATTGCGAACCTTTTCGTCTCAGACGGCTCGCAGTTCACAACGGGTGCGGCGGAAAACCCGACCTTGACAATTGTCAGCCTCGCCATCCGGCAGGCCGATTATATCGCGGAACAGATGTCACAAAAGAACATCTGACCGGAGTACACGGGTCCGTAAGGGCTATCTGAAAATGCGCATTCCATAATGCGCCAATTTGCTAATGAACCCCGCCATTTTTGGCGGGGTTTTGCGTGTGAGGTTTTCTTTATCGTTTGGACCGGCGATGCAATCATATGCAATGACGGTGAGGCATATAACGTGTGGCGGGCGTTGGTCTCTTCATTCCGAACAGGTGGGAGGGCAGATTGTTCCACACAAAAACCCATAATTTTCTAATTTATATTGACTTTTGTTCTATTTTAACACCATATGATGTTTAATTGGTATCGGAAAGGAACGCGTTTAGCACCGCATGGACTGGACATTGGGCATAGATCGTCAGCGAGAGGCGTTGCTGCGGATGGTTGCCGCGTTGCTCGTATTGGCGGGCGATGGATCTGTGCTGCCGAGGCATGTCAGGACGGGGATTTGGCGGGTTTTGCGACCTGCAGAAGCGGCGCTCCGGCGGCTGGTCGTTGTGGTGAAGGTTGTTTTCAAGATTGAGGCGGGTGTGGCTGTGCGGCGTGGGCCTGTGCCGGCGATTCCGCGCGTTTCGGGCGGTGCTGTCGCGCGGGTTCCGGCATTCGCGCTGTTCGATGCGCGCAAATCGTTCAAGCCGCGCTCGTCTGTGAAGGGCAGGA
>CALFAK010000044.1 GCA_937948985.1 uncultured Neomegalonema sp. | reverse complement strand
CCTTTGACCTGAATCCCACTGACCATTGGATCACCTCCTTTCGATTTGTTAAAAACTAAAACCAAGCGTATCCGAGATGTCCGAAAACGCAAGCGGTGAATTGCACTCTGCGACGATCACGACATTCTTGCCCCTCGACCTTGCGGTGTTCATCGCTACATTGCCATCTGTTCTTAACCGGAGCCACCGCCATGACCGCCTATAATTCCCTGCGTGATTTCATCGACCGTCTGGAGAAAGACGGCGATCTTGTGCGGATTACTGAACCCGTTTCGATGGACCGCGAGATTACCGAGATTCACAAGCGGGTGCTGCACGCGGGCGGTCCCGCACTGCTGTTTGAAAATGTCACGCATGAGGACGGGCGCCCCGCCGAGATGCCTGTGCTGGTCAACCTGTTCGGCACGGTCGAGCGGGTGGCGCGCGGGGTTACACTTGGCGGGAAAGAGCGGCGCACGGGGCATGATCTGCGCGAGGTTGGGGAGTTGCTGGCGTATCTCAAGCAACCCGAACCGCCGCGCGGGGTGCGTGAGGCGCTGGACCTGCTGCCGCTGGCGAAGACCGTGCTGACTATGAAGCCGAAAAGCTGGGGCGGGCTGCTGGGTAAAACCGCGCCGTGTCAGGAAGTTGTGCTGACGGGGGATGACATTGATCTGGACCGTTTGCCGATCCAGACGTGCTGGCCGGACGAGGCGGGGCCGCTGGTGACATGGCCGTTAATCGTGACCAAGGGGCCGAGCGGTAAGCGCGAAGATGACTATAATCTCGGCATCTACCGGATGCAAAAGCTGGGCAAAAACAAGCTAATTATGCGCTGGCTGAAACATCGCGGCGGGGCGCAGCATCATCAGCGGTGGAAGAATGAACGCCCGGAACCACTGCCCGCCGCCGCCGTGCTGGGCGCGGACCCCGGCACGATCCTCGGCGCGGTGACGCCTGTGCCGGATAACCTGAGCGAATACCATTTCGCGGGCCTGCTGCGCGGGCGGCAGGTGGAGTTGGCCGATTGCAAGACCCAACCGATCAAGGTTCCGGCCACGGCGGAGATCGTGCTGGAGGGGTATGTCAGCCTGGACGAATACGAGGATGAGGGGCCGTATGGCGACCACACGGGGTATTATAACTCGGTCGAAAAATTCCCCGTCTTCACCGTGACCGCCATCACGATGCGCGAAAAGCCGATCTATCTGAGCACTTATACAGGCCGACCGCCGGATGAACCCGCTATTCTGGGCGAGGCGCTGAACGAGGTTTTCATCCCGCTGCTGCAGAGGCAGTTCCCTGAGATCATCGATTTCTGGCTGCCGCCGGAAGGGTGCAGCTATCGGATTGCCGTCATCTCGATGAAGAAAGCGTATCCCGGCCATGCCAAGCGGGTGATGATGGGGGCGTGGTCTTACTTGCGGCAGTTTATGTACACCAAGTGGATCATCGTCGTGGATGACGACATCGACGCGCGGAACTGGGACGATGTGTGGTGGGCCGTCACCACCCGCATGGACCCCGCCCGCGACTGCACGATCATCGAGCATACCCCCATTGACTACCTCGATTTCGCCTCGCCCGTATCGGGGCTGGGGTCGAAAATCGGGCTGGATGCGACGGACAAGCTGCCCGGCGAAACCAACCGCGAATGGGGACGCAAGCTGGAGATGGATGAGGAAACCATCGCCAAGGTCGATGCGATGTGGGGGAAGCTGGGGCTGTGACGTAAAATCGTGATGCGGTGCTATTGTCCGCCGAATTGCTTTAACAGTTCACGGCTTGAAGGCAACCGCATCCCCTTGATGTCAGTGGCAGGGACAGCGGTCCGGCTAACGCTGTGCGTCTGTGGCACAGTGGTCACGGGGGCTACCTGCCCGGCGTCACCACGCCCCTCTATACTCGCGCGTAAATCCTGAGCCAAACGCCCCCAACGCGGCTTATCCGCCGGAGTCGCAGATCCGTCGACGGTTTCCGCTTTCGCGCCCGACTTGAGCCGCGCAAAGAACATCCAGACGAAAATCCCGAAAAATATCAATTCAAACAACATAAGCGGCTCCCTTAAAGATGCGGGAACCAGTAAAACACAGAAGCCTTTAAAATATTATGGGGAGGCGGTCGCCCTAGCCCCACCACTTCTCCGGTGTCTCACTGAAGCCAATCGACTGTTCCAGCGCGAAAGCGGTGTTGAGCAAATCGCCTTCCTCAAACGCCTTGCCGATCAACTGCAAGCCCATCGGCAAGCCATCGCCGGACATGCCCGCAGGGATCGAAATTCCCGGCAATCCGGCCATGTTGACCGTCACCGTGAAGATGTCCTGCATGTACATGTCCAGCGGATCAGATTTCGCCCCCAGCGCAAAAGCTGGCGTCGGCGTCGTCGGCGTCAGGATCGCATCGACCTTCTCAAACGCCTCATCAAAATCGCGCTTGATCAGCGTGCGCAGCTTTTGCGCGCGGATGTAATACGCATCGTAATAACCCGCCGATAGAACATACGTTCCCATCATAATCCGGCGTTTGACCTCGGCACCAAACCCTTCCGCACGGGTTTTCTCGTACATCTCGGTAATGCCATCGCCTTGCGACAGCTCGGCCCGATGGCCGTAACGCACGCCGTCATAACGGGCGAGGTTCGACGATGCCTCGGCGGGTGCGAGGATATAGTATGCGGGCAGCGCGTATTTGGTGTGCGGCAGGCTGATCTCGACAACCTCCGCGCCCAGCGCACGCATTTTATCGGCACCCTCATCCCAGAGGCGCTTGGTCTCTTCAGTCATGCCGTCAACGACGTATTCCTTGGGGATACCAATACGCTTGCCGCGAATGTCACCCGTCAGCGCCGCTTCGTAATCAGGCACGGGAATATCAGCGCTGGTGGAATCCTTATCATCGACCGACGCCATCGAACCGAGCATAATCGCGGAATCGCGCACCGTGCGCGTGAACGGCCCGGCCTGATCGAGTGAGGACGCGAACGCGATGATGCCCCAGCGCGACACGCGGCCCCATGTCGGTTTCAAGCCCACGGTTCCGGTAAATGCAGCCGGCTGGCGGATCGATCCACCCGTATCAGTCCCGGTCGTTGCCATAGCCAGATTCGCCGCCAGCGCGGCCGAAGAGCCGCCCGACGAACCACCCGGCGTCAGTTCAGCATTAGAATTCTTGCTTCGCCAAGGCGAGACGACATTACCATAACACGCCGTTTCGTTAGAGCTGCCCATCGCGAACTCATCCATCGACAGCTTGCCCAGCATCACCGCACCATCGGCCCACAGGTTGCTGGTCACAGTGCTTTCATAGGGCGGCTTGAAATCCTTGAGGATATTCGATCCGGCCTGCGAATTAACGCCTTTGGTGCAGAACAGATCCTTGATGCCCAGCGGTATACCGCACAGCGATGGCGCATCCCCGGCCGCCAGCCGCGCATCAGCGGCCTTGGCTTGCTCACGCGCGATCTCGGGCGTTTTCACACAATAGGCATTGAGCGCATCACCCCCCTCAACCGCGCCAATAAAGGCCTCGGTCAATTCGGTTGCACTGATCTCCTTGGCCCGCAGTTTATCGCGTGCATCGGCAATGGTGAGAGCGGTGAGGTCTGTCATGGTCGTCCTGCCCGGAATGGTGTTGCAGCGGGTTCAGCGGAGAGAATTATGAATGATGGAAATACTACTCCACCACCTTCGGCACCGCGAAAAAGCCTTCGCGGGCGTCGGGGGCGTTGGCGAGGATGTCTTCGCGGCGATTGCCGTCGGTGATCACGTCTTCACGGCGTTTCAGGCGCATCGGCACGGCGGAGGTCATCGGCTCAACGCCGTCTACATTGACTTCCTGCAATTGCTCTACCCAGTCCAGAATACCTGAGATTTCCGCCGCCAGCGGCTCAACCTCGTGGTCCTCAACAGCGATGCGGGCGAGTTTGGCGACTTTGCGGACGGTAGCGGCATCGACGGACATATAGAAGTCTCCAGAAAAAGAAAACGCGCCCCGCTATAACGGGACGCGCGTGCAGGCTCAAGAAATATGAGGTTTAACCTTCAAGCGCATCTTCCAGCGTCCGCAAGCCCGGACGTTTGGCGCTGACCAGCACGGCCATGTTGCCCGGCTTATGCTCGTTACGAAGCATTTTGGTGTGCGCTTTTGGAATATCACGCCACGAGAACACTTCTGACATGCACGGATCAAGGCGGCGCTCCAACATCAGCTTATTGGCCGAAGACGCCTGTTTGAGGTTGGCAAAGTGTGATCCCTGAACCCGCTTTTGGTGCATCCACAGATAGCGCGCATCCATTGTCAGGTTAAAGCCCGTCGTACCGGCGCAGATCACGACCATGCCACCACGCTTCACGACAAACACCGATGCGGCCATCGTCGCTTCACCCGGATGCTCAAACACCATATCGACATTGTTGCCTTTGCCGGTGATGTCCCAAATGGCTTTGCCGAATTTGCGGACCTCACCGAACCATGCCTTGTACTCGTCACTATTGACGGTCGGCATCTGGCCCCAGCAATTGAAGTCTTTGCGGTTCAAAACGCCTTTGGCACCAAGGCCCATGACGAATTCACGCTTATCTTCGTCAGAGATTACACCAATTGCGCTGGCGCCCGCCGCGTTGATGAGCTGTATCGCGTAAGAACCAAGCCCGCCAGACGCCCCCCAGACAAGCACGTTATCGCCTGGCTTGAGGATGTGAGGACGGTGGCCGAACAGCATCCGGTATGCGGTGGCGAGCGTCAACGTGTAGCAGGCTGATTCTTCCCACGTGAGGTGTTTCGGACGTGCCATAAGCTGCTGGCTTTGCACCCGTGTAAACTGCGAGAAGCTGCCATCGGGGGTTTCATAGCCCCAGATCCGCTGCGTCGGCGAGAACATCGGGTCGCCGCCGTTACACTCTTCATCATCGCCGTCATCTTGGTTGCAGTGCACCACAACCTCGTCACCAACTTTCCAACGCTTGACCTTGTCACCAACAGCCCAGACGATGCCCGAACAGTCAGACCCTGCAATGTGAAAGTCCTGCTTGTGAACGTCGAACATCGAAATCGGGACGCCAAGGCCGGCCCAGACACCGTTGTAATTAACACCCGCAGCCATCACGAACACAAGCACTTCGTGACTGTCCAACTCCCATGTCGGCACGACTTCGAGCTGCATGGCTTGCTCAGGCTCACCCTGCCTGTCACGCCGGATTGCCCATGAGTACATCTGCTTTGGCACATGCCCCAAGGGCGGGATTTCGCCCACTTCATAGAGATCTTTTACAGGCTGATCTTTCAAGGCATCAGCATGATCTACCATAGCATCCATCGGTCGGCTCACTTTATTAAAGAAACAGCCACGCATCGCGCAACTTTGGAAAAGATTTCTTAGCATCGCTTTAATGACATTTCGCACACTGCGGTGCAAGATTTTTTGTGCAGTGCGGTGTAAGCGCGATGCACGGACGAATTAATTCCACGAAACGCGTTTTACTACAAAGCGTAAGCACGCGAATTGCAGACAAATTCCCCACATTCCGGCATTAAAATTACACTGCTATTAACCCTGTCTTGCAATTTTCCGACAGAGACCGCTATCTGGCTGCGTTTCAAAACGCAGCGCCTCTAAAGGAGATATCTCATGGGCAAACGCGACGATCTGATTGAAAAATACGCTGAAGACCTTCGCAAGAAATGCGGCATGGACCCTGACATGGATTTGCTTAAGAAAGTCACCATTGCTTGCGGCCCGTCTATCTATAACCGTGATTCCTCCACGGTCTCCAGCGGCGATAAAGCCGAGCTGGAACGTGTAAAGGCAAATTTCGTGGTCAAAAAGCTGGGTGTTGCCGAAGCAAGCGCTGACAAAGGAATCGATGCGGCCATCGAAACATATGGCAAATCAAACCGCACGAAATACCGCGCTGTTTTCTACTACCTGCTGACGAAGCAGTTCAAAAAAGAAGCTGTATTCTCGTAGAGCAGTTGCTCTGATGCGCTTTCAAAGCTGTGAAGTGGACTTCATTTGCTCGAAAGCGGCCTATTACGACTTCTTCGCACCAGAGCCGAAATGCGCTTCGCCGCGTTTTTCGGCCAGCGTTACCTGCTTTTGACGATCCCGGAAGCGCGCACGGTCGTGATCCGAAAACTCACGAACACATGCCGAACAGCTTACGCCGCGCTCATAATCGGATGATCTCAACGCATCAGGTGACAGCGGACGGCGACACGCGTGGCATAACTCATGGGTTCCGGGCGCAAGCCCATGCCCGACAGCAACACGCTGATCGAAGACAAAGCACTCCCCCTGCCACCTGCTGTCCGCTTCGGGAATTTCTTCGAGATATTTGAGGATGCCGCCTTTCAGGTGCACGACATCCTCAACGCCCTGCCCCACGAGCCAGCTCGTCGTTTTTTCGCAGCGGATACCACCGGTGCAGAACATGGCGACGGTTTTACCCTCGAACGCCGTCCCATGCTCCGTCCACCAATCGGGGAATTCACGAAAGCTGTCGGTCTTGGGATCAATAGCCCCCTCGAAGGTACCGATATCAACCTCGTACCGGTTGCGGGTGTCGATCACGACCACATCATCGCGCCCGATCACTTCATTCCAATCTTCCGGCGCAACATAGCGCCCGACACGCGCGGCCGGGTCAACATCGGGTTGTCCCATTGTCACGATCTCAGCCTTCAGGCGCACTTTCATACGATGAAACGGCATCGATGCCGCCGCGCTCTCTTTCCACTCCAGATCAGAAAATCCGGGAATGGCGCGCAGATATTCGACAACTTGCTCAATCGAGGATTTTGATCCGGCAATGGTCCCGTTTATGCCTTCGCGGGCCAACAATAAGGTACCGCGCACACTCGCCGCATCACACACGTTCTGAACCGACTCTTTCAGAGAATCAGGCTCATGGATACGCGCAAAATGATAAAGCGCTGCGACGCATACGCGCAGGCGTTCCCCGTCACCACTTGATATATCAGCCTTTTCGATCATGCGCGGGTCTTAACCGCAAAGCCAGGCGAAAATCAATCCAACAGGCATTGCTGCACCGCAACATAAACGCTATATGTACAACCTATTCAGAAAGGGATGACCATGAATGCTGCCGTGCAGGATGATTATTACAGCGAATTTGTATCGACACTCGGCGAACGTATAACCGTAGCGCGGGAACACGCCGCGCTGAGTGAGGCGGAATTGGCGGCAAGGCTGGCGGTAACAACCAAAACCCTTGGCGGTTGGGAAAGCGATGGCGCGGAGCCGCGTGCGAACAAGCTCGTCACGCTGGCCGGAGTCGTTGGCGTGTCGCCCACTTGGCTACTAACAGGCAAAGGCGCCGGGATTTCAGCGCCCGAAGAGGAAAACTTTGAACTTGATGACGCGGCTTTGTCCGCGCGCCTGACGGAAGAACTTCGCGACGCGGAAGATTTGCAAAGGCGGTTAACGCTCCGTATCAAGCGCATCGAAAATGCAATTGCAGCAATCGGATAAGTTAACAATGCCGGATGAGATAAACCGCGCCGACCGCCTTAAGCGCCTGAAAATGAGAGCATGGCGGCGCGGCATGAAAGAAATGGACCTGATTTTGGGCGGTTACGTTAATCGTGAAGGCCATACATTATCCGATGCGGAGATTCAGACACTCGAAACGTTGATGGAGCGCCCGGACCAATCTCTCTATGCTTGGATATCCGGGGCGGCACAACCACCGGAAGACGCATCAGCCGAAGAAAAGGCTTTTGTTAGCAAGTTGTTAGCCATACATGAATAACCACTACTAATTTAGCAAACAAATTAATCATCGTTTTACTTAAATACCTCACAGTATCGGACGAAGAACTGATTTGTGAGGATATGAGATGAGCGTCGCCGTAGCTGATCCTGAAAAAGTACAAGATGAAACGCCCAACAGGCCCGACATGCTGCAGCTTTACACGGATACACTGTCTTACATCGAACGTCTACACCGCCTGCTGCTGGACGTGGTCAAAGATGAGTTTGAACGCCTTGGCGTGATTGATGTTAACAGCGTCCAAGCGCTGTTGCTCTACAATATCGGCGACAACGAAGTGACGGCAGGCGAGCTGAAATCACGCGGATATTATCAGGGATCGAATGTTTCTTATAACCTTAAGAAACTGGTGGAAGCGGGATATATTTCTCACGAAAGATGTGCCGTAGACCGCCGTGCTGTGCGCATCAGCCTGACCGAAAAAGGCCGTGATATGCGTCAGGTTGTGACCGAGCTGTGGGCACGTCATGTTGAGACGATTGATGAAAAGGAAATCATCAGCACAGAAGGCTTCACAACCTTGGAGGATTCGATGCGTCTGCTCGAACGCTTCTGGAGCGATCAGATCCGATACATCTACTGATTTTGCAAACCATACCCCGAACAACACAATCTTTTCAGCGCATTTTATCGTGGTGTTAAGTCTCTTAATAGGACAGTGTCCCACATAAGAAAGTCCGATTCGTAAATAGTCTCGTACGTTGATGCTATGACCATTCGGATAATCGAGGACGTAACCTGTGACCAGATGTCTTAAACATCACGAAGTGCAATTTATCCGCCAAAGGAACATTGAACCTTGTGACGTTGTGACGTACTGTGTCGGAAAAACAATACCCGGATCTGGGCAACCGTCGCGAGCATGTAAATGACGGCATATCGAAGTGTTACTTCCTTGAAGTACGAGGACGCGGCGGTTTCGCTGGGCGATGAATTGCGCGCGGCACGCGCTTCGCGTGGCCTTTCAACAGATCAGGTCGAAGAAGATCTGCGTATCAAAGCGAAATATATCGAGAGTATTGAGAACTGCGATCTTTCGACTCTACCCGGTAAAGTTTATGTCGATGGCTTTATCAGGAATTACGCTTCTTATCTGAACCTCGACGCCGATGATGTGTTGCGGCGTTTTGATGAGGAAAGCGGTTTTACGTCCCCAAACTCAAAAAAGAAGCTGCTTAAAAAAGCAACACCTGCCGCTGTATCCTCGACACCCGATCCTCTGGCGGGTTTCACACCGCGTAAGAGTGCGAACACAGGCAATGGCGGTTTTGCCCGTTTACTGTTTTCACTTTGGCCGATTGTCGCGCTGATCGGAATCGCATTCGGGGTTTGGTTCGGGATTAAAGCTGCGCGTGAAGCGGGTATGATCCCTGAAAATCTGAGCGTTATCAGCGCCGCAGATGAAGAACAGCCGATTTTTGAAGCCAACATTTCGGACGATACCATAAACGGCGACAATGCGCGCCGTACGATTGAACGGCCTGCTGACCTATCTTACGCAAAGCTGGGAACGCCACCCTATTGGGACATTGATACAGATCAGCCTGCCGCTGATGGTCCTGTTTCTATGATTGATGCCCAACGGTCCGGTTTGTTTCCACCGACAGGGGCGCAATCCAGCGCGGTTCTTTCGCAAACACGCTCCTCGTCGGTCGGGTCTGCGCTGTCCGGAGTGCTGCTGCCTCAGAACAGTGTGACGATTGCCGCTGAGACGCGTGCCGCCCTGGAATCCGTTCCCGTCGAAATCGCATCCACGAACCTAGCCGCACTTGATATTCCAACCAACGGTGGAAGTGTCGGTGATGATACGGGTGAGGCAGAAGGCGCAACGCCAGATGCATCAACGACACGCGAATTTGCATTGGTAGCGACGCAAGAAACGTGGATCGAAGTGAAAGCGCCTTCCGGGCGGATCCGTTTTTCAGGGATTCTCGCGCCGGGTGACGCCTATGACATTCCATCCGAGGAAGGCTTGTTGCTGAAAGTGGGTAACGCCGGAGGTTTAGTGGTGGAAATGCAAGGCGAGCAGCTTGGGCCTTTTGGTCGAAACGGTTCGGTTTTGCGGCGTATTTCGCTTGAAAAAACCGACATCGTTTCGCGCCTTAAAGAGACTCCATCAGCGCAATAGTCGCGCCAGCCTGACATAAATCCCGTAAATCGCTTTTGACACAGCCGGACAGATTGTGCTTGGCTTAAGGCTCAAAACGCTGAACGAAATATAAGATCAAGAGCGATTTCACCCGACGTGAACACACTTCACGCCTTGGGAATCGTGACGAAACAACAAGATATAGTATTTTTGATGATCCAACGGTCACTGAAAATACTCTAAGCCGAAAGGGAGTGCTGATGAGCATCCGTCCGTGGCGCGATATTATCCGTCGTGAAAGCCGCCAAATCCATGTCGGCACCGTCCCCATCGGCGGTGATGCGCCGATTGCGGTTCAGACGATGACCAACACGCTCACGTCGGATGCGAAGGCGACGATTGAACAGGTCAATCAATGTGCTGAAGCGGGCGCCGATATCGTTCGCGTCTCCTGCCCCGATGAAGCCTCCACCGCTGCGCTGCATGAGATTGTGCGCGAGACCAGCGTCCCCATCGTCGCGGACATTCACTTCCACTACAAACGCGCGATTGAAGCGGCAGAGGCGGGGGCGGCTTGCCTGCGCATCAACCCCGGCAATATCGGCTCACCGGAGCGCGTTCGCGAAGTTGTCAAAGCGGCCAAGGATCACGGTTGCTCGATGCGAATCGGGGTGAATGGCGGGTCGCTGGAGCGGCATCTGCTGGAAAAATACGGCGAGCCTTGCCCCGATGCAATGGTCGAGAGCGCGTTGGAGCACGCGCGTATCTTAGAAGACAACGACTTTCGCGAGTTCAAAATCAGTGTGAAAGCCTCTGATATTTTCATGACCAGCGCGGCCTATATGGCGCTGGCCGATGCATGTGATTATCCGCTGCATCTGGGCGTGACTGAGGCCGGCGGCGCGGTTTCAGGGTCTGTCAAATCGGCCATTGGTATGGGCAGTCTGCTGTGGGCCGGCATCGGTGATACGATACGTGTTTCACTGTCGGCGGACCCAGTCGAGGAGGTGAAGATCGGATTTGAAATCCTCAAATCTCTGAACCTGCGCCATCGCGGCGTGACAATTATCTCGTGTCCTTCCTGTGCGCGCCAAGGATTTGATGTCATCAAGACCGTGCAAATTCTCGAAGAAAAGCTGGCGCATATCAACACGCCCCTGACATTGTCGATCATCGGGTGTGTTGTGAATGGTCCGGGCGAGGCGCGTGAGACGGATATCGGCTTCACGGGTGGGGGCGCGGGATCGGGAATGGTCTACTTGTCCGGCTTGCAGGACCATAAGATCGAAAACGAGAAGATGGTCGATCACATCGTCGGCCTCGTCGAGAAACAGGCCGTTGAGTTTGAGGCGGCACAAAACGCTGAGACTGAAGCGGCGTGACGCTTTCCATACGCCGCGCCAGCCGCGAAGACGCGCCGACCCTTGCAGTCATCGAATTGCTGACCGCACCGGAATTCGCGACGTTCCTGCTCGAAGATTTGTTTGAAGACACTTCCGTCGGCGCATCCCTGTCGACAATTTATCGGCGTGGCGGCACGGATTCGCATGAATGGTCGTGGGTGGCAAACAGGGATGGCGATGATGTGGGCGCTATCGGTGCGTATCCGGTCACGCTGGTTCAGCCGTCCAGCGATACAGGTGAGGCCGCAGAACGCCTCGCGTATTTCGATGGCATTCGCGAGAAGATGCGTGCTGATGCCTTTCACATCAGCCGCCTCGGTGTTCTGGAGCCTTTCCGGCGGATGGGAATCGCCCGTCAGCTGATCAACACTGCCTGTGAGAGTGCCGGAGCGCATGGCGAAACGCGCGTGACGCTGTTCGTTTGGGAAGATAATACGGACGCCGTGGCGCTCTATAATGCGCTGGGGTTTGAGCAGATCGACTCCGTTTTTATCCCGGCGCATCCGCGCATGTTGCGCCACGGGCGCTCCCTGTTGATGAGCCGCCCGCTATAGAAGAACTCCGGAGCATTTCTCAGAACCGCTCTATACTCCCATCACGATATCAAAGGTGCCCACACCCGCTGAAAAGCCCACCGTCACAGCCCGCTTACGCGCGTCGCTGCCGAGAGAGGCATAGAGGAAGTCGCGGGTATTATCGGTGGCATCGCCCTCAAAATACATTTGCATAGGCGTTTTCTCGAAGCCCGGCCCCGCGACATAAAAATGCAAATGACGCGTGCGTCCGGTGTAGAGGCCCGGTTTGATGGTGCGAAACCGATAATTACCTGCCGCATCGCTGCGCACAACGCCGTAGCCCTGAAAGTTAGGATCGAGCGGCGCGGCGGATGTGTCGCGGCTGTGCGCATATCGGCCATAGGCGTTGGCTTGCCAAAGTTCGACAACAGCCCCCGGCAGCGCACGGCCATCCGCTCCCAGAACACGCCCCTGTATCTCAATCACCTCGCCAGCCGCCGCTTGACCGCCATTGATTTGCACGAGGTCAAAATCACTGTCACCCGGCAAGCGGTCCGGGAAAAAAGGTCCGGGCGTTTGGGCAGGGGTGACGGTCAGCGCATTGGCCGCGCCCGCGACACCAGCCGCCAGAATACCGGCGCCGGCGCCCGTCACAAGGTTTCTGCGAGAAATCATGTCCACTCACCTCAGATTGGTTCATTATATTAATTATGAGAATTATGGCGATGTGAGGATCGGGCCAGTGTCATGCACGATCAACAGATTGTGTTGCCGGAGATAACTGGTCCGAAAAGACTTCAAAAGCGATTGTCACCGCTTCGTGTTAGCAATTATCAGAAAGATGCTATAGATAGAACATAGAGGGGTCGTATTTGAGTCTTCAGGAGTTTTTGTGATGCGTCATTTTTTGGCCCCCCTCGTGGTGGCTTTCTCATCGTTGGTCATCGCCAGCCCTGCCCTGTCGCAGGTCTCGCGTAATATCGACCAATGCCAAGCGCCAGACGCAACGATTGATCAACTGATCGTTCACTGCACCGTCGCCATCAAGAGCGGAAAACTGACACCTGAACAAGAGGCGCGGGCGTTTTTAAACCGGGGCGTTGCCTTCTTTGAGCGCGGTCAATACTCGCTCGCGATCCGCGATTATGATCTGGCACTCGCGCGTGATCCGAGACTGCCGATTGCCCATGTAAACAAAGCGAACACCTATATCCGCATGGGCGATTTGAGCCGCGCGGTGGCGGAATATGATCGTGCGATTTCCTTGAAGCCGAATGATACGCAAGCACTGATCGGGCGCGGTGGGGCGTTGATACAGATGCAGCGCTATCAGGAAGCGGTGCAAACATTCACGCGCGCCATCAACATCGATTCCGAAGACCCGTCCGCCTATTTCAACCGTGCATTGGCAAGTTTGCGGCAAGGAAACTCGCAATCCGCCGTGCTTGATCTCAACCGCGTGATTTTGCTCTCGCCAGAAGATGCGGAAGCCTATGTCAGCCGCTCTCGCGCCTATCAAGCAGCGGGTGATCTGAATGCGGCGTATCAAGACCTGACGCGTGCTGTTGAAATTGATCCTGCCTATTCCTTTGCGTATTTCCGGCGCGGGCGGTTGCTGTACGAGGATGGCCGCAAGGACCAAGCCCGTAATGATCTCGCAAAGGCGTATCAGCTCGGCCTTGATCACCCGTGGCTCGCGGAATATATCGCAAGCTTGGGAAACTAGCGCCCGCGATCACGCATCAAATTTGCGCTTCGGGTCTGGTTTTCCGGCATCGCGCGCGTCGAGGTAGTCTTCGGTGCGGCGAACTTGGGGTTTTTCGCCCATCTGGAACGGGTTGTCGGATTGCTTGAACATAGCGTTTACGCGGCAATCGTCGCACAGCTGGATGATGCGTGTGCGTTCGGGGTTTTCAAACATCCAATGCTTGCCGCCAAGTTTTTCGATGATGCGGTCCACGGTGCCTTGTGAGCCGAACGCTCTGCCGCAATCGAGGCAGCGACAGGGTTCATCTTCGTAGAGCACCTGCGAATTGCGGGCGCTGTCGGCGGGGTTGAAGCGCGGCGCCAGCGTGATCGCGTTTTCGGGGCAGGTATTGGCGCAAATGCCGCATTGCAGACACGCGGTCTCGCGGAAGCCGAGTTGCGGTTTGTCCTGATTATCCAGCAGCGCCCCCGCAGGACATTGCGAGACGCAAGCGAGGCAGAGGGTGCAGGAATCTGTATTGACGATCACCTCGCCGTAGGGCGCGCCTTCGGGCAGGGCGAAAGGTTCATCTGATTGTTTAAGCGCACTTATAGACAGGCGCGTGGCAGTGCGTTTGTCGCCGAGCGGACTGATCGGTTCATGAGTGAGCGCGACGGGGGCGTCTGAGTAAAGCGCTTCCGTCAGCGCATCGGGGTCGTCGCTTTCGATGATGACAAGGCGGTCTGGCTCCAACCCGACGCCTTCCAACATCGCACGGACAAGCGTTGCCTGGCCGTCCAGCACATCGGCTTCGCCTTCGCGGCGGATTCGGGTCGGCAGGTGGATGCAGATCTGCCCCGCGCCCATACCGAACGCAGCCATGATGAGGTCATGGCCCACTTGCGTGACCTGATTGACGGCGAACGGGATCACGCGGGCGGGAAGGCCACGGCCATAGCGGGCCGCCATCGCGATTGCGCCGCGCCCGTCGACCTCGTCATGGATCAAAATGCGCGGCTGCGTGCCGCCAGCTTCGGTATACGCGGTGAGCATCGCCTCCATCCGCATCCGTGCGTCATCAGCAACGGGAAGCGCATATTCCGCCGCGCCGGAGGGGCAGACCGCCGAGCAGCCGCCGCAACCAGCGCAGACCATCGGATTGATCTTTACCGTTTCGCCATCCGGGCTGATCGCGCCTGTGGGACAGACATCAATGCAGCGTGTACAGCCCGCTTGGCCGGAACGGGAGTGCGCGCAAAGCTCGGCATGGAAGTTGACGTAGAGCGTTTTTTCAAACGTGCCGATCAGACCGGATGCCTCCAACAAAGCGGCAGAGACGGCGAGCGTGTCGGTTGGGTCGGCGCGCAGGTAGCCGTCGCGTTTACCGTGGGCGATGAATAATGGCGCATTGCCGGAGAGGTCGAGGATCAGGTCGCAGACGGATTTGCCACCGTCACGCGCCGCCTCGAAAGACAAACCGCCACGACCGCCCGCGATTGCGGCGGCCACATTGTCAGCCACCACCTCGAACGCGCCGAGATGACCACTGGCGCGGCGGATGCGGCCTTTGACGATCTCGAAATTCGCGTTCCACGGCGGGATGATATCAGCGGCATCGGTGAGCATGAGCGTCACGGTAAGCGTGTTTGACAACGTTTGCGCCGCGTTCAGGGCCGCCTCCCCCGCCCCGTAAACAAGACACACGCCTTCGCTTTCGAGATCGACCGAGCCGATGGCGCGGCCCGGACGGGCGGCTTCGGCAAAAAGGGCGGCGACTTTGGGGGCGGCGTCGCCAGCCTCATCAGACCACAACGCGCGGTCGCGGATGTCGATCAGGCCCGCGAGCGTGTGCGCCTCCATATCGTCGGCGATGTCCTGAAAGCGCGCCTCTTCTTGTGTACAAGCGATCGTGACCGGACCTTTGCCCAGTGCGGCGGCGAGCAGGTCTGCCTGCTTGTTACACAGCGAGGTATGCGCCGTGACGGTCGCGCCAGAGGGGCACGCGGCGCAGACGGCATCCATCGAAGTCTCAACCGATCCCTCGCAATCGCATACCAGAATTTGCTCGATTTCATTGGCCATGCGTGGCGTCCCCCAAAATGTTAGGCTTGTATTTTTTTGCGTCCCGACGGAACTTATGCGCATATGGTATACCAAGGGAAGGGCGTTTACGCGCCAAGCGGATAAACGGATTGCGATGACAGAGACGGTTGTCAAACAAATCTCCATGCCCGTCGGCATTGTCGTCCGGCGCAGCCCGTCCGTGAGCAAATGGGCGACATGGTCGTGGAAAGTGATCGCTGTACTGCCCGGTGCGGCCCCTGCGGATTGGCAAGTGATGCGCGAGGAGGACGGCGTGACAGAATACCATGCCGCCACACTGCCGCTGGAACTGCACCGCAAGGAAACCGAGGCGTACCGCGTTGCGCTGACGATGGACCCGCCCAGCGTTTACGTTGTGATGCGCCCGTCTGAGGATGAGGGTGATCCTTTCGAGTACAGCGCTTTTCTCGTGACGGCTTCGGCATTTGAGGCGCAGGATTATCTCGATTCCGGCGAAGAACTGGTAGAACAAGTGCCCGCGCCTGCCGGTCTCGTGGCGTGGATACGGGATTTTGTCGATACGCATCATGTTGAGGAAGAATTCAAAAAACGCCGCCGCGACCGCAAGGAGATCGACCTCAGCGAAGACGGCAAAGGCGATGCGCGGGTGCGGCAGGTAGCGGATGTGTTCCGCGCGCCGGGGGCGCTAAAACCGAAGGGGACATTGCACTGATGCCCGTGAAACCTGACGAAACCACAGAAGAACGCGACTTTCTCTCCCGCTGGTCCAAGCGCAAGCGGGCGGAGACGAATCCTGCTGTTGAGGAAGACACCGAGGTTGCGGTTGCTGAACCGCAGCAGGACGAAGAAGAGCTGAGCGATGAGGAATTGCTGGAGAAACTGGAATTGCCTGACCCTGATGCGATGAAACAAGGCGATGATTTTTCGGCGTTTATGAAGGCGCGGGTGCCAGAGCGGTTGCGGCGGCGGGCCTTGCGGAGTCTTTGGGTGTCGAACCCCGCACTCGCCAATCTGGATGAGTTGTTGGATTACGGCGAGGATTTTACTGATGCGGCCTGTGTGATCGAGAATATGCAGACCGTCTATGAGGTCGGCAAAGGCGCCGCCGGAAAATGGGAGGCGCATCTGGAGAAGATGCGCGCCGAGGAGGCGGAGGCAAAAGCCGTTGCGGCGGCACAACCTCAACCGGAGCCACAGCCGGAGGAGGAAGATTCGGTTGTGGAGCCGGAAAGCCTCGCGGAAGAAGCGCCGGAACCTGAGATGGAAGACGAAAAACCGCTCGAAATCGCCGCCTCGACCGCTGAGTATTCCACCATACGGAACCCCCGCCGGATGCGGTTTGAATTCGACTAACTGACTTTACACCAAGTCTATTTTAGTCAAAGATGTAATGGCTGCGCATACAAAATTAACAAACGTGCAGTGTAGGGAGATATCGGAATGGCGGACGCAACGGCAACGTTGACGGCAGACCTGCCTGAGGAAGAGGCGCTTCGAGCGCAGCTTTACGATATGCTCGCCGTGGTGTTGCGCAAGCCGCCCAGCCAAGATTTTCTTAACAATCTCGTCGCCTTGAAAGGTGATGACAGCGATATCGGCAAGGGAGTCAACGCTCTCGCCCGTGTGGCCGCCTCGGTTACGCCTGAGAAAGTGGATAGCGAGTATCATACGCTGTTCGTCGGGCTGGGACGCGGGGAGTTGTTGCCTTTCGCCAGCTATTACCTGACCGGATTTCTTAACGAAAAACCGCTGGCCAAGCTGCGCGATGATATGGCGAAGCTGCGCATGGTGCGCGATGCCGCCGCCTATGAGCCGGAGGATAATATCGGTTCGCTTTGCGAGATGATGGCGGGGATGATCCTTGGCCGTTTCGGCGACTCTGTGCCGCTGTCCAGACAGAAAGAGTTTTTCTCAACCCATATCGCGCCGTGGGCGGGTCATTTCTTCAATGACCTCGAAGGCGCGGATTCGTCCGTATTCTATGCGCCCGTTGGCAGCATAGGGGCGGCGTTTATGGCGATTGAGCGAGAATCGTTCCGCATGGCGGAGTGATGAAATTACGTCCGCGCGGGGACGCCCGCCGCGGATGAGGAGGGAGCCGATCCGACGGGGTCTTCAGGGAGGATACGCAGTGTCCAAAACAGAAAACGGCACGGCCACAAATGGCCGGCGTGATTTTCTCAAGCTCGCAGTCGTCGGCGCACCAGCCGCCGCAGCCGCCAGTGTCGCAACGGGAGGCGAAGCACTCGCCGCCGCGCCGACCGAGCTTGGCTATCGCGAAACGCCGCATGTGAAGTCATATTTGGAAAGCTGCCGTTTCTGAGATGGCTCACCCGGTGTGACGGTTGCGAATGCCCTGAACACCGCTGATCTGATCTCTTAACGGCTCCATTCGGGAGGATACTATGCTCAGGAAAAAAAGCGACGGGGTAGCGAGACGCCCCCGTGGTTCAATCCTGACGAAGGTCGCGGAAACATCCGTTGATCGTCGTACATTTTTGCGCCGCTCCGGCCTCGCAGTCGGTGGCCTTGCCGCCCTCAGCGCCAGCGCCGGTTCGATCCAAAAGGCAGAGGCCGCAACCGCAGGTGCGGGTGGCAAGCTGTCGATCAAGAAATCTGTCTGCACGCACTGCTCGGTTGGCTGTACGGTTCTGGCCGAAGTTAACAACGGCGTGTGGGTCGGACAAGAACCCGGCTGGGACAGCCCGTTCAACCTCGGCGCCCACTGCGCCAAAGGGGCGTCGGTTCGTGAACACGCGCATGGCGAACGCCGCCTGAAGCACCCGATGAAACTTGAGGGTGGTGAGTGGAAGAAGATTTCGTGGGATCAGGCGATCAACGAAATCGGCGACAAGATGCTGGAAATCCGCGAGTCCGAAGCCGGACCTGACGGTGTTTACTGGCTCGGCTCCGCCAAGCACAACAACGAACAAGCCTATCTGTTCCGCAAGTTCGCCGCCTATTGGGGCACGAACAACGTGGATCACCAGGCGCGTATCTGTCACTCGACCACGGTTGCCGGTGTTGCGAACACCTGGGGCTATGGCGCGATGACAAACAGCTATAACGACATCCACAAGAGCCGTGCGATCTTCGTGATCGGTGGCAACCCCGCGGAAGCGCACCCTGTCTCTCTGCTTCACCTGTTGAAAGCGAAAGAGCAGAACAACGCGCCGCTGATCGTTTGTGACCCGCGCTTCACACGCACGGCGGCCCACGCGGATGAATATGTCCGCTTCCGTCCCGGCACAGACGTTGCCCTGATCTGGGGTATCTTGTGGCACATCTTCGAGAATGATTGGCAGGATAAAGAGTTCATCCGCACCCGTGTTTGGGGCATGGACCAGATTCAGGCCGAGGTCGCGAACTGGACCCCTGAAGAAGTTGAGCGCGTGACAGGCGTTCCAGGCTCCCAGATGAAGCGCGTTGCGCGGACGATGGCGAATAACCGCCCCGGAACCGTGATCTGGTGCATGGGCGGAACGCAGCACACGAACGGCAACAACAACACCCGCGCTTATTGTATCCTCCAGCTCGCTTTGGGCAACATGGGTACAGCGGGCGGTGGCACGAACATCTTCCGTGGCCACGACAACGTGCAAGGCGCGACGGACCTCGGCGTTCTCTCGCACACCCTGCCCGGCTATTACGGTCTGAAAACCGGCTCGTGGAAGCACTGGGCGCGGGTTTGGTCGGCTCCTGATGCGTCGAACGAGGATTGGGACGACGAATACAACTTCTTGCTGTCGCAATTCGGCTCGAAAGAGTTGATGGAGGGCAAGGGTATTCCGGTATCGCGCTGGATTGACGGTGTTCTCGAAGACAAAGACAACATCGATCAGCCTGATAACCTAAAGGCGATGGTGTTCTGGGGTCACGCCCCGAACTCGCAGACCCGCATGAAGGAAATGAAGACGGCGATGGAGAAGCTGGAGCTTCTGGTTGTTGTCGATCCTTTCCCGACTGTGTCCGCGATGCTGCATGACCGTGAGGATGGCGCTTACCTGCTGCCCGCGACCACACAGTTCGAGACGCGCGGTTCTGTTACCGCATCGAACCGTTCGGTCCAGTGGCGTGAAAAGGTTGTTGAGCCACTCTGGGAATCGAAAGTCGACGAAGAGATCATGGCGCTGTTCGCGGAGAAGTTCGGCTTTGCCGACCGCTTCTTCCGGAACATTCCTCGTGAAGGCTCTGTGCCGGATGTAGAAGCGACTACCCGCGAGTTTAACCGTGGCATGTGGACCATCGGTTACACCGGTTGGGATCCCGATCGCATCAAGTCTCATATGGCGAACCAGCACACGTTTGATCGCACCTCCCTTCAGGCCGTCGGCGGCCCGAACGATGGTGAGTTCTACGGTATGCCTTGGCCGTCTTGGGGCACGGCGGCGATGGGACACCCCGGCACGCCGAACCTCTATGACATGTCGCGACCGGTTTCCGAAGGTGGCCTGACATTCCGTGCGCGCTTCGGCGTTGAGCGGGACGGGGACAATCTGCTCGCGGAAGGCGTTTATTCGCAAGGGTCCGAGATCAAGGACGGTTATCCCGAGTTCACAATGGCGATGCTCAAAGAGCTTGGCTGGGACAGTGACCTCACCGATGACGAGCGCGCCATGATCGAACGGATCGCAGGTGACAAGACGAACTGGAAAACCGACCTTTCGGGCGGCATCCAGCGCGTTGCGATCATGCACGAATGTGCGCCGTTCGGTAACGCAAAGGCCCGCACCGTGGTCTGGAACTTCCCGGACCCTGTGCCGATCCACCGCGAGCCGCTGTATACCAGCCGCCGCGATCTGGTCGAAGACTATCCGACCTACGCCGACCGCCAAGCCTATCGCCTGCCAACGATGTACGCATCGATTCAGGAGAAAGACTTCTCGAAAGACTATCCGATCATTCTGACATCGGGCCGTCTGGTCGAATATGAAGGTGGTGGTGACGAGACCCGCTCGAACCCGTGGCTTGCTGAACTTCAGCAGGACATGTTCGTCGAGATCAACCCGCGTGACGCCAACGATCTTGGCATTCGTGACGGGGAACAGGTCTGGGTGGAGGGCGCTGAAGGTGCACGCGTGAAGGTGATGGCGATGATCACCGAGCGTGTGGGCAACGGCGTTGCCTTTATGCCCTTCCACTTCGGCGGTCACTTCGAAGGTGAAGACAGACGCGGCAAGTATCCGAAGGGCGCAGATCCTTACGTACTGGGCGAGTCGGCCAACACCGCAATGACTTACGGCTATGATTCAGTCACGCAGATGCAGGAGAGTAAATGCTCCCTCTGTAAGATTGAAAAAGCTTAAGGGGAGCAAGAACAATGGCACGAATGAAGTTCCTCTGTGACGCGGAACGTTGCATCGAATGCAACGCTTGCGTCACGGCTTGTAAGAACGAGCACGAGGTACCGTGGGGCGTAAACCGCCGCCGCGTGGTCACGATCAATGACGGGAAACCGGGCGAACGCTCGGTCTCTGTCGCCTGTATGCACTGTTCGGATGCGCCCTGCGCCGCCGTCTGTCCGGTAGATTGTTTCTACCAGTCGGAAGAAGGCGTGGTTTTGCACTCGAAAGACCTGTGCATCGGGTGCGGGTATTGCTTCTACGCCTGTCCTTTCGGCGCACCGCAATATCCGCAGGCCGGCAATTTCGGCTCTCGCGGCAAGATGGACAAATGTACATTCTGCGCGGGCGGCCCGGAAGAAACCAACTCGGAAGCGGAATTCCAAAAATACGGTCGCAACCGTATTGCGGAAGGCAAACTGCCAATCTGCGCCGAGATGTGCTCGACCAAAGCTCTGCTCGCCGGCGACGGTGACACCGTTTCCGACATTTACCGCGAACGCGTTGTCGCCCGTGGTTTCGGCAGCGGCGCATGGGGCTGGGGTACAGCTTACGGACAAAAAGGCGCGTAAGGCGTTTTCGGGCGGCGGGGTGTTGAAGCGCCCCGCCGCTCAACCCAAGGCGGTGTATGGTTGATTGATCTGCATCACATGGGATGCGCAACAGATGTTGCGAAGGATTCTGATTCAATACGAATGCAATCCGCTCTATTCTTTTAAAAGAATCAATGAATTTGCCTCCGGCAATGCCGGAAAACGTGATCATACGGGGGAAGCGGTTATGAGAATATCGCTGGGAAAAAAGCTCGCAGCGGCTTTGTCATTTGCTGTCATGCTCGGTTTCGGGGGGACATTACTCCCTTCAATCGGGGTTCCGGCGGCCAATGCGCAGAGCGAAAGCGCGGAACCTGTTGATCGCAGCACCACGGGCGGTGCGCAGACCCTCGACGATATTCTCCGCCGTCAGCGCGGTGAGGATGTGCCGTTGGATGCCGGAACCGGCTCACCGGAGGGCGCGGCGGCCAGCGGACAACTGGGCACACTTGGTGGTCTTTCCGATAGTGAATTGTGGCGCAAGGCGCGACAGGGTGAAACGTTCACGGTGTCGATCCCGGACAAGAAATCCGCAACGCTGATGCAAGACGAAGGCGAGGCATGGCTGGCAACACGTGAAGGGCCGTTGACCTCATACTCACTCTATGCGTTTGGCGGCATCCTGCTGCTGCTCGCATTCTTTTTGCTGCTGCGCGGGCGTATTCGCATTCAACAGGGTTGGTCGAGCGTCAAAATCGAACGGTTCACCTTTATTGAGCGTTTCGGACACTGGCTGCTCGCGGGCAGCTTTTTGATCCTCGCGGTTACGGGCTTTGCGCTGTTATTCGGCCGTGAATACCTGATCCCGGCGATTGACTGGGCCAATACGAAGATGAATGGCGGTGAAGTGACACCGGGCTACGGCAAGGAAGTCTTTGCGAGCTTTGTCGGTGTCGGCAAATGGTTGCACAACAACATCGCATGGGCGTTCGTTGTGAGCCTTGTGCTGATCTTCTTCATGTGGGTGCTGCGCAATATTCCGACATGGACGGACGTGAAATGGTTCGCGCAAGGCGGTGGCTTGTTCTCGAAAGACTCGCACCCTCATGCCCGTAAGTTTAATGGTGGACAGAAGCTGATCTTCTGGTCGGTGATCATTTTCGGTGCATCGATCTCGGCCTCCGGCCTGTCGCTGCTGGCGCCGTATGAGTACCCGATGTTCGCCCCGACATTCGAGAAACTGAACTCGGTCAGTGAGGCAATCGGCTTTCCGTTGGGTCTTGCCACGACGCTGACACCGATTCAGGAAATGCAATATTCGCAGATGTGGCACACGATCATCGCCACCGTGCTGATGATCATCATTATCGCGCATATCTATATCGGCTCCATCGGGATGCAGGGTGCGTTCGGCGCGATGGGCTCGGGCAAGGTTGACCTGAACTGGGCGAAAGAACACCACGACCTATGGGTCGAGGAAATGGTCAAAGACGGCAAAGTCAAACTGCCAATGGCCAAGGTTCCTGCGGAACCCAAGCGCAACATGCCGATGAGCGCGCCGACAAAGCCGAACGTTCCCGCCGAGTAACGTGGATGCGTTTTGCGCTCATAGCGGCGCTGCTGGCCTCGGTTGCGGGTAGCGCCTTTGCCGATGGCTATCGCCGTTTCGAGGGGCATGGCGGCCCCATTCGCGGGATTGCGATGTCGCCGGACGGCTCGGCGGCCCTGACCGCGAGTTTCGATAACTCGGTCGGGTATTGGCAAGTTGATGATCCCGATGCGGAGCCAAAATGGCTGGAAGGGCACGAGGCGGCGGCGAATATCGCCGCGTTTTATCCTGATGGCACGCACGCCCTGTCTGCAGGGGATGATTTCGCGTTGATGGTCTGGTCGCTGGAGTCCGGTGATGCGCTGGCGCGGATGGAGGGGCATAAAGGAAAAATCCTTGATGTTTCGATTTCGACGGATGGCTCGATGGCCGCAAGTGCGGGGTGGGACGGGTTTGTCGGCCTGTGGGATCTGCGCACAAAGAGCCTGATTGCGATGCTCAAAGGGCACCGTGCACCTGTGCAGGCGGTGCGGTTCTCGGACGATGCCGATGCGCTATATTCGGCCAGTTCAGACGGCACTGTGCGCAAATGGGATGTGGCGGAACGTGCGTTTGAACGGATCGAAACCAGCCACGGGTTCGGGATCAACAAGCTGGTGATCAATGACGTGGCCGGCTGGCTGGCCTATGGCGCGTTGGATGGCGGGGTGCGTATCCTTAATCTGGACAGCGGTGATGAGATTGCGGATGTCACTTCAGGCAGACAGCCTGTGCTGGCGCTGACTCTGTCGCGGGATAAGGCGCGGATGGGAATCGGCGATGGTGAGGGATACATCCATGTGGTCGATACGGCGACTTGGAAGACGATTAAGGATTTCCGCGCCGTGCCGCGTGGCCCCGTTTGGGCGCTGGCGTTTGATGATACAGGCACGCATGTGATGGCGGGGACGATACAGGACCATGCCGATCTGTGGCCCGTGGACGCCGCGCAATCGGTGGATGAGGCAGACGCACCGATCCGGGATTTCCATCGTGATCCGGCAACGATGAGCAATGGTGAGCGGCAGTTCGCGCGCAAATGCTCCATCTGCCACACGCTGGGCGAAGATGGCACGCGGCGGGCCGGGCCGAGCCTGCATAATGTGTTCGGGCGAAAAGCGGGAACGCTGGAAAGCTATCAATATTCCGACGCGCTGCTGGACATTGATCTGATTTGGGATGAAATATCGCTCGATAAGCTGTTCGATCTGGGACCGGATCACTACACGCCGGGATCAAAGATGCCGATGCAGCGGATTGTGCGTCGCGAGGATCGCACCGATCTGATAGAATATTTGAAAGTCGCAACGCGTGGTGACGCGGCAGCGCAAGGGAAGGAAACAGAATGAAAGCCTTTGTTTCGGCTGTGATTTGTATGTTTGTGATCGGCTTTGCCGCCGACTACCTGCTCGGTGGGCCTGTGTTTGAAACGGGCGGTGTGCTTGTGAAAAGCAGTGCGGCGGATGTTTACTCGTCCGGGAACGTGCGGCTGGATTGAGGTTGAAACGGCTTCTTTGATTTCTGTAAGCCGTCATTATCTGCGCAGGCAGACAATCCAGACCCGATTACCTGAGAAGTGATCTCTCACGAAACAAAACCGGATACTCCGCCTTCGCGGAGTATGACTGTATTTTTTGTTGGAAAGGCCCCGCATCGGGTGCGGGGCAGCGACGGGTAGCTACGCAACCTCATCCAACAGCCCGCGACGGCGGAGCAGGGCGTCAGGTTCGGGGGGGCGGCCTCTGAAGGCTTGGTAGGCCGCTTCGGGGGCTTGGGAGCCGCCTGCGCTGTAGATGGCGCTGCCGAGTTTGGCGGCGGTGGCCCCGTCGAACACATCGCCAGCATCCTCGAACGCGCCAAAGGCGTCCGCGTCCATCACTTCCGACCACATATAGCTGTAATAGCCGGACGAGTAGCCGTCGCCGCTGAAAACATGCGCGAAATGCGGGGTGCGGTGGCGCATGGCAATTCCGTCGGGCATACTGATTTGCTTGAGTGTCGCCGCCTCGAACGCCAGCGGGTCGAAATCATCTGCGATTTCAGCGGTATGAACTTCGATATCGACAATGGCGCTGGCGAGGTATTGCACCGTCTCGCAGCCCTTGTCGAAGGTCTGCGCCGCGCGGATTTTGTCGAGCAGATCGGCGGGGATCGCCTCACCGGTTTCAACATGGCGGGCGAATTTACCCAGCACTTCGGATTGCATCAGCCAGTGCTCATACAGCTGCGAGGGCAGCTCCACAAAGTCGCGGGCGACGGATGTGCCGGAGATGCGGGGGTAAGTTACATCCGACATGAGGCCGTGCAGACCGTGGCCGAATTCGTGGAATAACGTGCGGGCGTCGTCGAAGGTCAGCAGGCATTGCTCACCGTCGGCGGGTTTGGAAAAGTTCATCGTGTTGCAGATGAGCGGACGAACGTCACCGTCGAGTTTATGCTGATCGCGAAAGCCGCTCATCCATGCGCCGGAGCGTTTGGAAGGGCGGGCGAAATAGTCGCCGAAGAACATGCCGATGTGGCGACCGCCCTGCCCTGTCACCTCCCACACGCGCACGTCGGGGTGATGGCGCGGCACGTCGTGGTTTTCGGCGAAACTCAGCCCGAACAAGCGGGTGGCGGTGTCGAAAGCGGCGTTGATCATCGCGTCGAGTTGCAGGTAGGGTTTGACCTCCGCATCATCGAGATCGAGATCGCGCTTGCGCAGTTTTTCGGCGTAGAAAGCCCAATCCCACGGCTCGATGTCAAAATTATCGCCCTCATCGGCGGCGAGAGATTGCAGTTTGGCGCGCTCGCGCACGGCGCTGGCAGCGGCGCGGTCCCAGACGCGGGACAGAAGCGCGCTTACGTTTTCGGGGGTTTTGGCCATCTGGTTGTCGAGCTTGTAGGCGGCGAAATTATCAAAGCCGAGCAGACGCGCGCGTTCCTGGCGCAGCTTCATGGTTTCGGCGATGATCGGGGCGGTGGCTGTATCCGGGCGCGCCTCGCCACGCCCGACGAACCCGCGCCATGCGGCCTCGCGCAAGTCGCGGCGTTTGGCGAATTGCAGGAACGGTTCGATGCTGGAGCGGCTGGCGGTGATGACGAATTTACCCGGCTTGCCGCGATCCTCGGCGGTTTTGGCGGCGGCGGCGATCAGGGACGCGGGCAGACCGTCGAGGTCTTCGCGGTTGTCGAGGACCAGTTCAAGGTCGCGCTCGTCGGCCAGCAGGTTTTTCGAGAAGGACGCACCGAGTTGGGCGAGGCGTTGCATGATGGCGCTCATCCGGTTGCGGCCAGCCTCATCCAGCTGCGCGCCCGCGCGGGCGAAACTTTCGTGATAGAGGCCCAGTACGCGGTCTTGTTCCGGCGTCAGGCCCAGTGTCGCGCGGGCCTTGAACAGCGTATCGATGCGGGCGAAGAGGCGCAGGTCCATGTTGACCTCGGCCCCGTTGCGGGCCAGCTCCGGCGCGACGGATGCCTCAATATCTTGCAGGGTTTCGTTGGTGTCGGCGCTGGTGAGGTTGAAGAAGACGCCCGCGACGCGGTCCAGCCGTTCGCCCGTCAGCTCAAGCGCGGTGATGGTGTTGTCGAAAGTCGGGGCGTCGGGGTTGGTGGCGATCACCTCCACCTCGGCCCGCCATTCGTCGATGGCCATGTCAAAGGCGGGTTGAAAATGCCCGGGCTTTATCGCGTCGAACGGGGGGATGCCGAACGGTGTGGACCAGTCTTCAAGGAAGGGATTTGTCATGGGGCGCTCCGTTCTAAGGCCATTGTCAAGGCAATGCGTAGGTCAGGGTGGCGTGGGCGACGGGTTTATCAGGCGAACCGCCGGCGCTGTAGAGCAGGCAATCGCCGCTCGCCAGACGGCGGCCCAGTTTGAGGATGCGCGCGTCGCACAGCAAGTCTTCATCCGCAGGCTTGCGCAGGAAGGTTAACGAAAGGTTTGTCGTCACCGTCAGCGGCTCAGGCCCGATCATGGCGAGGATGGCGGCGTAGAAGGCGACATCGGCCAGCAGGGTCATCGACGGGCCGGAGATTGTGCCACCGGGGCGCAGGTGGCGGTCGTCCCGTAACAGGCGCATACGCGCGCGCATCGGGGCGACTTCCTCCAGCACGACCTGATCGATCACCTGCGGGAATTGCGCCGCGAGGAAGGCGCGCAGGGCATCGGTTTCGAGGATCACCTCTGTCATGATCTGGCGATCTTTTCTTCAGCGGGGTACGCCGCCTCGAAACGGGCGCGGAGCATGAGGAAGATCAGGACCACCGCACCTAGCTGATGCACAATCGCGTAGCCCAAGGGCGCGCCGTTGAGGACGGTGAGGATGCCCCAAAGCATTTGCCCCGTGGCGGCGACCAGCACCCAGTCTGTCCAGCGTTTGACAGCCGCGTGGCCCGTCTTGCGGCTGCGCATCCACATCCAGATTATGGCGGCGAAGAGGACGTAGCCGATGATGCGGTGGTCGAATTGGGCCAGCGCCGGATTTTCGAAGAAGTTCTTCCAGAACGGCGTCATCTCAGTGGCTTCAGGCGGGATTAACGCGCCATTCATCAGCGGCCAATCGGTGTAGCCGCGTCCGGCATCCAGCCCCGCCACCAGAGCGCCCGCGAGGATTTGCACAAAGGCGAGGATGCCAACTCCCGTGGCGATGCTTTTGAAGCCTACAAAACGGCGACGGCGGGCGGCGAGGGCCTCGTGTTCGGCTTGGGAAAGGCGCAGGCCGTTCCAGATGAGGATCGAGAAAATCGCAAACGCCATGCCCAGATGCACGGCGAGGCGGTAGGGGGCGACGTCGACGCGCTCGCTGAGGCCCGATGACACCATCCACCAGCCGATGACGCCCTGCACCGCGATCATCACACCGGGCAGCAGCAATGTGCCGAACCAGCCCTGCGGGATGCGTTTTCGCACGGCAAACAAGGCGAAGGGGATCAGGTAAACCAGCCCGATCAGGCGGCCCAGCATCCGGTGGCCCCACTCCCACCAGTAAATCGTCTTGAACTCCGACATCTCCATATCGAAATTCATCTCCTTGAATTCAGGGATGGTTTGGTATTTGGCGAATTCGCCGGCCCAGCCCGCCTCGCTGAGGGGGGGCAGGACGCCCGTGACGAGGTTCCATTCGGTGATCGAGAGGCCGGAATCCGTGAGGCGGGTCAGGCCGCCGACGACGATGATAACCACCACCAGCGCGGCGACGGCAAACTGCCACAGGGCCAGTGTGCGCCTGTCCCGCGCCTTGGCCGCCTCGCGGTCGGGCGGCGTGGCGACGGGGGCGGGCTGTGCGGTGCCCGCTTCCTCAAACAGGGCGCGTTGTTTCTTCTCGGCCATCTCGCGTGCTCCGGCGTAGGGTTACTTGTCGGGGTAGACATATGCTCGTGGAGCGGAGGCGGCAAGCGGGGAGGTGTTTTGGGGGGTGTGGCGGGTGGTCTCTGGGAGGGGGCGGGACGCTATCGCCCCAAAAGCTAGATAAGACTTGTAAGCTGCAATCTAAATTGACCATCCTCTGCAGGATGTGGCGGATTTTGTTTGAAAAAGGGTACTTGATGTCGCTTCCCACTAGGCTACAAATCGAGCTACAAGCCCGATTTAGTTGCAAATTAGGAAGATCATGAACCCAACGAATTCAAAGTCTTAGGGACGGCTCGCCGTCCAAAGAAGACCAAAAATGGTGCTGCCGGAGAGATTCGAACTCTCGACCTCTCCCTTACCAAGGGAGTGCTCTACCCCTGAGCCACGGCAGCATCGAAGCGCTATCTAACGGGCATCGACCCCGATGACAAGCGCGAATCTAACCTTACAGCGTCAAGGTCTCCAATTACTGAACGGCCATTGCGCGGAACGGCCATAAGCCAGAATTGAACCAACCATACGCGGCGGATTTCCGTTTTCGTGCCCGTCAACAAGGCGTTTTGCCAGCCAAATACTCAGCAATGCGAAAATCGCACCTCCGGCATATTGGCCCACCAAGACACCCTCAGCCCCGTAAAACCTTGCGCCCAGCCATGCAAATGGGATCGTACCCAACGTATGCCGCCCCCAGTTCAGCGCGGTTGAATAAAGCGGGCGCTCCAAATTATTGAAAGCCGCATTGGTTGTGAAAAGTGCCGCATTGAAGAAGAATGCCAGCGCCAACGGACCACAAAACAGCAAAAGAAGATCTTTTGCATCGCCAGTCGCGTTAAACAGCCCCGCAATCGGCTCACGCAGCAGAAACAAAACCAGCGCCACGGTCACGACGTAAACCGCGACAAAACCAAGCGCCATACGCAGCGCTTCACGGACGCGATCGTACCGCTCCGCCCCGAAATTCTGCCCCACAATCGGCCCGACAGCACCGGAAAGCCCGAAGATCAGGCAAAAAGCGAACGGTGTCAGGCGGCCAATAACGGCATATCCGGCCACCGCTTGCGTTCCGAATTCCGCAATCATGCGCGTGACAAAAGCGAACCCGACCGGAGTCGCCACATTGGTCAGGATCGCAGGCCCGGCGATGCCGAAGACCGGACCAATGTCCGCACGAATACTGGCAATCGAAGGCTTGGCGAGGCCATCATACCTGCTCATAATCGGTCGCCACGCAACGATGGCCAGCGTGATGCGGGCAATCACCGTCGCAATCGCCGCCCCCTCCAGCCCCAATCCGGCGGTGAAGATCAATAATGGATCGAGAATGGCGTTGATCGCTGCCGCTGATAAAGTCGTCGTCATGGCCCGTCGCGCATCGCCGTGAGAGCGCAAAACCGAGCCTCCCGACATGCCGAGCATCAAAAACGGCGTTCCGAAAGCGGCAATCCGCAGGAAGGAAACCGCATATTCATGAGCCGCCCCTTGCGCACCCAGCATGGTCAATAAAGCGGGGCCAAAGACCAGCATAGAGATCGTCGACAGAACACCGATCACCACGGTGACCGCGAAAACCGACCCCGCGACTTCCCGCGCCCGCGCCTCATCCCCCGCGCCCAGTGCCCGCGCCGTTAATGCACCCATCGCGATGGCAAGGCCGATACTGATAGAAGTAAAGAAAAACAACAATGTACCCGCATATCCCACCGCCGCCGCAAGGGCGTCATGCCCCAGCAGCGAGATGAAATAGAGGTCCGCTAAATCAACAAGGAAAATCGCCAACAGCCCCGCGCCGGAGCTGGAAGCCATAATGACGATGTGGCGCAGAACCGATCCGGTGACGAATTTACCCGCCGGACCGCTCATTTAGTGCCGAACAATCGGTCCCCGGCATCGCCAAGCCCCGGAATTATATAGCCTTTCTCGTTCAACCGCTCATCCATCGCCCCCAGAAATACCGGCACATCCGGGTGCGCCGCATGAAAGGCCTCCGCCCCCTCCGGCGCGCCCAAAAGCGCCAGAAACCGCACGTCCCGCGCTCCGGCCTTCTTCACCTCGGCCACCGCCGCCGCAGCGGAGCCGCCCGTGGCCAGCATCGGATCAACCACAACGGTCGTGCGTTGATCCATATTGTCGGGCAATTTGCCATAGTAGCTGACCGGCTGCAGTGTTTTCGGGTCGCGATACAGCCCGATATGCCCCACACGCGCCACCGGAACAAGGTCCAGCAACCCCTGCAATAGTCCGTCTCCGGCGCGTAAAACTGATACAAAACAGAGCTTTTTACCCTGAATCTTCCGCGCCTTCATCGGTGCGACAGGGGTTTCAATATCAACCTCTTCCATCTTCAAATCGCGCAGCAGCTCGTAAGCCAGTAACATCGATATTTCGCGTAAAAGGCGGCGGAAACTGGCGGTTGAGGCGGTTTTCTCGCGCATCAAGGTCAGCTTATGCTCGATTAGCGGATGGTCGATGACGGTCAGGTTTGACATAGGATTCTCGCTCATGGTTACGCGACCACGCTATCCCGCCAAAGATAAATCCGGCAACCGTGAACGTGCGAAACGGTGATTTATAGTGCCATAAGTCCGAACGATGCGTGTTAGTGTGGTGCCAATAACGAACCATAATGATGCCATTACAATGCGGTTAAAGTGACGGTTAATACCGCTGGAGGAACCGATGATTGATCGCCGCATTTTACTCGCCACCCTCACCTCTTTTGCGGGTATTCAAAGTCTGAACGCGCAAAACGCGACCGCATTAAAACGCCTCAGATTCAACGACCGCACGCTTGACTATTTAATCCGCTATGCCCCCGATGCCGGCACGAAGAAACCGTTCCTGCTCGGCTTTGGCGGCGGTGATGCCAATCGTGGCATCGTTGAGTATTACGACAACATCTACACCCCGCGACAGCATTACCGCGATCACCACGTGATCCTGCCCGTCGGTCCGCCGCAGCAACTTTACCACCAATTCTCCGACAGCGATATCCGCGCCATGATGCGCGCGCTCTATCAAGACGAACCGATCAGCGGGCGCGGCATCGTCTCCGGCGTCTCCAATGGCGGACGCGCCGCCTTCCGTTTTGCACAGGCCGCGCCGGAAGCATTTCGCGGCATCCTCACCATGCCAGGCGCGATGGTCAACGCGACAGTGCCTGCTGCCTGGCGCGACTACGCCATCCTTTTGGCCGTCGGTTCCGAAGACCCGCGCTGGATCACCGAGACAAACCGCGCCTTCACCCTGCTGGACGGCAAGGTCGGCGCATTACAGCGTGCGATCCTCGACGGCGAGGGCCATGTCGTCGGCCCTGACTACGACATCGACCCGGTCTACGCGCGGCTGCGGGCGTTGGAGGCGGGATTGCAGCGGTGAATGGCGCCGAATTCCCCGCTGATGGAACCGGGCGAAACCGCCGAAGTCGTCTGGACCTTCAACACGAAAAGCGAGCTTGAATTCGCCTGCAACATTCCCGGCCACTACGATTGCGGCATGGCAAAGAGTGAAACGCTCTCACTCTTCTCTTAGGCTTTTCACCTTGGCAATCGCTCAATCTGCGATAGGCTCACCTAACGTAATGATGCCCGAAACGGGCGCGAATAGGGAGGAGAGACCATGCCAGACGGTGCAATAATCGAAAACCCTGCAACAACACGGGTCAGCCAATGGCTCGAAGATTTCGGCAAAGCCCTCGCCGCGAGCGATATAGACGCGGCGGTCGGCATGTTCGCCGATGAGTGCTATTGGCGCGACCTCGTCAGCTTCACGTGGAACATCACCACACAGGAAAGCCGGGGCGAAATCCGCGCCATGCTGGAAAGCACGCTGGGATCAACAAAGCCTTCAGACTGGAAAATCGCCGGGGAAGCCACCGAAGCCGATGGCGTCACCGAAGCATGGTTTGACTTTGAAACCGCCGTCGCACGGGGGCGCGGCCATATCCGCTTGCAAGGCGCAAAATGCTGGACCCTGCTGACCACGATGGTCGAACTCAAAGGCCATGAGGAACCCAAAGGCCCGACCCGTCCCGAAGGCGTCAAGCACGGCAAGGACAAAGATCCGCTCACCTATGCCGAACGCCGTGCAGAGGAAGCGGCGAAGATGGGTTACGAGGAGCAACCCTACTGCCTGATTATCGGCGGCGGGCAAGGCGGCATCGCAATGGGCGCACGGCTCAAGCGTCTCGGCGTCCCTACCATCATCATCGAGAAAAACGAGCGCCCCGGTGACAGCTGGCGCAAACGCTACAAGTCTTTGGCCCTGCACGACCCCGTCTGGTACGACCACCTGCCCTATATCCCTTTCCCAGATCACTGGCCCGTGTTCTCGCCCAAAGACAAGATCGGCGACTGGCTGGAAAGCTACACCAAAATCATGGAGCTGAACTACTGGACCCAATCGACCTGCCAGAGCGCCAAGTATGACGAGGCCACAGGCGAATGGACGGTTGAGGTCGATCGCAACGGCGAAAAAGTAACGCTGCGCCCCAAACAACTCGTGCTCGCCACAGGCATGTCAGGCCGCCCCAATATCCCGACCTTGCCGGGACAAGATGTTTTCAAGGGCGAGCAACAACACTCCAGCCAACACCCCGGCCCCGACGCCTATAAAGGCAAGAAAGTCGTGGTGATCGGCTCGAACAACTCGTCCCATGACATCTGCGCCGCGCTATATGAGGGCGGAGCCGACGTCACGATGGTGCAGCGTTCCAGCACCCATATCGCCAAGTCGGAAACGCTGATGAAACTGGCGCTCGGCGGGCTGTATTCTGAGGAAGCCGTGGCGAACGGTATTGACCACCACATGGCCGACCTCATCTTCGCCTCTGTGCCCTACAAGATCATGCACGGCTTCCACATCCCGGTTTACGAGGAAATGGCCAAGGTCGATAAAGACCTCTACGACCGCCTCGAAAAAGCGGGCTTCATGCTCGATTTCGGCGAGGATGGTTCCGGCCTCTTTATGAAGTATCTGCGGCGCGGCTCCGGCTACTACATCGATGTCGGCGCGTCAGAACTGGTCGCCGATGGCAAGATCAAACTCAAAAGCGGCGCACAAATCACGGGCCTTACCGAAAACGCGGTGCAGTTTGATGACGGCTCGGAACTCGAGGCTGATCTGGTCGTCTACGCCACCGGCTATGGTTCCATGAACGGCTGGGCGGCGGAAATCATCTCGCAGGAAGTCGCGGACAAAGTCGGCAAATGCTGGGGACTCGGCTCCGGCACGACCAAAGACCCCGGCCCGTGGGAAGGCGAATTGCGCAATATGTGGAAGCCGAATGCGCAGGAAGCCCTGTGGTTCCACGGCGGCAACCTGCACCAATCCCGCCACTACTCCCAATTCCTCGCGCTCCAGATCAAAGCGCGCCAAGCGGGCATCCCAACGCCCGTCTACGGCCAAGCCGAGGTGCATCACACGTCTTGAATCGAAAACGCCGCCCTTTTTCGGGGCGGCGCTTACACTTCCGTCAATCAACGACCAGCGGCGACATATCCGTTACCACCACCGGAATCCCCGGCGGATCAAGCGCAATCGCGCTGCCTTCACCCATCCGCCGCATCACCAGCGCCCCTGCCTCGCCGCGCGCAAAAAATTTGTCTGAAGATCGAATCACAAGCAACAACACGCACCAGATGCACAACACATACAGACAACCAAATACTATTTGCCGGATAACGATATACTTTCAATTCACCAAATTGCCGAATTAGCTAACAATAAGAACTCAAGTATTTGAATTTAAGTGTTTTTTAATCTACTACATTGTCAGTTTTTATTCAATACTACCAATAGTAGAGTTCTCTAGCAGAGCATTCCCTGTTGAATCCCCGAAAAACTGTGTTTTATGGCACAGATCGCACGCCTTTCGGTTGATAAGACATGATGACGTGGGGCATTCGGCTACATGCCGGTATCTTAAAATCAGCAAAGGAATAGAGTATCATGATTATCGGCACCAATGGGAACAACACATTAGATTCAACCGCAGGGGGCGATGTTCTGCTCGGCCTCGACGGCGCGGATGTTCTTAACAGCACACATCTGGATACAGCCCTCTTCGGCGATGCGGGCGCGGATGTACTCGACAGCCAAGGGCTTTTCGTCATCAGCGGTGTATCAGGGGACACGGAAACCAACACGATCTTTCAAGCGGGCGGCGATGGCGGTGATGAACTTACCGCAGATGTCAAAGTCGACACGACTGGCGGTCTGGACAATGTGCTCAACGGTATTTTCACCGGCGGTGACGCTGACGATGTGATTGACGCAACAATTTCAGGAACCGCAACCGGCGGCGCGACCGGGAATGTGGACGTGTCATCGCAGGCATTCGGCGGGAACGGCAACGACAGTGTTACGGTTTCGGCTCAGTCCGGCGCGATTACCAATGGCAACGCCTTGGCGCGAGCGGACGGCGGAAGAGGCGGCGATACCGTTCGCGCCGTTACACAGGATTCCGGTTTCACTGAAATCGGCTTCAGTCACTCGATCGCAAATGGTGGCGGCGGCAATGACAATGTGTCCGGGGCAGTTGGTCTGTTGGGCGGCAATTCCGGCGGCACTTCTGAGGGGATAATCGATCTGTCCGGCAGCTTTGGCCTTGATACGATAGACGCCTTCACATTCGCCAATTCCACCTTCGGGGAAGACTCGAATATCATCGGCACCCATAATATCGATGGCGGCGGTGCAAACGATGATATCACATCCAACATGATCTCGAACGGGTCGGCGTCAACCATTGACTATACCGCTAATGTTATTGGCGGCTTCGGCGGCGACACCATCGATAATGATATCGGCGCGAACGCCGTTGGCGATTCATCCGCCACAGCTGACATCAATGGTGGCGGTGGTCAGGACAATATCAACAGCATTGTCGCCGCACTCTCCAGCACCGGAACTGCCACGATCAATGTTGACATCGATGGCGGGTTGAATACCGATACCATCTATTCCGGTGTTCAAATCACCCAAGGGGATGCCGCATCAACCGCGATCAACAACATCGACGGTGGTAATGGCAACGATACGATCACAGGCGAAATCTTCGCCGCATCTGCGGCTGCCGAAGCGCGCGGCCAGAACATCATTGAGGGTGGCATCGGCAGTGACATGATCACCGCCATCGGCGGCGGCGATACCCAAACCAACCGTAACCAGTTGACGGGCGGCGGCGGGAACGACACGATTACGGGTGCTGATGGTGCGGCAGACCTCATCAATGGCGGCACTGGCAACGATTTGATCATCGCTTCGACCAACACCAACAAGAACGGCGACGTTCTTCAGGACTTCCTTTACGGTGGCGGCGGGATCGATACGTTCCAGTTTGACTATAACGCCGATCAGGACACTCAGGTGTTCCAGGCTTGGAACGGGTCACTCAACGATCTGCAAATGATCGGTCTTGTCGATACAAACGCCAATGGCACTCTGGTGGACGAGTTCGATGCGGCCAGCACCATTATCGACAATGGCGCGGGCAACAATGTCGACATCATTATGGCATCCGGCACGCTTCTCGTCTTTGCGGGTCAGGGCACAGGGTCTGTCACCTCAATCGCGGATCTTCTGACATTCGACGCGAACGCGCAGCTTTTCGGCTGAAGTTAACTGCGATCAGTTGATCGATGAAACACATGACCAAAAATACGGCCCCCGGGTGGAAAGTTCACCACCCGGGGGCCGCTTATGCTTTGGCCGCCCGGATCACATCGGAATCGGATGCGCCTTATACACCGCGTGGATATCCGCCAGCACGTCTTCCGACAGCGTCACCTCCGCCGCGCCCAGCGCCACGGACAGCTACTCCATCGTCGTCGCCCCGGAAGATCACCGAGGTCATAAAGGGCCGCTGCGCACAGAACGCCAGCGCCATCTGCACCAGATTCAGCCCGTGCTTCTCGGCCACCCCCGCATAGCGATCAACCACCGCCTCAACCCGTTCCGTCCAACGACCACTCAGATCACCATTGATCGATTTGCGCGAGCCATCCGGCGTCACCCCGCCCTGATACTTCCCCGTCAAAATCCCCGCCGCAAGTGGCGAGAACGCCAGTAATCCGACATCCTCATGATGTGACAGCTCGGCAAAATCGAGGTCAAACACGCGGCAAAGCAAGCTGTACTCATTCTGCGTCGAAACCACACGCGGCCAGCCGTTCGCCTCGGCGATCGACAGAAACTGCGCTGTCCCCCCATGTGCTCTCGTTCGACAATCCGACCGTGCGCACCTTGCCCGCTTTGACCAGCGCCTCCAGCGTCTCCGCAATATCATCCTTCACCGTGGCACGGTCCTGCCCGGTCGGGTCGAATTTGTGCCATTTGCGAAAATGGTACGACCCGCGATTGGGCCAGTGCAGTTGATACAGATCGATATAATCCGTTTGCAGCCGCTTCAGGCTCCCCTCAACCGCTTCCGTAATCGTCGCTTTTGAGATCGGCGCCCCGTCGCGGATCGCCTGATATCCATCGCCGACAACCTTGGTCGCAATCACCACATCGCCGCGCTTGGCCGGATTATCGCGTACCCAAGTCCCCAAAATCTCCTCAGTCCGACCCTGCGTCTCTTTCGACAGCGGCGTCGTCGGGTACATCTCGGCGGTATCGATAAAATCGATCCCGGCATCCATCGCCGCATCAATCTGCGCATGGCCCTCCGCTTCAGAGTTCTGTGTCCCCCACGTCATCGAGCCGAGACAATACGCACTGACCGAAATGTCAGAACGCCCAAGTTTGCGATATTCCATAGGGTTTGCTTCCTGAGTCGACCAAGCCAAAGGTAGATTGAAACATTACTGCTCACGCGGATCGAAACACACCCATGCTACGAACGCACGTCGATGTTTTTCATCAGAATTATTCAAAGATTCTATCGCAGACGTTGCACGGCTTATCCAACTCTCTGCATCTTCCTTGGTGAAAGTAACAGGACGATCATAATCCGCCTTGATACGTTCTTCATAAAGTGAGGCAAAAGTGTCGGAAAACTCACGTATTTCGGTTGGGAACTCACCGTTAGAAGCGCAGGATTTACATCGTTTTTTCGCTTCTTTGTGCCCTATACTACGCTCTACATGCGCTCTCGCTCTGGAAAGGTCGTGCTCTAACCCCAATAGTAATGCGCTGCATTCAGATCGCAATGTTTCGAAAACTGCGTAATATGTTGTGCTTATTGAACGCGAAAAGTGTAAATCATTTGCATTTTCAGCAGCAGCAAGGGTTTTGGCGACAGCTAAAAGGTCTACATTATTGGGCACTATTTAAACCCTCTGAAATCTCTGACCGTTCGCAAAACGATGCCGGATATGTGGAAAACGGCTATCTCCCGTTTGAAGCAATTCATCCCTAACGCGCACCAACAAACGGTTGAGTTTAGCACCAGACAACGGCTCGCCTCGCTGATTATAATGCACATCGATTACAATCATCGGATCACCGTCAGAGTCATTTTCTATATGAAATTCGATCCTGCCATGCGGCCCATCTACGAGATAAGAAGCAAGCTCACCACGCAAAATACCATCAATTTTGCCGCGTGTGGCTTCAGAGATCATTTCTGTTTGCATTACTGATATCCCCTTATCCGATGTTGAGGAAACTTAACACGAACGACAGATACAGAAAACTATTAGTGTGGCTACACATCAAATTCACGAGCAATCACGCCCTTTTACCCCCCCAACGCCCCCAACAATCCCACACTCGCCTGCCCGTCCACCTGATAGCCGTAGGCCCGCTGAAATGCCGCAATTGCCGCGCGTGTGCGCGGTCCGGCCACGCCATCGGCGACACCCGCATCAAATCCCCGCGCGTTGAGCGCATTCTGGATCGCCGCGATTTGTCCACGACCCAACGGCTCGGTCCCCGTTGCCGCCTGCTGCACCCGTGTCAGCAGCGCCTCGGACGCATAGCCATCAGCAGGCAACCCGCGTGAGCGTTGGAAATTGCGGATCGCTTTGCGGCTGTTCGGCCCCAAAATTCCGTCAACACCATCCGTATCAAACCCCAGCGCCGTCAGCCGCTCCTGCAACGTCTTGCGCTCGGTCCGGCCCAGCGGGCGGTCGTCTTCGGGCCATGACAGGTTCAGCGGCGGCGCGCCCAGTATCCGTTCACCCAAATGCGCCACACCCAGCGCATAGCTGGTCGCGTTGTTATATTTGCGGATCACCCCGAAATTGTGAAACGTCATCACCGCCGGACCCCGCGCGCCCGCGGGCAGCACAATCGCTGCCTCGCCCAGGTTTGGCAACGGCCCGCCATCCGCCCGCGTTACGCCACGGCCCGCCCAATAGCTGACAGGCTTCTTGTTTTTCGCGGTCAGCTCAAAATAATCGACACTGCGCGGCACACGGACAATCGCATAGGCAGGTTCACCCAGACGCCAGCCATGCCGCGCCAGGTAGTTCGCCGCACTGCCCAACGCATCATGGGCATCGTCAGACCAGATATCGCGCCGCCCGTCGCCCGTGAAATCAACCGCATAAGCCTCAAAGCTGGTCGGGATGAACTGCGTATGTCCCATCGCACCCGCCCAAGACCCGCGCATCCGCTCCGCGCTAATGTCGCCGCGTTGCAGGATGCGCAGGGCTGAGATCAGCTGCTCCTTGGCGAACTTCTCGCGCCGCCCTTCCCATGCCAGCGTCGCCAGCGAGCGGATCACCGAATAATCGCCGTAAAACGCCCCGTAAGCGCTCTCCAGCCCCCAAATACCCAGCACAACCTGCGCATCAACGCCATAGCGTTGCTGAATCGCTTGCATCACCGGCCCCATCGCCGCCAGCTTCTTGCGCCCGTTCGCCACCCGCGTCTCGGACACCGCGCTTTCAAGGTATTTCCAGATGGGCCGTGAAAATTCAGGCTGACGGCCATCCAACGAGATGACTTTGGCGTTCAGCGTCACGCCGCGCATCGCGTTATCATAGACCTGCGGCGCTATCCCTTGCGCCAACGCCTCAGCTCGGAAATCCGCCTTCCAGCGCTCGAACTCATACGCCTGCGCCTGCGTGATCTCAGGCGTTTCGGACTGTGCATAGGCAGCACCGATCCCGCCACTCATCGCCAGCGCACAAAGCGCGCTCATCAAAACCTTACGCATACTGCCCGTCTCCTGTTTTCAGCATCGAGCGATTTCGAGCGAAGTGGGGCCACTTCGCGACTCGGAAATCGCGCCAAAACATTTTTTGTTATTACCCGTACAAGGGTTTATCGGTGGATAAGCGTCGGGTCAAAGCACGGTTTTTTTCAGCCCGCCTTCGCCTTATTCCGCCGCATAGGCTTTACCACCCGCAGATGGATTATCGCGACAGCACCGGCCAGCACGACTAGCGCGCACAGCACAATCTTCGATCCCGCGCCCATCGTCCCCTCGATCATCAGCGCATGAACCACGCTTGCGCCAACAACCACAGCCGCCAGCACGTTATGCGTCACCCGCCACAGGGCGGGCCGCATCCGCAAACGCACCGCCACCAGCACTCCCGTCAGTACAAGACTCCACAGCCCGATGACCCCGTAAACCGAGAACGGCGTCGGCGAGACCAACAATAGCGCATCCATCGTATCGGGCGGACTGGTCAGATAAAGCCCGCCGATATGCAGCACCACCGCCGCAATAATCCCGATCCCGATCCACTTATGCACCCTTCTCGCCCGCGCCGGATGCAGCCCCGGCAAATATCCCGCCGCCAATAACGGCTGCGCCAGCAACAATGCCAGCGCCGCAATCCCCGCAAAACCCGACGCGATATAGACAGGCGCACGATACGCCAGCAGCGGATTCACCACCGCAACCCCGAACGGCACAATCATCGCGCAAGCAAGCGCCGCCCAGATCAAAACGCCCCGCATCCGGGCCGCGTCAGGCCGGCGCGAGGATAAAGTCGGCGCGCAAACTCGTATCGCGCGGGCTGTCCATTACGGGGCGCAGGAAGACGGTCTTGAAGGCTTTATCATCATATGCCAGATGCGCGTGCGCTTGGCCGAAATTCGGTACAATCTGCGGCATTTCAAGGCGATACGCCCCTTGCGCATCGGTCAGAACACTGCCGTGGTTGCGCGGCTCCCGCTCCCCGCCCAGCGTCGTTGCCGCCCAAATCTGGATGCGCACATTCTGCAACGGTTCTCCCGTTCCCGCTTTCAGGACAGTACCGGACATCAGAAAACCTTCCCCCAGCTTCTCAACCATCGGCGCGTTGGGGCTGTAATTATTGCTCCCCCCGCGCATGGTCTGCGTCGGCGCAAATGCGGTACTCGCCTGCGCAACCAGGCCCATCGGCGCACTCAACAGCGCGGCGCCACCAGCGAGGAAAGAACGGCGGTTATAGAAAGGGGCATTCATCTCGATAACTCCTGTCAGGATCGGGAATAACGATATGACCTATAAGATAGCCGCCCGGGCGAATTGGCAAACCCGGCTGTCATTATTTTCAGCTGCGCGTATGCCGCCCCTGAAATGCGCGAATGTCAAAATCGATACGGATCGTGTCGCCAATCGCAACAAAACTTTCCAGCACCACATCGCGCAGATTGAAATCCGTTCGCTTAAAGGTCAGCCCGCCGCGCACCCGCGCTTCTTGCCCGTTATCTTCCAGACGCAGCGGAAAGCTGAACGGCAATGTCCTGTCTTTAATCCGCAAGCTGCCTGTCGCCTCATATTCATTGCCCCCCAAAGGTCTAAGGCGATCCAGCGAGAACACCGCGTGCGGATGCGCCGCGCTGTCCAGCCACGGCCCTGTTGCCAGAACCCCCTCGCGCAGAGCATCGCCCAAATCAAGGCTGGCGGTTTCAACTTTCAGATCAGCTTTGCTGTTGTGCTCAAAGCCTTTGATATGCGTGATCGTGCCACCGACACGGTCAAACGTGCCGCTTTGCGCCTTCCCATCCTCCTCATAACTGAACGTCACCACACTGCGCGACGCATCAATCTGCCATGCGAAAGCGACGGTCGGACTGAGCAATGCGAGCAACGCGAAAGCACGGCAAAATTTCCGCAGCGAAAACCGGTGTCTGAGTGTCATGCGCATAAAGCTGTCCCTCTTCCAGAGCGATCGGACCACAAAAGAACGCCCGTTGATCACCATCATATCAATTGCGATCCACAACGGCGCTCAATCTTGCTGTCAAAACCGTGAAGCGATGTTTGGCTTAGCATTCTTCAGTAAAATACTAACCACCCGTGCTGACCTGCAAATCATGGAATACCGCACGATGACGCTCAAGCAGGTTTTGATCCGGCAAAAACCGCGCGGGCATCTCCAACACCCTGACCTCGCCTAAACGCTCCCGCGCTGTGCGTGGCATTGTGTCTGAAATCACCATCTCGAACCGCTCGTCAAACGTGATCAGGTGCCGGTCAAACGCCTTGTCATGCAACGCGTTCAGGCAAATGCCGTTGCGCGGATTCAGGCGATGTCCGGTATCCTCCGCCCATCCGACAATGTGACTCGCCACCAGCAGTTTCGGCTCCTCAATTCCTGTCAGGGCACAGCGCGCGCTGTATGAGGTCAGGATCATATCGCGAAAATAGCTTTGCCCCGCCCGCGCGGTGGTCTCCACGATCCGGTCCGTCCCTTCGCGAAGGCTATGTCCGTCGAAAGACTCCCCCGGCTGGAGGTATGCGTCATTGGACGCCCGCAGCACAAAGTCTGGGTCGGACAAAAATTCTGCCCAAACTTCCCGATCCATTGCACTGGCATTCGCCATGCCTTTTTGGGGCAAGCTGTCATCCAATGCGGCAAGATTGCTCAACTTCAAGGCAACCGCAGACGCGGTGCGCCCGATCTTGCCTGCAAGCGAAATCACGGCAGGGTTTGTTTTATGAAACTTACCGAAGGGCGTTACGAGGTAAAGCGCCAAAGCCGCTCGCACCTCAGGCGCTGTCCAGTTGCGTCTCACTGCCATCAGGCCGTCACCCCAACCGCTTTACACTCGTCACCTCAAGCCCCGCCGCCGCGATCCGTTTGCGGGCGGCTTTGAACGGCTCCTCAATCACGCGGAGTGTGTACTCCGTCGCGTGCAGCAGCTTTGCCCCCGTGACCATAATCCCAACATGCCCCTTCCAGAACACCAGATCACCCTTCTGCAAAGGCCCATCGGGATCGACCGCCACGCTCGGCATCGCCTCCTGCATATCGGAATCGCGCGGGCAGTCCCGCCCCGCCCGCATCAGCGCGGCCTGCACCAACCCCGAACAATCGATCCCCTGAACCGAGTTCCCGCCCCAAAGGTAAGGCGCGTGCAAAAACATCCGCGCGATTGCAACGAAATCCGCAGCGCTTTCATCCGACAAATGCGAACGATGCGCGTATAAGCCGCCCGGCAGCCGCACAAACACCCCGTCCTCTGCCTCAACCTGTACAGCAGAGTTCATGAACAGCATCCCCACAGGTTCGGTTTTGATGCTCGGCTCGGCGTAAAGATGCGTCATCGGCATCGCGACCACGTGGTTTGACGGCAACGCCCCGTCCGCCAACGTCGCCTCCGGCACATAACCGACATAGCCATCAGACACAGCCTGCCCCCAAGACCAGCCGTCGCGCGTGTCATAGACATCGAAATGCTGCCCGAACAGCAGCGAGGAATCCAGCGGCCCATAGGGTTCAGCCGCCCCCTTCAATGGTGCCACCGCCGCCGCCACAGTCATCGGACGCGGCTCAACAAAACGCCCGGCCTCCACTTTACCTTTCAGCGCCGCAGCCGCCACATCGCCCCGTGCGGGCGTTAGACGCGGATCAGGTTTTTGCACCACAACGGTCCTCAATCACTTTATACATTGCCATCGCCGCGTGACATTCTCCCCCTTCCGGCCGACCGGGCCGCGCACGCTGGCACCATCCGTAAATATCAAAATGCACCCACGGGCTGTCGTGTTCAACAAAGCGTTGCAGGAACAGCGCCGCCGTGATCGACCCCGCCATCCCCCCCGCCGGAGCATTCGTAATATCGGCAATGCTGGAGCGGATATCGCGCTCATAGCCCGCATACAGCGGCAAGCGCCAAACCGGGTCACCCATCGCATCACCAGCCGTGACAATATCAGCGGCAAGATCATCATTAGAACAATAGAATGGCGGCAAATCCGCGCCCAGCGCCACCCGTGCGGCCCCCGTCAACGTCGCCATATCAACGATCAGATCGGGGTTCTCACTCGCCGCCTCTGTCAACGCATCGGCCAACACCAGCCGCCCCTCCGCATCAGTGTTCCGGTTCTCAACCGTAATGCCTTTGCGTGACGTGAATACGTCACCGGGCCGAAAGCTGTTGGAAGATATGCTGTTTTCCACCGCCGGGATCAGTAATCGCAGCTTAATAGGCAGATTGGCATCCATAATCATCTGCGCCAGCGCCAATGTACACGCGGCCCCGCCCATATCCTTTTTCATGATCAGCATTCCGGCGGATGGCTTGACGTCCAACCCACCGGTATCAAAGCACACACCTTTGCCCACCAGCGTGATGCTGTTCACGGCCTCCGGCCCTTCCCAACGCATCTCGATCAGGCGCGGCTCCTGTGATCCCGCACGGCCAACCGCATGAATGAGCGGGAAATTCTGATCCAGCAACGCATCGCCCACGGCGGCTTTCACAATGCCGCCATAGACTTCGGCAACACCACGCACGACATTTTCCAGATCAGCCGGTCCCATCTCCTCGGTTGGCGTGTTGATCAAATCACGCGCCAGCGTCACCCCGGCAACAAGGCGCTCGACCCGCGCCACATCCACGCCCTCTGGGGCAAGCAATTGCGATGGCAGCGAGCCTTGCGAGCGGTATTTCGTAAACTGGTATGACCCCAGCATCCAGCCAAGTGTCGCGCGCTCGTATTCCTCAACCGATGCCAGCCCGGTCAGCGTATAAATGCCCGTCGGAAGGTTTTGCGGCAGTCCGCCGAATATGCGCGAATCCAGCCCCTCCAATCCACCCGACCCCATGCCGAACAGCACCAGAGAAATCCGGCCATCGTCACCGGGAATCGCAATCCAGTCGCCCCGCCCCGCCTCAAAACGGTTGGCAAGCACCCACGCCGATTGCGCGGGTGGCGCGGTTTCCATCCAAGTGGTGAAAACATCTGATGTTATTGCCCTAATCGGCGTTGCCTTATCAGCGTGCGCATTCGGGGCAAAAGTAACGTGATGGAAATCCAAAGCAGGCTCCCTGCGGGGTAAAAGAATATTGATCGTGCCGTATGGCCGAACCTAAAGCGTTAACACGTAAATTTAAACCAACAGCGTGGCTTTCTTTTCAGCGCGACACAGCCTCAACCTGCGACATCTGCGGCAATCTGTTCGATCACGCGCAACGCATCCTGCTCGCGTCCGTCCGGCACGAACAAATGATCGTGATAAAAACCCGATACCGGATTCACACCCATCCCTTTTTCAGCCAACGCGGTTGCGATATACGCAATGAAACCAACCGCCTCCAATGATGAATGCACATCCAGCGTGATCATCCGGCACGGGAACTCATATACCAATCCGGCGGCCTCCGCCTCCGATTGCCGCAGGATCAGCGTCGTTCCCTCCGCCTCCCGAAACATCATACGCGGCGCGATCCCATCGGGCACGGCATCATCGGGTATAGTCGCAAAAACGAACACCCCATCGACCAGTCTCGCCGATACCGTTCGTAACAGCGCACCCAAGTCCAATTCACCGCTCATCGTAAAATCCTTCATTAACCGGGTAGTCACCCTAGTGAGCCATTATTTCCGCAAATGCGCCGATATGAATCGGCCCGACCCCAAGGTTCAAGGAAATATCAGGATGCATAGCGCCGTTTTCGCGAAAAAACTGCTGGCAGTATCTCTTGTCGCCATGATGGCCGGGTGCGGACAGGTCGACTCGCTGCTGGTTATGGGGTCGAACTCCTCTTCCAGCTCATCGCCGCTGAAATCCAAACCGCCATCACAATCGCAATTTGCCAAATTCTTCACGGGCGAGAAAACCGACGCGGTCCCCAGCGGTCTGTCCAAAGAGGATAACCCGGTCGTCTTCCTTGAGTCAGCGGCCCAGTTCGCCGAGCAAAACCGTGAATACGAAACCGCCGCGAAACACTGGTCGCACCTTGCCTCTATTGAGCCGACCAACATGACATATGTCACCCGCATGGCCGCAAACCTGCGAACAATTGACCGTCACGAGGATGCCGAGCGTATGTTGCGCCAAGCCCTGCGTGACAACCCAAATCATGCCGACCTGACCGAGGAACTGGCGAAAACCATGATCGCCTCTGGTCGTCTGCGCGATGGTGTCGTGCTGATCGAACGCCTTGCCGCCGCTCCCGATGTGACGCCGGATCGCGCCGCGCGTTTGCACTCGGCGATGGGCGTCGCCTTTGACCGCGCCGAAAAGCACCAGATGGCACAGGCCGAGTACCAACTCGCGCTGAAAGCCCAGCCCTACAACGCGTTCGCACTCAATAACTTAGGGCTGTCCTATGCGATGGAGGGTAAACTCGATGCCGCAGAACGCACCCTGCGCCGGGCGCTCGTTGCGCCGGATGCCGGAACACAAGTCCGCCAAAACCTCGCACTGGT
>CALFAK010000043.1 GCA_937948985.1 uncultured Neomegalonema sp. | reverse complement strand
CAAGCGTTCGTGCATTTGCCTCTGCAAAACTTACTTTAGCCATCAGGTTTTTCCAATCTATCTAAATAATTATTGCACAAATGATCTATGAATCATGAATCATATAGGCTTTCTCAAAACGTGCGGCCTCTAAATCTTTCGCAAGTATATAATAAGAAAACTTATCCTCGAACGGGTATTCCAAGACATGATCTCCGCCTTCAAAATAGCACAAACATTCGTAATTTCTTTCTTTCCCATAATACCCCCCCATAACGGCCAAAAATATGGTGCGTACTTCCTTCGTCCTGAGAAGAAAGAACAGGCCCTAAGCTGCGAATGCCTTCCATATAATTAACTATTTTGCTAAGTAGCTCCCGATTTAATGCCTTGTATTTTGCAGCATTTTCACAACCATCGCCGCCATAGTTATTTTCATACTCAAATTTGTCAGAATCATACGTATCCAAGAATCCGAATGTCATATTCCAACGTTTGGGGGTGCACTGATATTGATGTTTGCTATCCCAATGGGATGGCAGCGTGTAAGCAGGCTGTGACCGCTCCGGAAAACCTGACACATCGCCGGGATAGTAATGAACAAAAGGGTCGCCTGGATTTGAATATCCGGCGGCCGGGCCGAGAATCTGATCGAAAAAGAAGAACAGCGTCCCGGATTCAGGCAGCTTTGGCCCGTCCACAAGGCGTGGAACGCAACGCAAATCCATCTGCATCAAAAACTGCATCGGCACGCTGAAATCCGAGGCGACCGCGCCATCATACTCATTGCTTCGAAACCACGGCCATTCAATCTCTGGCGGCAGGGTCGGTTGACCACCGTAATAGCACCCCGGCGCACCCGGACCATCCGCCGTCGCCGTTTTCATCAACAGGATCGCGGGAACACGATACCGATTAAACATCGCATCAATCTCTTCGCGCGTTAATTCGTATGCTTCACTCATGATCCGTTTGCCTTTCGTAGTCCAAAACCAACCGCATAGTCTCTTGCGAGAAGGTTATCCGAACCCGCTCATCTTCGCTCACGCCCAGCGTGTCGCCGTCTTTCAGCACGGGGCCGGCGGTGAAGAGGTAGCTAACGACGCCCAGCAGGCGGGTGGCCACGTCGGGCAGGGGCCAGTCAATCTGTGTCATCTCAACCTCTTACCCCGTGAAGGGCAGCAAGCCTATGGTTGCGCCGCCGAAGCGTCGAATATTATAAAACAGCCACAATTGAGCGACGACTTATGCGTCGTTCAGAGCTCGAGCATCAGAAACAGCTTAACGCCAGAGTGATTTCGCTCTACAGGCTGATGAAATTCTTACCAGACACTCGAAAAGGAGGCACGGAATGGCGCTCGACAAGGTACTTGATCAACTTGATGGAGATGCCGATCATGCCTTGGAGCGGTTGTTCACGCTTCTGCGCATTCAGTCGATTTCGACCGATCCGGCCTATAGACCGCAATGCCGTGAGGCTGCTGAGGCAATGGCGGCGGATTTGCGCAGCATCGGATTTGACGCTGAACTGCGCGATACGCCCGGGCATCCGATGGTGGTGGGGCATAACAATGATGCGGGGCCGGATGCGCCGCGCTTCCTGTTTTACGGCCACTACGATGTGCAGCCGCCGGATCCGCTGGACCTGTGGGAGACGCCGCCCTTTGAGCCGCGCATTGTTGAGCGACCCGATGGCACGAAGATGATCTCAGCCCGTGGCGCGCAGGACGACAAAGGGCAGTTGATGACCTTTGTCGAGGCATGCCGGGCTTGGAAAACGGTCACAGGCAAACTGCCTGTGCGGATCACGGTATTTCTTGAGGGCGAAGAGGAAAGCGGCTCGCCCAGCTTGCCCGCGTTTTTGGATGCGAACGCGGATGAGTTGCGCGCGGCGGCGGCGCTAGTCTGTGACACCTCAATGTGGGACCGCGACACTCCCGCCATCTGTACGGGACTGCGCGGGATGATGAGTGAAGAGATCACCATAAAAGCCGCCAGCAAAGACCTGCACTCCGGCTTGTTCGGTGGCCCGGCGATCAACCCGATCCGTGTGCTGTCTAAGATCATAGCCGGTCTGCATGATGAGGAGGGGCGGGTCACGCTTGACGGGTTTTACAACGGCGTTCACGAAACGCCAGATGCGGTCAAGGAGATGTGGGCCAATCTGGGGTTCGATCCGGCGGCGTTCCTTGCGGAGGCAGGCCTGTCGAAACCCGCCGGAGAAGCGGATCGTACGGTGATGGAACAGCTATGGGCGCGTCCGACTTGCGAATTTAACGGCATTACGGGCGGGTACACGGGCGAGGGTTTCAAGACAGTCCTGCCAGCTGAAGCCTCGACAAAAATCTCGTGCCGTCTTGTGGGCGATCAAGACCCCCACGCAATCCGCGCAGCCCTGCGCGCACATGTGGAGGCGCATCTGCCGGAGGATTGCGAGGCAGTCTACCATGCGCACGGGTCCAGCGGCGGGATTGCTCTGTCGGCTGATAATCCGGTGATCCAACGCGCGAAACAGGCGTTGACCGATGAATGGGGCAAGGAAGCCGCAACGATCGGGATGGGTGGCTCGATCCCCGTGGTCGGGGAATTCAAGGATCGACTGGGCATGGATTGCCTGCTTGTCGGCTTTGGCCTCGATGACGACCGTATTCATTCGCCGAATGAGAAATACGAGTTGAGCAGTTTCCAACGCGGCGCACGGTCTTGGGCGCGGATATTGGCAGCGTTGGCTTGAGAACGAAATAACGTAAAGTACGATAAACCGCCATAGAACGTACGTTTACAGTGTTGCGGCAAGCGGTTAGCTTATCGCAAAATTTTTTGTATAATTGAGAATGGAGCATCGGCAATGGATATCAAACGCACCTTGCGCGCCCTGACGCTTGGAACGATTGGCGCGGCACTCTCCCTGCCTGCTTTGGCGGCGGATGCCGAAGTTACGCTGACGATCCATCACTTCCTCAGCCCGAAATCGACCACGCAAGCGCAGATGATCGAACCTTGGGCGAAGAAGATCGAAAAAGCATCAGATGGTCGGATTGCGTTTGAGATTTTTCCGTCAATGTCTATGGGCGGCAAACCTCCGGCGCTCTATCGGCAAGTGCGGGATGGAACGGCGGATATTGTATGGACACTGGCAGGCTACACACCAGGCGTTTTTCCGCGTGCAGAAGCGTTTGAACTGCCAACGGTGCATTTGGGATCGGCAGTAGCAACAAACCTCGCCATTAATGACAATTTCGATCTGATCGCGGAAGATTTTGAGGATGTTAAGCCGCTGCTGATCCATACCCATGACGGTAATGCGTTGCACCTGCGCGAATCCAGAAGCGATATCATTTCGTTGGACGAATTACAGGGGTTGAAACTACGCACACCATCGCGGACGGGTGCCTGGTTGATTGAGGCGCTGGGCGCTGAACCTGTCGGGATGCCTGTTCCTGCACTGCCGCAAGCATTGTCCAAAGGGGCAGTTGACGGTGCGTTTGTACCGTTCGAGATTTTCCCGCCGTTAAAACTGGCCGAACTGACCGAAACATCACTTGAGGGGCGTAATAAAGAGCGTTTTGGCACATCGATCTTTATGTTCGTCATGAACAAGGATCGCTTTGAGGCGATGCCGGAAGACTTGCAAAAAATTATTGAGGATCATTCAGGGCGCGATTTCGCGAAGGAAATCGGAGAAATTTGGGAACTGGCTGAGACAAGCGGGAAAGCGATGCAGCATGATTCCGGTTCTGACATTATTCGCCTCGATGAAAATGCAACGGCGGAAATGACAGCGATCGGACAAAAAGTTGTCGAACGTTGGGTTGAAGAGGCATCCAGCGATGACCTTGACGGTGAAGCGCTTATCGATGCCGCCCGCCGTGCTGTTCGCAAATATACCTATTGAGCGTTTTACATCTTGAACAGAGTGTGAGAATGCCCCGGCTAACGTCGGGGCTTTTTCTTTGACTGCGAGGGTCGGCATGGATGCGTTGAGACGGGGCGTGCGGTGGATTGCACTGGCTTGGGCCATCCTCGGCGGTTTGATATTACTGGCAATCGTCGGGGTCACCGTAACCAATGTGGGCGCATTCACGTTGGACCGGATCGCGCGTATTTGGGGCGGATCAGTTGGCGCGCTGCCGGGGTACGAGGACTTTGTACGGCTGGCCATCGGCTCCGCGATACCGATGTTTTTGCCCTATTGTCAGTATCGGCGCGGGCATTTGGCGGTGGATCTGTTCCTGCGCCGCGCGCCGGCAGGATTGCGGAACGGGATCGACCGCTTATCACTGATACTGATGGTCGGGTTGACGTTGTTTTTGGCGTATTGGATGGTCGAAGGCCTGTTTGAAACGCGTGAAGACGGGACGCTCAGCCCGGTTCTGGGATGGGACGAATGGCCGTTTTATGTGACGGGAATCATTTCGTTGATCCTGTGGGCGGTGGTGGCGTTTATGCAAATTTTTGAAGCGCCCCGCTCGCAACCGGACCTGTCTTCAACAGAGGCCTGGCATGGGTGAGCGGGAACTTATTGGCGTTATCGGGTTGGGCGTGCTGTTCGTCTTGCTGGTGCTGCGCATCCCGGTCGGGCTGGCGATGGTACTGACCGGGATCGGCGGGAACTATGCGTTGTCCGAGGCGGTCAATTTTCTAAGATTTGAACCGTATCTCAAGCAGTTCAAGACGTTGTTTTTCAACTCGGTCGCCAATTACGAGCTGTCGGTCGTGCCGCTGTTTATCCTAATGGGTTATCTGGCATCTGAAACGGGCATGTCGCGTGATCTGTTCCACGGAATGCGGGCGTTGGTCGGGCGGGTGCGCGGCGGTGTGGCGATGGCGGCAATTACCGCGTGCGCGGGATTTGGCGCGGTGTGCGGATCATCACTGGCCACAGCCTCGACGATGGGGCGCGTGGCGCTGCCGGAGTTGCGGCGGATGAATTACTCGGTGCGCCTCGCCACGGGGACGCTCGCCGCTGGCGGAACGCTGGGGATTTTGATCCCGCCTTCCGTGGCATTGATCATCTATGCGTTGATCGTGGAAGCGTCGATTATCGAAATGTTTCAGGCGGCAATGATACCGGGCCTGATCGCAGTGGCGGCATTTATCCTGACCATCGCCGTTTTTGTGCGGGTCCGTCCGCAAAGCGCGCCGGGGCTGGACGTGATGGAAGCGGGCGAGCGGCAGGCGGCGATACGGCGACTGATCCCAATTTTGGTAATTTTTCTGGGCATTATCTTCGGGCTGGGCATTGGCCTCTTCACGCCGACCCCTGCCGCCGCCGTTGGGGTCTTCGCGATTCTCGCCTACGGGCTGGTGGTGCGGGATGACGGGCGCGGCGTGACTTTGCCACGGATAGGCTTGGCCCTGCGCGAAACGGCAGTAACGGCGGGAATGATTGCGTTCATTCTGTTTGGAGCGGAGGTGTTGAAAGGATTTTTCAGCCGCGCAAACTTGCCCGCCGCGCTGGCCGATTGGGCTGGGAGCAGCGGGTATAATCCGTGGGTCGTGCTGATCGCGATGCTGGTGATCTTGATTTTCTTGGGTTGTTTTATGGAATCGCTGGCCATGATACTCGTCGTTGTGCCGTTTTTCTGGCCAGCGCTGGTCGAGATCAACGGCGGAGATTACGTGACCGCAGCCAGCGCAGCCTACGGCATGTCAAATGACGAATTAAAGCTGTGGTTTGGGATATTGGCACTGGTGGTCGTGGAACTGGGCCTCATCACTCCGCCGGTCGGCCTGAACGTCTTCATTATCAGCGCTCTCGCAAAAGATGTTCCGATTTCAGAAACCTTTAAGGGGGTAATGCCTTTTTTCGGCGTTGAAATCCTGCGCATCGGTCTCATCATTGCGTTGCCGGGACTATGTTTGTGGTTGCCAAGGGTAATGGGTGGATGAAGGCGGAGCGATGAAAACAAGTGTTGTGATTATCGGTGGCGGGCCTTCGGGACTTTTGCTGTCTCAGCTGTTGCATCTTTCCGGAATTGAAACAGTCGTACTTGAGCGGCGCTCGCGCGCGTATGTGTTGTCGCGCATTCGAGCCGGCGTACTGGAACGCGGGACGCAGGATCTGCTGGATCGTGCGGAAGTGGGTACGCGGATGCATGGTGAGGGTCAGGTGCATGACGGGTTCAATCTGAGTTTTGGCGATAGCCTGCACCGTATCGATCTGGCGCGATTGAGAGATCAGTCGGTGATGGTCTATGGCCAGACCGAAGTGACGAAAGATCTCTATGAAGCGCGTGACCGGCTGGGCGGCAGTATCTTGCACGAGGTTGAAGATGCCGCCCCCTATGCGATGACCACGAGCAACCCTTTCGTAATCTATCGCCATAACGGTCAGGATCATCGGCTGAATTGCGATTTCATCATCGGCTGTGACGGATTTCACGGGGTGAGCCGGAAATCGATCCCCGCTGCGCAGCGCCGCGAGTTTGAGCGGGAATATCCGTTCGGCTGGCTTGGGGTGTTGTCTGAAACAAAGCCAGCTGCGGAAGAATTAATCTATGCCGCGCATGACGATGGTTTTGCGCTGTGTTCAATGCGTAATGCACAATTGAGCCGCTACTACATTCAATGCAAAGCTGATGAGGATATATCGACATGGAGCGATGATCGCTTTTGGAGCACGCTTAAAAGCCGCCTGCCTCGCGACATTGCCGATGAAATCGTCACGGGCCCATCAATTGAGAAAAGTATTGCGCCGCTGCGCAGCTATGTCTGTGAGACGATGCGTTACGGGCGCCTGTTACTGGCCGGAGACGCGGCGCATATTGTGCCACCAACGGGCGCGAAAGGGCTGAATTTGGCTGCATCCGATGTGCATTACCTGTCAGAAGCGCTGATCGCGTGGTATCGTGACAGGCGGGCAGATTTGATCGACGGCTACGAAGCGCGTGCATTGGCAAGGGTTTGGAAGTGTGAGCGGTTTTCGTGGTGGATGACTTCACTGCTGCATCGTTTTCCGAAAAGCACACCGTTTGAAACACGGATGCAGCGGGCGGAATTGGAGTATATCGTAAGCTCACAAGCTGCACAGACGAGCTTGGCCGAGAACTATGTCGGACTGCCTTATTAAGACGTTGCTTTATAAAAGATATTTTTGCAACCGCTTGTCGCTCAACGTGAGCCGCGCCTTCATGCTTAATATCACAAGCAAATGAAGTTACTGAATAATTAAGATTATTCTATCAATTTACATAGAATGGTTAACAATCTATTATATGTCCGTATGGGGACAATTAACAGCGATCCGATGACACCACGTCAATGGATGTTAGATCTGGCTCGGGGAATCTGAACAGGTCGGACAAGTGGATATTCTGCTCCAGATCGGCATGATGCCGATAGCAGGAGCGACGATGACAAGACGATCGAGACGGAACCACAGCGCGGCGTTCAAGGCGAAGGTGGCGTTGGCCGCGTTGAAGGGCGACCGGACGATGTCCGAGCTGTCGCAGCAGTGCGATCGCCATCCGAACCAGATCAAACAGTGGAAGGATCAGTTACTTGAGAATGTGCAGGGTGTGTTCGAGAGCACCATCAAATACGGGGAGGTCTATCTGCACGCCTACGCAACAGTCTCCGAAGCAAGGGCGTCGATCGGCCGGTATCTAGCCTTCTACAATGGCCGAAGGCCGCATTCATCGCTTGGCGGGCGCACGCCCGATCAGGCATATCTTAACCCGCAGCAGCCAATCCCGGCGGCAGCGTAACCGGAGCGGAAACCCACTTACGAAACCGCCAGGCGCTTTCAAACCAAGCGAGCCAACTCTTTGGGTGGCGGGTCGGAATTTGATTGAGATGCTCGTCGAAGCCGTGAACACTTCACGAGCGTCAGGTGAGAACCGGAAAGAGGATCGCCTTTAACGGCGATTTCCGCTGTTGACACAGCCGTTCATGTCTGCATTTTTATGCGTATGTACACGATAGTGCGCCAAAGCCTGCTGCTTCTACTTATCCGCCTCTGAGCGCGCCATTCGTGGTGCGGCGCTCAGGGGAGCAGATACGCACCGACCGAACATCCTTTTACATTCCAAATTTACAGGCGATGAGATGACTTCTCAGGCAGAAAACACGAATCCGAACCCGCAAGACCGTGTGATGATTTTCGACACGACCCTGCGCGATGGCGAGCAATCACCCGGCGCTACAATGACGCTGGATGAGAAAATCAAGATCGCGACACTTCTTGATGATATGGGCGTGGATATCATTGAGGCGGGCTTCCCGATTGCCTCGGACGGCGATTTCGAGGCGGTCAGCGAGATCTCGAAGTTGGCGAAAAACGCGGTGATCTGCGGATTGGCGCGGGCGTCTAAGGGCGACATCGAGCGGGCATGGGGCGCGCTTCAACATGCGAAAAAGCCACGTATTCATACGTTTATCGGCACATCCCCCCTGCACCGTGAGCATCAGCTGTCGATGTCCGAGGCGCAAGTGTTGGACAAAATCCGTGAGACGGTGACTTTTGCGCGCTCGCTGTGTGAGAATGTGCAATGGTCGCCGATGGATGCGACGCGGACGGAACATGACTATCTGATCGAGGCGGTCGCAATTGCGGTCGATTGCGGCGCGACGACGATCAACATCCCCGATACGGTTGGCTATACGGCCCCGCGTGAGAGCGCGCAGATTATCGAGATGCTGCTGGAGCGGGTTCCGGGGCTGGATCAATGCGTGATCGCCACGCACTGCCATAACGACCTCGGCATGGCGACAGCGAATGCGTTGGCAGCGGTTGAGGCGGGAGCGCGGCAGATCGAGTGCACGATCAACGGCCTCGGCGAACGCGCTGGGAATACGGCGCTGGAAGAAGTGGTCATGGCGCTGAAAATTCGCAATGATATCATGCCGTTCCACACCGGTATTGATACGACGAAGATCATGCAAGCCAGCCGCATGGTCTCGACCGTTTCCGGCTTTCCTGTGCAGTTTAACAAGGCGATCGTTGGTAAGAACGCTTTCGCCCATGAAAGCGGTATCCATCAGGACGGAATGCTCAAACACGCGGGGACGTTCGAGATCATGCGGCCCGAAGATGTGGGTCTGACCGAGAGCAATCTGGTGCTGGGCAAGCATTCGGGGCGCGCGGCGCTGAAGGATAAGTTGCAACAGCTTGGCTTTGACCTGGGTGACAACGCGTTTCAGGAAGCGTTTGTGCGGTTCAAGGCGTTGGCCGATGCGAAGAAAGAAGTGCATGATGATGACCTGATCGCACTGGTCGATGATGCCCGCACAAGCGCAACACATGACCGCATCCAATTGAAATCCTTGCGCATTGTTTGTGGGACCGATGGACCGCAAGAGGCGGCGTTAGAGCTGGAAATTGAAGGTCAAGTGCATAATCATACAACCAGCGGTGACGGCCCGGTCGATGCGGCCTTTAATGCAATCAAAGCGCTGGTTCCGCATACTGCACAGCTGAAACTGTATCAAGTTCATGCGGTGACGGACGGGACCGACGCGCAGGCGGAGGTTTCGGTGCGGCTGGAAGAGGACGGCAAGATCGTCACGGGGTATGCGGCGAATACGGACACGATGGTTGCATCCGTGCGTGCCTATGTGAATGCGCTGAACAAACTGATGGTGCGGCGTGAGAAATCTGCCCCCGCGCCGATCAAAGCGGCGGGCTGAACATGACGGGATCGGTCGGTGGGGGCGCTGACCGATTTCCATCGCAAAGCGCGTTAAATGTTTTGCTGCGACGTAAACCACGTCTTATAACTCCGCCAGAATTCGATCAGAGTCACCACTCACCACCCCGATAAAGGGAAATATCCGAATGTTTGGCCTCTTCAGCGTGTTTTCCGCCGATATTGCGATCGATCTGGGCACGGCGAACACGCTGGTCTACGTCAAAGGACGTGGAATCGTGCTCAATGAACCGTCCGTAGTCGCACTTCAGGTGAAGGGTGAGAACAAGGACGTTCTTGCTGTGGGAGCCGAAGCAAAGGCGATGCTGGGGCGCACGCCGGGGCGGATTGAGGCAATCCGTCCGATGCGGGACGGGGTGATTGCGGATTTTGATGTTGCCAAGGCGATGATCAAGGACTTCATCAGCCGTGTGCAAAAACGCTCACTGCTGTCGCGGCCTTTCATTTTGATCTGTGTACCATCCGGTGCGACGGCTGTTGAGCAACGGGCGATCAAGGAAGCGGCGATGGAGGCTGGGGCGCGGGCGGTTAAGTTGATCCCGGAACCTATCGCGGCGGCAATCGGGGCCGGAATTCCTGTGGTCGAGCCGGAAGGGTCGATGGTAGTTGACATTGGTGGTGGTACGTCCGAGGTCGCAGTGATAGCGCTGCGCGATATTGTCTATGCCCGCTCGGTCCGTGTGGGTGGTGACAAGATGGATGAGGCGATTATCAGCTATCTGCGCCGGAACCATAATCTGCTGGTGGGGGAAACCTCCGCCGAGAAGATCAAGATGCATATCGGGATTGCCTGCTCTCCGGCGGATGATGAAGGGCAGTTTATGAATGTGCGCGGGCGCGATCTGATTAACGGCGTACCGAAGGAAATCACGATCAATCAGGCGCAAATCGCTGAGGCATTGGCCGAACCTGTCGGACAGATTGTTGAGGCGGTGAAGGTGGCGCTGGAAGCAACACCGCCGGAGCTGGCCTCGGATATTGTTGATAAGGGCATTATGCTGACAGGCGGCGGCGCGTTGTTGAGCCAGCTGGACGCCGTGCTGCGCGATGCAACGGGCCTGCCGGTGATGATCGCAAATGATCCGCTGAACTGTGTCGCGCTCGGCACGGGGCGTGCGCTCGAGCATATGAACGCTCTGCAGCATGTGTTGATTGATTGAGCACTCACGAAAATCGGCGTGAATTCTGACGCATCGTGGCTCGCGAATGGCTATAAGATTTGTCGCCCCAGCGAAAGCTGCGCGTTCAGGAAGAGCAGTCCGGTCTCGCGATCAAAACGCTCCCCGATATACCCGTTAGACTCCGTTTGGGCCGTCGGACTGGTCCAGTGGAAGGTTTCCGCGCCATAGGGGCGGTAATCATTGATCACCTCGTCGCGCCTGCCCCATCGGTAATCAGCAGCACGCTGTTCAGGTGTTGGGCTGCGATCAGCCCTGCTTCAATCTCTCAGGATCGGGGATCTGCATCGTCGCCACCATTTCGCGCATTTCCTGACGTGCGGCAACGTGGGACATATCCATTTTCGCACCTGACTCGCGCAAATCCAACAGCGTCAGGCCGGACAGGAATAACTCACGGAAAATCGGGCGTTCGCTCAGGCCTTGCGACACCCGAAAGCCGATGCGCTTCGACAGTTGTTGCAGCATATCGCCAACACGGCGCTTGTTGAGCGTGTCTTCCAGCGGTGTGCGGTTGCGCACAACCACCCAGTCAAGCTGACCAAGGCCCACCTGCGCGCGCAGCTTGCGACTTTCCCATACCATTTCGGAATAGATCGACGGCCCGCTGATCGTCAGTGTGCTGGGATCAACACGTGCCAGCAGATCGAAATCGATAAAGCTGTCATTGATTGGCGTAACCAAAGTATCCGCGGAACTGTGGCCGAGGCGCGAGAGGTTGGAATACGCGCCGGGACAGTCGATCAGGATCACATCGCAATCCTGACTCAAATCGGCAATCGCCGCGTCAAACCGCTCGCCTTCAATCCGCCAGGAGGTTTCGCGGTCAGGATGATTGCTGTTCTCAATCGTAATCGTGCGCGGCAGAACCAGTTTGACACCTTTGCGTTCGGACCAGCCTTTACGGTTTTCGATGTACCGGAACAGGCTTTTCTGGCGCAAATCCAAATCGATTGCGCCAACGCGCATTCCACGACGTGCAAGCGCCACAAACACATGCATCGCCGTGGTCGATTTGCCCGAACCACCTTTTTCGTTGCCGAAAACGATGATATGCGCCTTAGGCTCGCGCGCCATCAGACGCACCGACCATTGCGGGTGTCAGGCAAAGATATGGTCGACAAAGACCGCATCGGACTTCCTTAGAAGCCGAAGCCTTTGAATTTCTCTTTAAACTTGGATACGCGGCCACCGGTATCCATGAGACGGGTCGAGCCGCCGGTCCACGCAGGGTGCGTCGTCGGATCAACGTCCAGCGCCAACTCGTCACCTTCCGCACCCCAAGTCGAGCGCATCTGAATGATATCGCCATTCGTCATTTTGACGTTGATGGTGTGGTATTCGGGGTGGATATCTTTTTTCATCTTCTACATTCCGAAAAGAGGGCGGGTATGCCAACTGCCTGACGGGCGTTGCCCGCAATTTTCAAGCGCGCTATATACTAGCGCGGATCGTAACACGCAAGGCTCTCCAAACAGTATCGATCAGCTTGTGGGTGCTTTTTTGAACAAACGCGACACAGAATCGTGCCTGGCGATGGAATCAATCGCCGCCGCCAGCATGGGTCCGATCGAAAACACCTTGATTTTCGTGCTGTCCCGCGTGCCGGACTGATCAATCGAGTCGGTTATTGCGAGGCTTTTCAGCGCTGATTTCTCAACCCGGCTTACCGCCTCACCTGACAGGACGCCGTGCGTGCACATTGCATGAACTTCGGTCGCGCCCTGCTCGATCAGCGCTTCAGCGGCACGGCACAGCGTTCCGGCAGAATCAACGATATCATCATAAAGAACGCACGTGCGCCCCGCGACATCACCGATCACGTCCATCTCGCCCACAACACCCGCACGCTCGCGGCGTTTGTCGATCACCGCAAGGTCACCGTCGATCATGTTAGAGAATGTCCGCGCCCGCACAACGCCGCCCACGTCAGGCGAGACGACCATCAGCCGTTGATCAGAAGGCAGCATCTCTTTCGCGTAATGGGCAAATACGGGGGTGGCATATAGATTATCGACCGGAATATCGAAAAAGCCCTGAATTTGCCCGGCGTGCAGGTCAACCGTCAGCATCCTGTCGGCCCCGGCTTCCGTGATCAGATTTGCGACCAATTTTGCCGTAATCGGCGTCCGCGCCGCCGTTTTGCGATCCTGACGCGCATAGCCGTAATAGGGAACAACCGCCGTAATCCGTCCTGCAGAAGCCCGCTTCAGCGCATCTATGATAATCAGCAGCTCCATAAGGCTGTCATTCGCCGGGCTGGAGGTCGGCTGTACGATGAATACATCTTCGCCGCGCATATTCTCGTAAATCTCGACCCAGACTTCCGAATCCGCAAACCGCGTGACCTTCGCATCGGTAAGGGGTCTGAAAAGTTTGGAAGAAATAACTTCCGCCAGCGCCGGGTTGGAATTCCCTGCCAGCAGTTTGATGTCCGAATTCGGCTTCATGTGGCAATGTCCCGCTTGGCCCCCGACGCGTGCCTTCTAACAACGGCAGTCGTGTGAGACAAGCGACTTCCAGTATGACGAAATCCACTTCGGTCGTGCGGGGCTTTTTTCGGACCGGAAATCACAAAACTACGTTTTCAACCACTGAGTTTCAAACAGGACAACATAAAAAAGAAAGACATAAAGAATTGCGCATATCATGATTGCGAAGGCCTTCTATCTCTGTTACGCAGCGGTAAATCCGGTAAACATCCGGCCACATCTTATTGTTTGCGAGAATGCCACATGAACGCACCACTCAATGATTACGCCATTGCCGATATCGGTCTTGCCGATTTTGGCCGCAAAGAAATCGATATCGCCGAAACCGAAATGCCGGGCCTGATGGCGTGTCGCGATGAGTTCGGCAAGGACAAGCCGTTGAAAGGCGCGCGGATCACGGGTTCACTGCACATGACGATCCAGACCGCCGTGCTGATCGAGACGCTGGCCGAGCTCGGCGCGGATATCCGCTGGGCAACGTGTAACATCTTCTCGACGCAGGACCATGCTGCGGCGGCAATTGCGGCGGGTGGCACGCCTGTTTATGCGATCAAGGGTGAGAGCCTTGAAGATTACTGGCTCTATGTCGACAAAATCTTCGATTGGCCGGTGACCGCCGAGAACCCCGAAGGCACGCCAAATCTGATCCTCGACGATGGCGGCGATGCGACGATGTACATCATCCTTGGTGCGAAACTCGAAGCGGGGGAAGACATCATTCCGAACCCCGAAAACGAGGAAGAAGAAGTTGTCAAAAAGCAGATCTATGCGCGCCACAAACAGTCGCCGGGCTGGTTCACCAAACGCCGTGATGCGATCATGGGCGTTTCGGAAGAAACCACCACAGGCGTGCACCGTCTTTATGTGCTGGCGAAAAAAGGTGAACTGCCCTTCCCTGCCATCAACGTGAACGACAGTGTCACCAAGTCGAAATTCGACAACCTCTATGGTTGCCGCGAGTCGCTGGTTGACGGAATCCGTCGTGCGACCGACGTTATGATGGGCGGCAAGGTTGCTGTTGTCTGTGGTTTCGGCGATGTGGGCAAAGGCTCGGCTGAATCGCTGCGCTCGCAGGGCGCGCGCGTCATGGTCACAGAAATCGACCCCATCTGCGCGCTTCAGGCCGCGATGCTCGGTTATGAAGTCACCACGATGGACAAGGCCGCGAACAAGGGCGACATCTTCGTCACGACCACCGGCAACAAAGACGTGATCACCGTCGACCACATGCGCGAAATGAAAGATCGTGCCATCGTGTGCAACATCGGTCACTTCGATTCCGAAATTCAGGTTGCAGGCCTGCGCAACATGAAGTGGAACAACATCAAGCCACAAGTCGACGAAATCGAGTTCCCCGATGGCAAGAAGATGATCCTTCTGGCTGAAGGCCGCCTCGTCAACCTTGCCTGTGCAACGGGCCACCCGTCCTTCGTTATGTCGGCATCTTTCACGAACCAGGTGTTGGCACAGATCGAGTTGTACAAGAACAACGACAACTACGAGAACCAAGTCTACGTTCTGCCAAAACACCTCGATGAAAAGGTCGCGACGCTGCATCTTGAGAAGTTAGGTGTTGAACTGACCAAACTCTCGAACGAGCAGGCCGAATATATCGGTGTGCCTGAGCAAGGTCCGTTCAAACCTGATCACTACCGTTACTAAGAACCCGCTGCCCCGGATTTCATCCGGGGCCTTTCACAACTGAAACAGGCCCCGGATAAAATTCAGGGGCAGCGTATTTCAAGATCGAAAGCCAAAGCCATGTCGCGCAAAGATTATCTCTTCACGTCCGAATCCGTCTCCGAGGGGCATCCTGACAAAGTGTCGGACGCCATTTCTGACTCGATTGTTGATCTGTTCATCGCCGCTGACCCCGAAGCCCGTGTGGCGGTTGAAACATTGACCACGACGAATAACGTCGTGCTCGCCGGGGAAGTACGCGGATCGGTCACTCAGGATGAGATGATTGCGGCCGCGCGCAAGACGATCAAAGAGATCGGCTACGAGCAAAAGGGCTTCCACTGGGATACCGCCAAGGTTCAGTGCATGGTCCATGCGCAATCGGCTGACATCGCACAAGGTGTTGACGACGGTACGGGACTGCACGCCGAAGAGGGCGCGGGCGATCAGGGGATTATGTTCGGTTATGCCTGCGATGAGACGCCGGAGCTGATGCCCGCGCCGATCCTTTATTCGCACCGTATTCTGGAACTCATGGCCGCGGCGCGCCATTCCGGCGAGGCATCGGGCCTGGAGCCGGATTCCAAGTCGCAGGTTACTGTTGAATACCGCGACGGCAAGCCCGTCCGCGCCCATACCATCGTTATCTCGACGCAACACGCCGAGGGTCTCAGCTCTGACGATGTGCGTGAAATTTGCGAGCCATACGCACGTAAAGCCCTGCCCGAAGGCTGGGTCGATGCGAACACGATCTGGCACGTTAACCCCACAGGTCGCTTTGTCATCGGCGGACCGGACGGGGATGCGGGCCTGACGGGGCGTAAGATCATCGTCGATACTTATGGCGGGGCTGCTCCACACGGTGGCGGTGCGTTCTCCGGCAAAGACCCGACCAAGGTTGACCGATCGGCGGCCTATGCTTCGCGTTATGTGGCGAAAAACGTGGTCGCCGCAGGGCTGGCAACGCGTTGCTGTGTGCAACTGGCCTATGCGATTGGCGTGGCCGAGCCGCTGTCGATCTATGTCGATGATTACGGTACGGGTGAAGTGCCCCCTGAAGTGATCGAAAAAGCCATCCGCGAGTCGATCAGCCTGACCCCGCGTGGCATCAAGGACATCCTCGGCCTGACCAACCCGATCTACCGCCGCACAGCCGCGTATGGCCACTTTGGCCGGACGCCGGACAGTGACGGCGGGTTCTCGTGGGAGAAAACCGATTTGGCGGATGCGCTGAAAGCGGCGGCCGGCCGGGCCTGATACCTGAGATGATAACGCCGTTGTCGGGCTGGCCCTGACAACGGTTTTTTATGCGCAGACGCGCCGTACTGTCGGAGAGATATTCCATGACCCATACCACTGATGTTGTCGGCGTAGGCGCGGCGATTGTTGATATTCTGGCGCGTGTTGATGACGCGACGATTGAGGGGCTGGGGATGCCTAAAGGCGCGATGTCGCTGGTCGATGCGGATCAGTCGAAAAGCATCTACGGCGCGCTGAAAGACACGACGGAGCGCTCCGGCGGGTCGGTTGCGAACACGATTGCGGCGTTGGGTGCGCTGGGCAGTAAGACGGCGTTTATCGGCAAGCGGCGCGATGATCAATTTGGCGAGATTTTCGCCCATGACATCACCACCAGCGGAACGAAGTTCCCGACCCCTGCGGCAACGCAGGGTGAAGAAACCGCACGCTGCATGGTGATGGTGACGCCCGATGCCGAGCGGACGATGGCGACATATTTGGGCGTCTCCGGCGACCTCGGCCCCGCTGATGTTGATGCTGCGACGGTTAAGGATGCGGGCATTCTCTACCTTGAGGGCTATCTTTGGGACAAGCCGGACGCGAAGGAAGCGTTTCGCGCGGCGATGAAGCTGGCGCATGAAGCCGGGCGCAGGGTTGCACTGTCGCTGTCCGATCCGTTTTGTGTGGACCGTTATCGCGAGAGTTTCCGCGAGATCGTGGCCGGTGACGTGGATATTCTGTTCGCGAACGAGGCGGAATTGCTGTCGCTTTATGAGATGGATGATTTCGACGCGGCGATGGATAAAGTGGCGGGCGAGGTCGACATTGCCGCCGTCACACGCTCGGAAAAAGGGGCGGTGATCGCTTACGGGTCGGAGCGGCATGGTATTCCGGCGGAGGCGATTGATACACTGGTGGATACGACGGGCGCGGGCGATTTGTTCGCCGCCGGATTCCTGTTCGGCATGGCGAATGAGAAGTCGCTCGATCTGTGCGGTGCAATGGGCTGCATGGCGTCCAGCGTGGTGATTCAGATGCTGGGCGCGCGCTGTGGTGATGAACTCCACGCGGCATTTGCGAAGCAGGGTTGGGTTTAGGGGGGAATCAAAATAGTTAAGCGGTTTCATAGAC
>CALFAK010000042.1 GCA_937948985.1 uncultured Neomegalonema sp. | reverse complement strand
GTAAGACAAGGCTTTATAACACCGGCATACTGCCGGACATTCGTGGGACAAGCCCGACAATGACGCTGATAGATTGGCTCCCGCTTTCAAGCGATCACCTTGGCGCGTCTGGTGGATTGTCGGAGAATGAGCCTGTTTTATACGCGATTGCCCCGGCAAAAGCCTGCCCGCATCGGAGCGAAAACGGGTGTCGGCCCAAAACCGCTGCAGACTCATTCGCGGTAAGGTGAGTCTACGCGGCTCTGCCAATGCCGCCGAGGAGTGTTGCGCGGTCGAGGGTGAAATCACTTTCGATCCACATCGTTTCGATCTCATCAAGGGCTTTGCCGATGTCCGGCCCCGGTTCCATACCCGCTTCCAAGAGGTCACCGGCTTTCACGGGCATGACATTCTTTGAGCCTTCAATGATCAGCGGGACAAGGCGGGTTTCCAGTGGTCTGCCGGTATTCGCCGCTTGAATCAGCGTCACATCACGCCCCGCCGCGTCGCCGCGTTTGTACCCGATCCGGCGGGCGGACGCGGCATCATTGATGGCATAGGCGGGCGGTTTGCGGTCCCGCAGGTCGCGCAGGTTGTCGTTGGAAAGGCGCAGGGCGCGGCCCACTGTCACGATATCCGCATCATCAATCAGCATTGCCAGGCGGCGTATCGGATTTGGCGAAATACCGATCCGGCTCTCCGCCGCTTCCAGCGCCGCCATTGCCGGGTTCGCTTTCACTTGCGGCAGTATCACGTTCAAGACGCCCGTTTGGAACATCATATCGGTTGCGATGGCGGGCTTTGGTGCGGCGAGCAGTTTGAGCATTTCCGAGCCGATGCGCTCCTTTGAGAGGCCAGCCAAGCCGCCGCTGAGCGAAGCGCAAGCGACCAATGCTTGTGGTTCCATCTCACCATCGCCATACCACGCGTGAAAGCGGAAAAGGCGCAGGATGCGCAGATAGTCTTCTTTGATACGGTCTGCCGCATTGCCGATAAAACGCACGCGCCGCGCCGCCAAATCACTGAGGCTTTTGCCCAAAACGTCGATCACGGTGCCGTCCGGGGTGGCGTAGAGCGCATTCATGGTGAAATCACGCCGCGCCGCATCCTCGCGCCAATCTTTTGTGTAGGTCACTTTGGCGTGGCGGCCATCGGTTTCAATGTCTTTGCGCAGGGAGGTGATTTCAAAGTTGCGCTTGCCGATAACGGCGGTGACGGTACCATGTGAGAAACCTGTGGGAATGACGCGGATACCCGCGTTTTCGAGCGCGCTGACGGTGGTGTCAGGTTCCACATCTACGGCGATATCAATGTCATGGATCGCACGCCCGACCAGTGCGTCGCGAACGCACCCGCCCACAAAGCGCGGCGTTGCGCCCCCATCAGATAATGCGGCGATTACTGTCTTGGTCTCTGTCGCATTCAGCCACTCGCCCCGAATGGTCTCGGTCATGCAATTACCCTCAACATTAGTGTTGCATCATATGGCCCGCATCCGAATCAATATAGCCGCGAATCGTGGCGGAAGACGCTTAATTCAACTGATGAGACTACAATTTTAACACTGATAGAGAGTAAACGGGTCTGTAAACTGCGATTATTCACATTTGGGCCGTTAGCGGTTGGTCCTGCGATACAGCATGGAGGCGCGTTGCTAGGTTGCGCAGCATTCCCGCCGTCGCGCCCCAGATCCGGTAATCGTCATAAACCATCTGATAGAAGGCCCGCTTGCGCCCGTCGCGCATGACTTCGATGCGTTCGTGATTGCGCGTGTCCATCAGGAAATCGAATGGCACCTCGAAAACCTCGGCCACTTCCGCAGGGTTGGCGATGGGCCGGAAGCCCGATTGAACCATGCCGACGAAAGGCGTGACGATGAAGCCTGTGCTGGTGTCGTAAGGGCCGAGCGCGCCCAGGATATCGACATGCGTTGAAGGCAGACCGATTTCCTCATCCGCTTCACGCAGGGCGGCCTGTAGAGGGGAGTGGTCGGTTGGGTCGATTTTGCCGCCGGGGAAGGAGATTTGCCCTGCATGGACGTTGAGATGGGCAGCGCGCAGGGTGAACATCACTGACATGCCATGCGGACGCTCAACAATCGGGCACAGCACCGCCGCGCGGCGGCGCTTTTTGATGGCCGTAGCGGGTGCGCCGTCCTGATCGCGGCCTGTACCGCGCAGGGCGGCGAGAATATGTGTCTTCGTTGTACTCATTTAATCCTTGTAAGGGTCTGCTAAACGGCGGGGCCGATCTCGAAATCCACACCGTCGGAGCGCACAACCATACGGGGACCGTTGGCGGTGTCCGCCTCGACGCTGAGATCAGCAAGGCGATAAAATGATTTACGATCTATCAACGCCTCAAGCCCGCGTCTGACATGAATATAGGGTGCAGGCTCGCCCGTAACAGGGTCTTCGCTGACACGAATGGCGTTTTCAGCCCCCGCGCGAACCACATCGCCGACATTGGTTTGGAAGACGAGGACGGGGGGTGAGGATGGCTCCACGTCGAAATCAATCGCCACGAAGGGGGCGTCATCGACGGCGATGCCGACTTTTTCGACGGGGGTGACGAGAAAATATTTTTCATCATCCTTGCGCAAAATTGACGCGAAGAGACGGACGAGTTCGGGGCGGCCAATCGGGGTGCCCTGATAAAACCACGTGCCGTCGCGGGCGATGCGCATGTCGAGATCACCGCAGAAATCGGGATTCCAGAGATGAACGGGGGGCGGGCCTTTTTTTGCGGCCTTTTGCGCCTGTGTCAGTAACGATCCGGTGCCGGGCAGGGCGGACGCGTCGGGGGCGGGTTTATCTGACATTCTGATGCCTCAATCTTATGTGCGCTTGTGTGAGAAGACACGGACGATCCTTGCCACGGCGCCGTAGTCTGATGTTTGACTGGTAACGGCGGCGCAATGACATAACTATAACGTAATACATTGTTTAGCTTTGTGAGCGCTTTTAACCAGTATGACGCATGATACGGCCTGTGCGACAGGCAAAAATAATGGAGCCGCCCCCGTGGATACCCTTACCGCCGATGCCCCGCGCGCTGATTCATCCGATCCTGTAGCCGAAGCCGAGCGCGCCGCCGAGACGTTGGCGAAGGTGCGTCAGGAGATTGCGAAGAAGATTATCGGGCAGGATACGGTGGTCGAATTGTCGCTGGCGGCGATTCTGTCCGGCGGGCACGGGTTGCTGGTTGGTGTGCCGGGATTAGCGAAGACGTTGCTGGTCGAGACGTTGGGCACTGTGCTGGGCATGGATATGAAGCGGGTGCAATTTACGCCCGATCTGATGCCGGCGGATATTCTCGGGTCCGAGGTGCTGGAGACGGGGACGGACGGGTCGCGGACGTTTAAGTTTATCAAGGGTCCGGTGTTCTGCCAGTTGCTGATGGCCGATGAGATCAATCGTGCCAGCCCGCGCACGCAATCGGCACTGCTGCAAGCGATGCAGGAGAAGCAGGTGACGATCGCGGGGGAGATGCGGGATTTGCCGCAACCGTTCCACGTGCTGGCCACGCAAAACCCGTTGGAGCAGGAAGGTGCGTATCCGCTGCCCGAAGCGCAGCTTGACCGTTTTCTGCTGGAGATTGTGGTGGATTACCCGACGCTGGATGAGGAACGCGATATTCTGTTCGCGACCACAGGGATCAGTCAGGGCGATGCGCAGCCTGTGCTGACGCCGGGCGAGTTGATGAACCTGCAAACGCTGGTCCGCCGCGCGCCCGTTGGGGACAAGGTGACGGAGGCGATTCTGTCGCTGGTACGGTCTTGCCGTCCTGATGATGCGAGTGCGCCGGAACTGGTGGCGAAATCTGTGGCGTGGGGGCCGGGGCCGCGTGCTGCGCAAGCGTTGATGCTGGCGGCACGGGCGCGGGCGTTGTTGTCGGGGCGGCTTGCGCCGTCTTTGGATGATGTGGCGGCGCTGGCGAAACCCGCGTTGCGGCACCGGATGGCGTTGAGTTTTGCGGCGAAAGCCGAAGGTGTCACGCTGGAATCCGTGATTGAAACGGCTGTTGCGAAAGCGTGCGCGTGAGCGGAGCCTCCCAGCTTTCTGCTGATGCGGTCGCCGCATCCTCCTCCCTGCCGCCATTGCTGGCCGAAGCGGAGCGTGCTGCGGCGTCGATATGGGGTGTCCACGGGCGGCGCTCTGCCGGAAATGGTGAGACGTTTTGGCAGTATCGCCATGCGCAACCGGGTGACTCGCTCGGCTCGATAGATTGGCGACGGTCCGGGCGATCCGATGAGCTGTTCGTGCGCGAGACGGAGTGGGAGACGGCGCAGAGTGTGTTCCTGTGGCCGGACAGTTCGGCGTCGATGCAGTTTCAATCGAAGAATGTCAGAACGACCAAAGCGCGCCGTGCGGCGGTGCTGGCGCTGGCGACCGCTGTTCTGCTGGAGCGCGGGGATGAGCGGTTTGCGCTGATGCGTGAGGATGCGGGACGGATCATGCAGGGGCGCACGGGCGTTGATCGTCTGGCGACCGCGCTGTCGTTTGAAGCGGGTGAGCAGCCGGAGAGCGGAACGCCGCCTGAAGTGTCTTACACCGCCGGAGCGCGCGGGTTGTTTATCAGTGATTTCTTCGGTGACATGGATGCGCTGGGCGCGGCGCTGTCGAAGGCCATCGCGCGTCGGGTGCGGGGCGTAATGCTGCAAGTGGTTGACCCGGTTGAGGAAGCGTTTCCGTATTCGGGGCGTGTGCTGTTTGAGAGCATTGGCGGCGGTATGCGCTACGATGCGGATCGGGCGGAATCGCTGCGTGAAGCCTATCAGAAACGCTTGTCGGAGCGCCGTGATGCGTTGCGCGAGATGGCGCGCACAGCCGGGTGGCATTTTGCGATTCACCGCACCGATACGCCTGTGACCCCTGCGCTGATGATGATCTACCAGACGCTTCAATCGAAGAAGGTGAGCGGATGATCCAGATTGGCGCGCTTGGTTTCGCGACCCCTTGGCTGTTGCTTGGTCTGCTGGTGCTGCCGATTTTGTGGTGGTTGCTGCGTGCCACGCCACCCGCTCCTGTGCGGGAGCGGTTTCCCGGTGTTGCCATTCTGCTGGGGTTGGAGCCGCCTGAGAAGACACCGGATCGGACGCCGTGGTGGTTACTGTTGCTGCGCATGGTGATTGCGGGGTTGGCGATTTTGGCGTTTGCGCAGCCGTTGCTGAACCCGCGTGAGAGCCTGCGCGGAGACGGGCCTTTGCGGCTGGTGATGGATGGCGGCTGGGCGTCTGCGCCGGATTGGGATGCACGGATTGCCGCCGCGAATGATGTTCTTGGCCGTGCCGAGCGGGCCGGAATTACCGTGCAGCTTGAAATTCTCGCCCGTGAGCAGGAAGTTGCGCGGGAGGCGGAAATACTGACCGCCGCTGATGCGCGCGCGCGGATTGAGGCGCTGGAACCCGCCGCATGGCCGCCGAACCGTTTTGACCTGTTTGCACGACTTGAAGCGGATGCGGGGGATGCGACGCAGACGGTATGGCTGCATGACGGTCTGGATGGTGAGGAGCAATTTGGGCCGCTGGCTGCGAAACTGGCCGAAGTGGGTGAGTTGCGGATGGTGGGTCCGGAAGTGACGGTGCGGGCTGTGTTGCCGAAACCGCCCGAAGGTGGCGGGCTTGGGGCGCAGGTTTTGCGGGCCTCCGCAGGGGCAGAGGCCACCGCGCAGGTGATTGGTTACAGCGCCGAGGATGACGGGACGCGCCGTGCGCTCGCCGTGGCCCCCGCCGCGTTTGAGGCCGGGGCGATGAGTGCGGATGCGGTGTTTGATGCGCCGCTGGAACTGCGCAACCGGATCGCTGTGCTGGGGATCGAAGGGCAAAACCATGCGGGCGCTGTCTCACTGTTGGATGACCGCTGGCGGCGCAAGCGCGTCGGGCTGGTTTCAGGCGAGCGTCCTGAGGGCGGGCAGCGGTTGCTGTCGGGCACGCACTACGTCCGAAATGCGCTGGAAACCTCGACCGAGTTGCGCGAGGGGGCGATTGACGACCTGTTGGAAGCGAATGCGGATGTGATCGTTTTGATCGATGTCGGCGCGTTCCCCGATCAGGAGGCCGCTGATTTGCTGGCATGGGTTGAGGAAGGCGGGGTGTTGATCCGTTTTGCCGGGCCGACGCTGGCCGCGACGGCGGATGAGCAACGCAATAGTTTCGGCGCGGTGGATGATCCGCTGCTTCCCGTGCGCTTGCGTCCCGGTGGCCGTGATCTGGGCGGGGCGATGTCTTGGGGTGAGCCGCAGAAGATTGCGTCATTCTCGCCGGACAGTCCGTTTGCCGGCTTGGAAGCGCCTGAAGATGCGCGGATTAACAAGCAGGTGCTGGCCGAGCCGGATATTGATTTGCCGACCCGCACCTGGGCCTCGCTGACCGATGGCGCGCCGCTGGTGACATCGGACAAACGCGGAGACGGGCGGATTGTATTGTTCCACACAGGCGCGGACCCGCGTTGGTCTACGCTGCCGTTGTCCGGCCTGTTCATTGAATTGCTGGATCGGGTTGTGACATTCGGTGTGGGCGGTGATGCGCAAGCGGGTGTTGAGGTGACGGGCTTTTGGTCGCCGCTGTCCCTGATCGGGGCCGACGGGGTGCTGCGTGATGCGCCAGAAGCGGCGAAGACGATTGAAGGGGCGTTGCTGGGTAAAGCGGCGTCTGAAACCGCACCGCCGGGCCTGTATCAGGCGGTTGGCGGGGCCGAGGCGGGGGCGTTGCGGGCGCATAATTTGCTGCCGGCGGATGCGACGCTGGCCGCTGCACCGCCACCACCGGAAAATGCGATAATCGAGACGCTGGGCGCGCGTAAGGAGACGGAATTGAAATCATGGTTCCTCGCGCTGGCCCTTGGCCTGCTGATGATTGACGCGCTGGCGGCGCTGGCGTTGGCCGGAAAGCTGCGCGGGGCGGTGGCGGCGGCGTTGGTCGCCTGTCTGGCGTTTGGTGCGGCGGATCCGGCGCTGGCGGATGAGGCCGAGAAGCGGGCGGTTCGGGCGGCGCTGGATGGATCGCTGGGCTATGTCATCACGGGTGACGAGAAATCTGACAAGATTGCCGCCGCCGGCCTGTATGGCCTGACCCGTGCGCTGATCGAGCGGACCTCGGTGGAGCCTGGTGATCCAAAGGGCGTTAACCTTGAGACCGATGAACTGGCGGTCTATCCGCTGATTTACTGGGGTATTTCCGACAAGCAACCGCGCCCCAGTGACGAGGCGATTGCGCGGTTGAACGAATATATGCGGCGCGGCGGGATGTTGTTGCTGGACACACGGGACCGTAATCTGGCGCTGGGAAGTGGTGATACGCCGGGCCTGCGCGCGATGCGGCGACTTACGAGCGGGTTGGACCTGCCGCCCCTGTCGCCTGTGCCGGAGGGGCATGTGCTGCGGCGGAGTTTCTTCCTGCTGGACGAGTTTCCGGGGCGCTGGGATGGCGGCAAGGTCTGGGTCGAGGCCGCTCCGCCGGAAGATATCGAGAAAGTGGCCGAAGAGGGCGCGTTCAAAAATGATGGCGTCTCGCCCGTGATGGTGGGCAGTCACGACTGGGCAGGGGCGTGGGCGATGGATGATCGCGGGCGGCGGATGTTGCCAATGTCGGGCCGTAACGGTGAACGGCGGCGTGAGTTGGCGCTGCGCTTTGGCGTCAATCTGGTGATGTACGCCTATACCGGCTCGTACAAATCCGATCAGGTGCATATTCCCGCCCTGCTGCAACGGCTCGGCCAGTAGGGGGCGCGGTATGGACAGCGCAACAGGTTTAATCTTCAATCCCAGCGTTCCGCTGTGGGTGATTGGCGTCTTTGTGGCGCTGATATTGGCGGTTTTTGTCTTTGGTTTGTGGCGCGGGGCGCGCGGTGCGTGGCTGCGGCTGCTGGCGGGGTTGGTGCTGCTGGCGGGGCTGTTGGACCCGAAACTGACGCAGGAATTGCGCGATCCGTTGAGCGATGTGGCGCTGCTGCTGGTCGATGAGAGCGCGAGCCAGACGATCGACGGGCGTGCGGAATTGGCGGCGCAAGCGGCTGAAGCAATACGCGAGGCGGCGGAATCGCTGGACCGCCGGACACCGTTGGAGTTGCGCGTGGCGACGGTGGATGCGAAATCGGGAACGGCGTCGGATGATCCGGGAACGCGGCTGTTCAATGCGATGGAAACCGCGCTGGCCGATGTGGGGCAGGACCGGATTGCCGGGGCCGTGATTATTACGGATGGCCGTGCGCATGATGCGCCGGACTTTGCGGCACTGGACGATGAGGCGATCCTCGACCGTTTTCCGGCACCGACGCACATGCTGTCCACGGGGCGCAGCGGGGCGTATGACCGCCGTCTGATCCTTGAAAGCGCGCCGAATTTCGGGATTGTGGGTGAGGATACGAAGATCCGGTTGCGGGTGATCGATCAAGGCAATGCACCCGCCGGCGCACCGTCGCCGCGCATTACGCTGAGCATTGATGGCCGTCCCGTGCGCCTTGATACAATTGCTTTGAACGAGCCGACCACCATTGAAGCGCCGCTGGATAAGGGCGGGGCGAGCGTGTTCGAGTTGGAGGTGCAGGAACTCGACGGCGAGATAACCATGCGCAACAATCGTGCGCTGTTCACGGTGCAGGGCACGCGTGATCGTCTGCGGGTATTGTTGGTCTCAGGCCAGCCTCATGCGGGGGAGCGGTCTTGGCGGAACCTGCTGAAAGCCGATCCGTCCGTTGATCTGGTGCATTTTACGATTTTGCGCCCGCCGAGCAAGATGACGGGCACGCCGATCCGTGAGCTGTCGCTGATCCCGTTTCCGACGCGGGAATTGTTCATGCAAAAGGTCGATGATTTCGATCTGGTGATCTTCGATAAATATGTGCGGCGCGGGGTGTTGGCCCCGGCGTATCTGGCGAATGTTGCCGGATATGTGCGGCGGGGCGGGGCGGTTTTGATTGCCGCCGGACCTGATTTCGGTGGTCCGGCGAGCCTGTATCGCAGTCCTTTGGCTGAGATTATGCCAGCCGTGCCGACGGGCGGGTCGTTGGAAACGCTGTTCTCGCCGCTGCTGACCGAGGCGGGGGAGAAGCATCCGGTGACGGCGACGCTGCCGCAAGCGAGTGCGACGGACCCGACTTGGGGCCGTTGGATGCGCTTGATCGATGTGGAACCGCGCGGCGGTGATGTGCTGATGTCCGGCGAAAACGGTGAGCCGCTGCTGGTGATGGATCGGGTGGGCGAGGGCCGCGTGGCGATGTTGGCCAGTGATACGGCGTGGTTGTGGTCGCGCGGGTATGAGGGCGGCGGGCCGTTGGCGGAAATGCTGCGCCGGGTTGCGCATTGGCTGATGAAAGAGCCACAGCTTGAGGAAGACGCGCTGACGGCGATGGCGAACGGGGCGTCGGTTGAGGTGGTGCGCCGCTCGCTGGGTGACGCGCCTGTTGCGGCGGATATTGTTGCACCTTCGGGTGAGCGGATCAGTGTGCCGTTCGAGGCGGGCGGGCCGGGGCGCTGGCGTGCGTTGTTTGAGGCCGAGGAGCAAGGGCTTTACTCGATCACGGACGGGGTGTTGAGCACGGCGGCGGCGGTTGGTCCGGCGTCGCCGAAGGAATTCGAGAACCCGATTGCGACGTTTGATATTCTCAATCCGGTTGTCGCGGCTACGGGCGGGGCGCAGGTGATGTTGCGTGAGGCGGGAATCCCGCGTCTGCGCCGTGTCAGCGGCACACGCCGCGCTTATGGCAATGACTGGATCGGCCTGCGTGAGCGCGGGGCGTATGTGGTGCGGGATTCGCGCCTGACACCGCTTGCGCCGGGCTGGCTGGCGCTGTTGATCGCGGTTGGTTTGTTGTTTGCGGCCTGGCGGGTTGAGGGGCGGTAGGCTTGTACTCAACCTGACTTGGGGTGCGTGAACGGGCTACTGAAAATCGCCGTGGTGACCATTCAATACTGTCCGCGCCGCATCGTGTGAGAGCGTGGCTGCCAAACGTGTCTCATAGAATTTTCGTGCTATTTCCAGCGCCCGCTTGACATTTGTTCCTGTATAGTTCTATTTGATGCTTGATTGATAACGGAGAGGGACATTTTTAGCACCGCATGAACTGGACCTTGGGCATAGACCGCCAACGGGAGGCGTTGCTGCGGATGGTAGCCGCGTTGCTCGTTATGGCGGGCGATGGCGGTGTGCTGCCGAGGCAGGTGCGGACGGGGATTTGGCGGGTTTTGCGGCCCGCTGAAGCGGCGTTCCGGCGGCTGTTGGTTGTGGTGAAGGTGGTTTTGAAGATTGAAGCGCCTGTGGCCGTGCCGCGTGGCGGGCCTGTGCCCGCGATTCCGCGTGTTTTGGGCGATGCCGCCGCGCGGATTCCGGCATTTGCGCTGTTCGATGCGCGCAAATCTTTCAAGCCGCGTTCCTCAGTGCGGGGGTGCAAACCACAGCCGAATATCCGGTTTTTTGACGAGGTGCAGGTGTTTGAGCCTGTTGTCGTGATCTCACCGGATGATGCGGTCAGCGCGGCTCATTTGATGCGGCGGTTACGGGCTTTGCATGTGGCGCTGGGCGATGTGCCGAAACAGGCGCGAAGGCTGGCGCGGTGGGAAGCGAAGAGGCTGGCGGTTCGTGCTGAAACGGGTCGCTATATCGCACCGATGCGGCCCGGAAAACCGCCCGGTCACAGGGATCGCGGGCGGCATCCTGTCGATTTCGTGCTGAAAGAGTGCCACGAGATGGCGCTCTATGCGTTGCATGATCCGCCGGATACGGGCGGAGAAGTTTGAGGATTTGTTGCCCCATGCATAGTGTGTGGGAGGCTTTTGGTGTGCCTGATGAATAGGCTCCTGATAACGCTGCACGTTTCGGAGGAGAGGTGTTGTTGTTAGCGGCGTGAGGTTGCGTCCCGCATCGAAGTGCGGGGCAGGAAAATAATTATAGCGGTCACTATTAGTAATACCGGTATTCTACCACGCCATTGATTCGGTGATGTTGCGTCTATTCAGCCCGTTATGCGCGTTTTGCTTGGTGAGATTGAATCGAAAATCTCGTCAAACACAGCATCAAGCTCTGAACCGACGCGCGGCTCGTAGTAATACTCATCGCCCGTCGAGCAATTTTTCAACAAATTGCGGGTAAATTGATCTTCAATGCCAAATGCGATGGTATATATTTCAATGCTGGTGCCTTTGATCTCACCGCATATTTCAGTGATATTTGCGTTTGCGGAATCGATATTATAGGCACCATTTCCACCATGCGCCGGTACGGTTTGTGTCCCATCGGACAGCAAGATGAGCGAGCGTTTCGTATTGTCTTCTGTGGAGGCTTCGCTGAATGGCTCGTTGTCCGTCAGATAATGCCAACCGAAATCCAGCCCCAATGCGATATTCGTCGCGCCGAGTGGCCGCATGTTGTCGATGGCCTCTTTCAATACATCGAATTCAGTGGTCATTGCGCGTGCCCATGTGCTGTTTTCAGCATATTGGCTGCATTGCGGGTTGAGCTGCTCTGCCAGTTCATGCGATTCAAAATTATCGGGCAGCGACCCGTCTGCGGGGGTTTCCCAATCGAGCGCGGTTCCATATCCGTTGAGCCGCGATGGTCGGCTTGTCGGCCAGTCGAGCGCGTTGTTGAACACGAAGCGATCAGGCACTTCGCCAACCCAGCGCAATGCAAAGCGGTCATAGCCCTGTACTTCAAGATGGCCACCGAGCACAAAACCCGCTATAGGGGTTTCGTTCGTGGAAGCGGATGGATTTACGTCAAAATATTCAACCTCATAAGTCGCACCCTCATAATTCTTAGTTATGCTGTCGATTTGCGCCTGATTTTCTGATGTATAAGCCGACGAACCGTCTGCGGCGCCTGTGGTATAACTGTTCACGGGCCAAAGAGAGCCGGTTATGCTGTCTTCGGGTGTGTCGGCGGAGATTGAATACGGGTGCTCGCGGTTCGAGGTGCATCCGACGATATCAAGACCGGTCAAAACAGAGTCGGTTTGAATATCGTATGCAAACTGGCCCCGCAGCGGGGTCAAAACGTATTCTGAAAACGGCACAATACCGACACGCATGTTATCGCCGTTGCGGGCTTCCGAACGTTCAAGGAAGTCTTTCGCCGCGTTGGCCATAGAGATATATTTGTCATTCCAAGACATTGAGCCGGAATAGTCGAGTACCATCATCACATCGACACCGAAATTTGCCGGGGGCAAAGCCTTTGCGACAACATCGATCGGGATTGTGTTCACTCCGACGACGTTTAGAAGAAATGTTTCGACATTCAGGCCCGCATCAACTTGAATATTGCCACTTTCGTCGACGGATACTTCAGGCGCTGTGCATTCGATGTCTCTGCACACTGATGAGGCCATGAAAACAGCTTCCGCCGCTTCATTGTATTCTTCTTGCGTTTTATCTTCGCCCAGACGCGCGGCGGCTAGAGCGCTTGCGTCCGCCGCTGCCTGTAGTGAGTCGCGTTGTTTGGTGGCGTTTGAATAGTCCACCGCACCGCCTACAGCACCTACGAGAAGGAAAAATACAAACCCGATCATGATGGCGACGCCGCCATCGCACTGATCTCTAAAACGCCGATATAAGCTCATCACTATCCCCTTGATAGTCATGCGCGATCAACTTGAGACAGATTAGCGACCAATTCTGACGCTTTTGCCTAACCTGATCGTGGATGACTTTAATTTGAAGGAATTGATAACAACGCGCCGTTAAAAAACGCTTTCAGATGCGAAATGTTTCACGCCATCCTGTGGCGTTCGAGAATTTTGCGGCGTGTAAATCCGCACTGATGGCAAGGGTGATTTCAGGCCAAGCCCCCTGATTGATATGGTTTGCGGGTAATCCATCGAGAATTTCGTGGTACCCTGTGATTGCGCGGTCCAAAGAGCCGACTCCCTGGACTAGAGAATGCTGTTCGATGAAATAATGATAGTAGGCTTGGTCGGCGAAGGCGTAACCGCCCGCCTCGCAGCACAGATGGGCATTCAAGAGCATGTCTTCGGCGAAACTGACGGGAGGCCAGCCGTTTGGGGCGAGTGTGCGCTGGAAGACGGGGCTGTATGGCATCCGTAAGCCGCAGATTTTTTCGAGAGACAGACGTGCGTTTTCGGAGGTTGCAATGCGTTTGTGGGTGCGGTCACGGGTTTGCTCGATAGTTGGGCCTGTGCCCACACCAACGCTCTCGCGCATCATAGCGGTCAGGATTTTGCGGAGACGCTCAGGTGTGTAGGCATCGTCGGCATCGAGGGCGGCGATAATGGGGGCTTTTGCCGCTTTGAGGGCGATGTTGCGCGCAGTTGAAGGGCCGGATTGCGGTGCGTTCGTGTGACAATGAGTGACGTTTTGCACAGAAATACCCGCCGCGCGGAGGAGCGCGCGGTAGTCCATGCCATCGTCCGAGCAGATCACCAACTCGACTGCAACGCCTTGGCCCGTGAGGGCAGAGGCAGCGGCTTCGACGATGGTGCCTTGCGCGCGGAAAGCGGGCATGATGACTGAGATTTCTGGGGTCATGTGGCGGAGTTTTCGCGGCTGATGATGACGCCGACACCTGCGGCCTGAGCGAAAATATCCGGTTTCATGACTGTGACTGTGGCATTTGCGATGCGGGGGTCTGTGAAGAGGAAGTCGAAAATCTCGTCAGCGAGTTGCTCGACGAGATCGATGTGCCGCCGCGATTCCGACAACGCGATCAAGTGTTCGACGATGGGCGCATAGGAGACGTAGTCTTGCGCTTCCTCCGTTGGTTTGGGGCCGATACGGGCCGCTATTTCGATACTGATCTCGACAGTTTGGGGTGCGAGGCGCTCGAAATCGAGTATGCCGATCATAAGGGGCAGTGAGAGGCGGTCGATGCGGACAGTTGTTTTATTCATGGGTTTTCCTGCCCGCAATTAATGCCACCGTTCGGTGTTGTACCCGCATTCATTAGAGCGCCATCTTCCGACAAAAATTTAAAAGGCGTGTACGCAATTTGATTGTAGGGAGTGAGTAGTAGGTCAAATTAAGTGTATTTCCAGTTTTCTGACTGTGCCATTGCCGGATCACCCCCGAACAGCGGGGCGTGATCCAAGCCCGCCCGGCCAGAAACCCCGCATATGCCGGGAACGCGTTCATCCACGGAACGCAGGTGATTTGTGAAGGTTTTTCGTATCATTCAGGGCATCGCGCACTCTTCTGTGCAAGAGTAAAGAATATGGAAGGTCGATAAGTTTTTATCCCGAAATGCATTGTATCTTCCAATACAAAGGTGATTTGATCTGAAATATGAGTAATTCTATCGACGAATTTGGCCCGTCGTATTTTGTTTACTCTGTAGCCTGACGCATCATTGAGTGCTGATGCTGTTGCCGGGCGGGCGAACCTGTCACGCAATGTCCGCGGGTGGCACGACCCCCTCCCATCCCTCCTCCCGCAAGCGGGGAAAGTGCTTTAGTCAGCCTTAAACAATAATTTTGCTTCACACGATTGCCGCGCCGGATGAGCGGTGAGCTGGACTATGGTTTGCGGGTCCGGCGAGGGATGTTCCGGCGTATGACAGATTTTATCAACAAACGATCATTAAGGTTGCGCTTGCTGATGTTTCGGCAAGTTTTGTGATGGAGAGTCTCAAAGGCACGACGGCATTGCCCCTGTGATGCGGTAACGTGTATTGCGAATATTCATCATCATCTGAGTAAGGCCACTGCCCGTGCAAGACATTGACACCCTGACCGATGAAGCCGCCGCTGAACGGCTTGCAACGCTGGCGGCGGAGATTGCGCGGCATGATAAGCTGTATCACGGAAATGATGCGCCGGAGATCAGTGACGGGGATTATGATGCGCTGCGGCGGGAGAATTCGGCGATTGAGGCGAAGTTCCCGCATCTGATCCGCGATGACAGCCCCTCGAATACGGTCGGTGCGGCGGTCTCGGAAGCGTTTGCCAAAGTCACTCACCGCCGCCCGATGCTGTCGCTGGGCAATGCGTTCAATGCGGAGGATGTGACCGATTTTGATGAGCGTATCCGGCGGTTCCTGAGCCTGAAAGCCGATGATGCGCTGGTCTATACCGCTGAGCCTAAGATTGACGGGCTGGCCCTTTCGCTGCGCTATGAGGGCGGCAAGTTGGTGGAGGCGGCGACACGCGGGGACGGGCAGGTCGGCGAGAATGTCACCGCCAATGCGCGCACGATCAAAGATATTCCTGAACTGTTGAGCGGTGACGGAATACCCGACGTCTTCGAGGTGCGGGGCGAAGTTTATATGTCTCACGCCGATTTTGCGGCCCTGAACGCGCGGGCGGCGGAGGCGGGGAGCAAAGTGTTCGCCAATCCGCGTAATGCCGCCGCCGGATCGTTGCGGCAGCTCGATTCAGGGATTACCGCATCGCGGCCTTTGCGGTTTTTCGCGTATGGCTGGGGCGATGTGGCGGCGGTTCCGGCGGAGACTCAGTATGATGTGATCGCGCGGATCGGGGCGTGGGGGCTGACGATTAATCCGGTGATGGCGCGGTGTGACAGCCCGGCGGCGCTGGTGGAGTACCATCAGGGGTTGGAGGCGCGGCGGGCTGATCTGGGCTATGACATTGACGGCGTGGTCTACAAGGTGGATCGGCTGGATTATCAGGAGCGGCTGGGCTTTGTCTCGCGCGCGCCGCGCTGGGCGATTGCGCATAAGTTTCCCGCCGAGATCGCGACAACGGTGCTGGAAGGGATCGACATACAAGTCGGGCGGACCGGATCGCTGACCCCGGTTGCCAAGCTGCGGCCTGTGACGGTCGGCGGCGTGGTTGTCTCGAATGCCACGCTGCATAATGAGGATTATATCGCCGGGATTGGCGGGGATGGTCAGCCGATCCGCGACGGTGTTGATCTGCGGGTCGGTGATACTGTGCAGGTGCGGCGCGCGGGGGATGTGATCCCGCAGGTCGTGGCGGTTGACCTGGCGAAGCGGCCTGACGATGCGGAGGCGTATGGCTTTCCCGATGCCTGCCCGCAATGCGGGTCGGCGGCGGTTCGGGAGGAAGGCGAGGCGCGGCGGCGGTGTGTGGGCGGTTTGATCTGTCCGGCGCAGGCGGTTGAGGGGCTGAAACATTATGTCTCGCGTGATGCCGCCGATATTGACGGGCTGGGCGCAAAGCAGGTCGAGGCGTTCTGGCATGATGGCTGGGTCAAGGAGATCGCCGATATTTATGCGCTGGAGGCCAATTATGGCGACGGATTGCAGGCGCTGAAAAACCGTGAGGGTTGGGGCGAGAAATCGGCGCAAAAGCTGTTCGAGGCGATTGATGCGCGGCGGACGTTGTCGTTTGAGCGGTTCCTCTATGCGTTGGGCATCCGGCATGTGGGACGGACGACGGCGAAGATGCTGGCGGGCAGCTATCTGCAGTGGGACGCGTTCGAGACGGCGATGCTGGCGCTTGCGGGCGGGGATGAGGCTGTGCGCGAGAACCTGATCGGGATTGACGGGGTCGGGCAGGTGCTGGTCGATACGCTGGCGGCGTTTTTCGGCGAGGCGCATACACTGGACGGGTTGGCACGGATACGGGCGGCCGTCACGGTGGAAGATGCCGAAGCGCCGACGATGGACGGGGTGTTCTCCGGTAAAACGGTGGTGTTCACCGGGACTTTGGAACGCACAAGCAGAGCGGAAGCGAAGGCGCGGGCGGAAGCGCTTGGCGCGAAAGTTGCTGGGTCAGTCTCAGCAAAAACGGACTTTGTTGTCGCAGGAGCTGCCGCAGGTTCAAAACTTAAAAAAGCGGAAGTACTTGGTGTTGCAGTATTGACCGAGAGTCAATGGTTAGAAATGGCGGACGCATAATGCCGATGCCGTGAGTGTTATAGGGTGGCGCGCATATGGGACTTGCTAAACGAATTCCGGGTTTGATCCCTGAATTGGTGATTGGTAAGCCCAAACACCAACGCCGCGCGCGTGTTGTTTCCGACCCCCGTGCGCAAGCGGCGATGTCGCGTGAGAAGCGCTGGAAAAGACGGAAAAAATCTTCCGCGCCGCGTATTTTGCTGTGTCTTATTCCGGCTGTGGCGATTGTGAGCGGGGCGTTTGCGGCGCGAGACATGGTGTGGCCGGATGCTACGCAGGCCGAAGAGCCGCTGGTGCTGCCCGAATTCGTGATGCGGGTGAATACGTTGTTCCCTGAGGCACTGCCCCGTGCGACGCGTGTGAGTGAACGTCCGTTGCAAGACGGGCGGCAGATCGCATCGGTGATGAGCCTGCTGTTTCCCTCGCACATGCTCGACTCCCCTGCCGCATCGAACGATCCGCTTGAGCGTCTTTCAGCGCCGTTTGTGGGGGCTGAGCAAACGCTGTCTGGGTTGGAGCTGGGCCGCAGGATGGAACAATTGGCCGGAATGGCCCTGCCCGCCGATGTGACGCGGTGTTATACTTACGTGATTGGCGAGGCATACCGGACCACAATGCCAACGGGTAAGACCATGCGTGTTAGACCGTTGGATATCGATCTTAATCCCGAGTGTTGACCGGTTGGTGCGGATAGGTTGGAGCGATTTGGTATGTCACATCGCAGTCATGCTTGATCTGCGGACGGTTTTGTTGCCATAGAGCGCCCGTGGCTGATAAATTGTGACCACCATGCGCCCTGAAATACTGTTCCCGCTGTTCGCTGAAGCCAAGACCCTGCCGGGGGTCGGGCCTAAGACTGTGCCGCTTTATGATAAGCTGGGTATCCGGCGGGTGGTGGATGCGGTGTTTTTGCCGCCCTCGGGTGTTGTTGACCGGACTTTGCGCGAGACTGTGCAGGGCGTGGTTGAGGGGACGACGCTGTGTGTGAAAGTCACGGTTGTCTCGCATTCCGCGCCAAGCCGCCGCAATGCGCCCTATCGGGTGACGGTGCGGGACGGGGTGCTGGATTTTGTGCTGGTGTTCTTCCGGCCTGCCCCTGAATACCTGACGAAAATGCTGCCCGTGGGGGCCGAGCGCTATGTATGCGGCAAGATCGAGCATTATGACGGCATCGCGCAGATGCCGCATCCCGACGTGATCCTCGATCCCGCCAAAGACGCGCCCCCCGACGGGTTCGAGCCGATCTATCCGATGACCGCCGGACTGGGCCAGAAGGCGATTGCCAAGGCGGTTAAGGCGGCGGTGGCGTTGGTTCCTGAGCTGCCCGAATGGCAGGACCCTGCGTGGCTGGCCAAGCAGGAATGGCCGGGCTGGGCGGTGGCTGTGCGTGCGATGCATGATCCGCAGACGGGACTGGATCTGGAGGCGAGCCATCCCGTGCGGCGGCGGCTGGCCTATGACGAGCTGTTGTCGCATCAGCTGGCGCTGGCGTTGATCCGGGCCAAGCGGCGGCGGGCGCGGGGGCGTACGACCAAGGGCAGCGGGCATTTGCGCGAGCGGGTGCTGGGGACGTTGCCGTTCACACTGACGGGCGCGCAAAACCGGGCGATTGCGGCGATTGCGGCGGATATGGGCAATCCTGAGCGGATGCTGCGCCTGCTGCAAGGCGATGTCGGCGCGGGCAAGACTCTGGTGGCGTTCATGGCGATGCTGATCGCGGTGGAGGCGGGCGGGCAGGCTGCGCTGATGGCCCCGACGGAGATATTGGCGCGGCAGCATCTGAAGGGACTGACGCCGTTATGCGAGGCCGCCGGGGTGCGGCTGGCGCTGTTGACTGGCAAGGACAAGGCGGCGGTCAAGCGGGAGACGCTGGCGGGACTTGCATCGGGAGAGATCGATATTGTGGTCGGCACACACGCGCTGTTTCAGTCGAGCGTGACTTTTGCGGATTTGCGCATGGCTGTGGTGGATGAGCAGCATCGTTTCGGCGTTGAGCAGCGCAATGAGCTGGCCGAAAAAGGGCAGGGCGCGGATATTCTGGTAATGAGCGCCACGCCGATCCCGCGCACGCTGGCGCTGGCCAGCTATGGCGATATGGATGTGTCGGTGCTGGACGAGAAGCCCCCCGGCCGCAAGCCGATTGAGACGCGGATGGTGTCGTTGTCGCGCTATGACGATGTGGTCGAAAGCCTGAAACGCGCGATTTCGGGGGGCGCGCGTGCCTATTGGATTTGCCCGCTGGTCGAGGAAAGCGACGCGCTGGATGTGGCCGCCGCCGAGGATCGCGCGCGGGTGCTGCGCCATTCGTTTGGCGAGAACGCGGTGGTGATGGCGCATGGGCGGATGAAGGCAGATGGGAAAGACGCAGCGATGGAGGCGTTCCGCACGGGCGTGGCGCAAGTGCTGGTCGCAACGACGGTGGTCGAGGTCGGCGTCGATGTGCCCGAAGCCACGATCATGGTGATCGAACATGCCGAGCGGTTCGGGTTGGCACAGCTGCACCAGCTGCGCGGACGGGTCGGGCGCGGGGGCGAAAAGTCGAGCTGTGTGTTGTTGTATCAGGGACCGCTGGGCGAGGCCGCGCGAGACAGGCTGGCCGTGCTGCGCGAGACGGAGGACGGGTTCCGCATCGCCGAGGAGGACTTGCGCCAGCGCGGGGCGGGGGACTTGCTGGGGGTCAAACAGGCGGGGCTGCCGAAGATGAAAATCGCCGACCTTGAGGTGCACGGCGACCTGCTCGAAGTCGCCCGCGACGACGCGCGGCTGATACTGGCGTGCGACGGTGGCCTTGTCAGCGAACGCGGCGAGGCGCTGCGGGTGTTGCTGTATCTGATGGGGCGGGATGCGGAAGTTCGGTATTTGAGTTCGGCTTGAAGGGGGGAGACGTATTGAAATACGTGCATAAAGAGATCATGTCTGCCGCATGAATTTAAGCAAAAATGTTGGGCTGGTAGACTTATAATATAAGTGTGAGGTATGGTTTTGCTATTAAAGGTGTCAGCTCCCGGTGATTGCGCTGCGCGCAATGCAGCTGCCGCGATGGGGCAGTGTTTGTTTCGAGGGCGGTCGCTTTGCTGCGCAAAGCTTTTGGAGCCGCGTAAGCGGCGACACGCGACCGACCTACCCCAAGGGAGGGCGCGTTCTGCGCGAAGCGCAGCCCACTCCCATGTTTCCCCGGACTTGTTCCGGGAAACAGTTTCGATGGAAATGCTGCTCTGGATTGCCGGAACAAGTTCGGCAATGACTGCTAAGCTCTGAGTGTGTAAGACAAACTACGCTTCGCTGCTTCTACCCCGACCAACCCCACGCGGAGGCCTGCCATGCACATCCTTATCGCCGGAGCCGGAATCGGCGGTCTGACCCTTGCCCTCGCTCTCCACGCACGTGGAATCAAGGCGACACTGGTTGAGCAAGCCGCATCCGTCCGCGAACTTGGCGTTGGCATCAACACCCTGCCCCACGCCATCAAGGAACTCGCGGAGCTCGACCTGCTGGACCAACTCGACACCATCGGCATCCGCACGGGCGAGCTGATCTACAAAACCGCGAAGGGCCAAGACATTCTGCGCCAACCGCGCGGCATCGGCGCGGGCTACGACGTGCCCCAATTCTCGATCCATCGCGGAAAACTGCAAAGGCTGCTGTTCGACACCGTCACCGCCCGCCTCGGCCCTGACGCCATCAAAACCGGCCACCGCCTCACAGGCTTCGCCCAAGACGCGGACAGCGTCACGGCGCACACCGGACATGCCGACTTCCAAGCCGACGCCCTTATCGGCGCGGACGGCATCCACTCCACCGTACGCAAACACTTCGCGGGCGAGGAAGGCCCGCCAAGCTGGAACGGCATCCTGATGTGGCGCGGCGCGACGTGGACCAAGCCGTTCCTGACAGGCAGTTCGATGATTATCGCGGGCGGCATGAAGGCCAAACTCGTCCTCTACCCGATTTTCAACGACCCCGCCCGCCCCGGAGAAACCCTTATGAACTGGGTCATCTGCGCCAAACTAGGCGACGCAAGCACCCCCTTGCCCACGCGCGAAGATTGGTCAAAGTCGGGCACACTGGCCGAGGTGATGCCCCATGTGGAGGGCGTGATCTCGATACCGGAGGTTGATATTCCGGCCCTCATCGCAGCAACGCCAGAATTCTACGTCTACCCGATGTGCGACCGCGACCCGCTCCACCGCTGGACCGAGAACCGCGTCACACTGCTCGGCGATGCGGCCCACCCGATGTATCCTGTCGGCTCCAACGGGGCCAGCCAAGCCATTCTCGACGCCGTTTGTCTCGCCGACCACCTCGCCGCCACAGCCGCCCCCACGGCACTGACCGCCTACGAAGCCGACCGCCGCGAAGCCACCGCCGCAATCGTCCTCGCCAACCGCAAAGGCGGGCCGGAACGTGTGATTGATCTGGTCGAAGAACGCGCCCCCGACGGCTTCACATCCCTGGACGCCGTCGCCACACCCGACGAGCTGCGCGCCATCGTCGGCGATTATCAAAAAATGGCGGGCTTCACACGGGATCAGGTGAACCGCTGAGACGCAACCGCATCCTCAAACTCATACCCGAACCGCTTGTAAAACCGATTCAAATTCGCCCCGGAAAGCAGTACTTCAACCGCCATCACGCTTTCATCCGTCTCAACGCTCCGCACATCGCCGGAGTTATACAGCCACGCCAGTGCCGCGCCGTCCGCTGCCGGAACCTCAATCCGCACAACCTTCTCGAACCGCCCCAGATGATCCGCAATCGCCTTCAGCAGCGGTTCGATGCCATAACCCGTGATCGCCGAAACGCATATCACGTTGTCTTTGCGTCCCGCCTCGTTTTCCCAGGCCTGCCGTGCCTCGTCATCCAGCAGATCAACTTTGTTATAGACCTCAATCGTCCGGTTCAGCGTGTCGTCATCCACGCCCAATTCGCGCAGCACGGTGTACACATCCGTTGCCTGTGCCGCGCTTTCATCGCTGGCAATATCGCGCACATGCACGATCAAATCCGCCTCCAGTACTTCCTCAAGCGTCGCCCGGAACGCCGCGATCAACTGCGTCGGCAAATCCGAGATGAACCCCACCGTATCCGAGAAAATCGCCTCCCGCCCGTCGCCCAGCTCAACAGCCCGCATTGTCGGGTCCAGCGTTGCGAAAAGCATATCCTTCGCCATCACGTCGCTACTGGTTATGTGATTGAACAGCGTTGACTTTCCGGCGTTGGTATAGCCGACCAGCGCCACAATCGGCAGCGGCGCTTTCTTGCGCTTTTTCCGGTGCAGCGTGCGCGTGCGGACAACCTTATCCAGCTTTTTCTCAATCGCCGCAATGCGATCAGAGATCATCCGCCGATCGGCCTCAATCTGTGTCTCACCAGGGCCGCCCACAAAACCCAAGCCCCCGCGTTGCCGCTCAAGGTGTGTCCAGCTGCGTACGAGGCGGCTTTTCTGATAGGACAGATGCGCGTGCTCAACCTGCAACACGCCCTCCGCCGTACCCGCCCGCTCGCCAAAGATTTCGAGGATCAGGCCCGTGCGGTCCAACACCTTGGCCTTCAACGCTTTTTCGAGATTGCGCTGTTGCACGGGTGTTAGCGTGCCATCAACGATAACCAGCTCAATCTCTGCATCATGCACCCGCTCGCGCAGGTCTTCCAGCTTACCCGTCCCGAATAATGTCGCCGGACGCGGTGCTTTGACCAGCTCCGCCGCCGACAGCACGATTTCCAGATCCTTCAACGCCTCGGCCAGCCCGACAGCTTCCGCAAGTCGCACTTCAGGGGAACGCTGAGACTTGCGCCATTCGGGAAGAACCGGATGAATTATAAAAGCGCGTGTCTTGGCTTCGCCGCTCAATTCTCAGGGGTCTCTTCGGGATCGTAAAGCGCAATAGACTGCGCGGGCATCACTGTAGAAATCGCATGTTTGTAGACAAGTTGAGATTGCCCATCCCGGCGCAACAGCACACAGAAATTGTCAAACCAGGTGATAACGCCTTGTAACTTAACACCATTCACGAGGAAAATCGTAACAGAGACTTTGTTCTTACGTACATGGTTAAGGAATGCGTCTTGGAGGTTTTGCTTGTCGGAGGCCATCGGATGCCATTCTTTTTTTATTGTTGAATTTGGCCACACCCGCATGTGCAGCATGGGCGCAGATTACACAATCAATCGCACCCGACAAGCAAAGTTGACGCTATAATTAAGTTTTGGCACCAGATCTGCGCCAAAAATGTATCATTGCCGCCACGCTGCAGGACTGAGCAGTGCCACAACCGCAAGGGTTTCCATCCGCCCGACGATCATCCCTACGCATAAGATTAACTTACCGCTGGAAGGTAAATCAACAAAAGCACCATTGTCCTCTGACAAGAGTGGAAAGGCCGGTCCCGTATTACTCAGCACGCTGACAGATGCGATCATGGCATCAATCGTCTCAATTCCTGTCATGGACAACGCAAGCGCACTCACCACCAGCGCCAAAACATAGAGCATGACAAAGACGAAAACGATCCGCATCGCATCCGCCGTCACCTTCTGCCCGCCACTGCGGATGGGGCGCACCTCCATTGGCCGGGTTAAATGTGCCAGCTCATTAGCGCTGTGTTTGGCCAGCAATACCGCCCGTACCAGCTTTACGCCCCCCGCCGTGGATGCCGCCCCGCCCCCGATAATGGCCAACCCGATCAGCGCGACACCCGGCGTTCTCAAACCGCTCCACGCCGTTGCGCCTTGCCAATCGGCAGACTCAAATCCCGTCGTCGTCGCGTAAGAGATCGCCATGAACAGCGACCCCCACAATGCAGAAAAACCCGCATCCAACTCATCCGTCGACCGTGTTTCGATCGCACCGATCCAGTGCCGCATGAACAACATCGCGACAACCGCCGACACGATGATAAACAGATACCGCACTTCGGGATCATGGCGATACGCGGACATTTTGCCTCGCACAGCTTGCACATGCACCCCCACGCCGATTGCGGCAAAGATGATCACACAAGCGATGATAAGCTCCCCCGCAAGCAGTTCATACGCTGCCAAGCCGCCCGCATTGGGGACAAATCCGGTCGTGGATACCGCGCCCAAAGCATAACAAAGCGCATCAAACGAATGCACGCCCACCGCCGTCAACGCCATCGCGCAGAACAACGTCACCGCACAATACGGCACCAACAGCAAGCGCGTGGCCCAGATCACACGCTCCTCCAATGTCCGCCGCTCGAACGAAACCGTGTTGCGGATAATTCCCTGCCCTACGGAATCGGCTGTCTCCTCAATACTGTGCCGCACCTCAAACCCGCCGATAGACAGCGGCGCAAGGATCGCCAACGCGGATACCAAACACACAAACCCGCCCAAACCCGCCACGAACGAGCGCCACATAACAACGGTCTTCGGTATCATCTCAATATCGCGAAAAGCCGACGCCCCTGTCGTGGTGATCGCAGAAGACATCTCGAAATAGGCGTTGATAAGCCCCAAATTGTTGACACTCACCGCCACCGGGATCGCCGCAAGAAACGGCCCGAACGCGTAGAACAGGATCAACACCAGCAATCCTGATCTTGCGGCCCGGATTGGGTTGCGCATCAGGATCATTTGCGACGCGGCGGCCAGCAAAAAGCATCCCGCCCCTGACAGCGCAAACACAATACTCGTTTGCCCGTCCCCCAGCGCAATCGCGTGCACCGCCATCAGCGACATCGAGAACGCAAACACAAAAAGACTATGCCCCAACAGCTTTTCCGCACCGAAATCACGATGCCCGCCATCCCGCCAGACCCTTACGGAATCGCTACTCATAGACAGCTACAGAAGAGGTGAACGCCGCGCACTAGAAGTAGTCCACACTGACACGGAACAGCTTTTCGACATCCGAAACCGCATTACGCAAAGCGAAAATCACCACGCGGTCCCCGTCTTTCAACACATCACGCCCGTCAGGGACACGCACTTTATCGCCGGACAGCACCGCACCTACCATCACTCCGGCGGGTAAATCCACTGACGCCAGCGGCGCTCCGGCAAGCGAAGAAGTCGCCAGCACTTGCGCCTCGATCACTTCCGCCGCGCCATCCCGCACGCTGTGCAACGCCCGGATACGTCCCCGCCGCACATGCCGCAGGATCGACGAAACCGTAGTCGCACGCGGATTGATGAACGCGTCTAACCCGAGTGGCGACACCATCCGCATCAGATTCTGGTTATTAATCAACGCCATCGCGCTCAACGTGCCTTCCTGCTTGGCGAGTACGCCCGCCAGCAAGTTGGTCTTGTCATCATCCGTCAGCGCGACCAGTATCTCCGCCTCGGTCACATTCGCTTCGGCCAGCAGCCCCGCATCCAACGCATCACCATTCAAAACGATGGTCCGGTCGAGTTGCTCGGCCACAAACTCCGCCCGCGTCCGGTCACGCTCAATCAGTTTGACCTTGATGCGCCGTTCCTGCTTCTCCAACTCCTGCGCCACTGACAGACCGACATTGCCGCCGCCCGCAATAATAATCCGCCGCGCGACTTCCTCTTTATGCCCGAACAGTGCCAATGTTCGCGCAACATAATCTTCGGTCGCGACGATAAAGACGTTATCTTTTTCAAGCAGTTGATCGTCGCCCGTCGGCGTATAAAGCCGCCCGTTCCGCTCAAACGCGACCACCTTGGCATTCACATCAGGGAATAACTCGGTCAACTGTCGCAGCGGTGTTTGCAGCAGCGGACAATCCGCATCCAGCTGCGTCCCGATCATCCGCACGCGACCGTCCAAAAATGGCGTGGATTCAAACGCGCCGGGCGAACTCAACCGCCGCAAAACCGATTTCGCCACTTCAATCTCTGGCGAAATGATCACGTCAATCGGCATATGATTGCGCTGGAACATATCCGCCCAGCGCGGCTCCAGATAAGCCTGCGCGCGGACACGGGCGATCTTGCGCGGAATCGAAAACACCGAATGCCCGACCTGACAGGCGATCATATTCACTTCATCCGAATACGTCACCGCAATCAGCATATCCGCATCCCGCGCCCCGGCTTCCGCCAGCACGTCAGGGCGCGAGGCAAAGCCCGTCACGCCGCTCACATCAATCATATCCGTGACTTTGCGCACCAGATCTTGCGACTGATCGATCACAACCACATCGTTATTTTCGGCGGCCAGTTGCCGCGCGATGTGAAAGCCGACTTGTCCGGCCCCGCAAACAATGACTTTCATATTTGATACTTAACTCGACATCTGAACGACGTTGTCAGCAATCGCCATCCGCGCCCCGCTACGGTTAGAGGTGGTCACCCCCAGCGCTTTCAGCTTACGGTGCAAGGCTGATCGCTCCATCCCGATAAAAGCGGCAGTCCGGGAAACATTACCACCAAAACGGTTGATCTGTGAGATCAAATACTCCCGCTCAAACGCTTCGCGCGCCTCGCGCAATGGCATGGCAACAAAACTGTCACCCTCATTCGACACCATCGTACCCGTGCTCGCCATCATCACTTCTTGCGGCAAATCATCGGCGGTAATGTCGTGCTCCGAGCGTTCTCCGAGGATCATCATCCGCTCAATGATATTGCGCAGCTGCCGCACGTTGCCCGGCCATTCATAGGCTTGCAGCACCGCCATCGCATCACTGGCAAAACGACGCTTGGTCAGCCCTTGCTCAACATGCAGCTTTTCCATCAAATGCTCGGTCAGCATCGGAATATCCTCACGCCGCAGCGCCAACGCGGGCACTTCAACCGGAACAACATTCAGGCGGTGATACAAATCCTCACGGAATGATCCGTCCGCGATTTCTTCGGTCAGATCGCGGCTTGAAGAGCTGATAATCCGCACATCCACGCGAACAACATCCGATCCGCCCAAGCGCGTAAAGCTCTGATCCACCAGCACGCGCAGGATTTTCGGTTGCGTCTCGCGTGGCATATCAGCGACCTCGTCAAAGAACAACGTCCCGCCATGTGCCGCCTCCAGCAAGCCGGGCTGTGCCAGTCCTCCGTCCTTCTGGCGCCCAAACAGTTTTTCTTCCAGATGCTCCGGCTCCATCGTCGCCGCGCTCACCACCACGAAAGGCGCTTCGGAACGCTTGGACTTCGCATGAAGATACCTTGCGGCAACCTCCTTACCCGCCCCTGAAGGCCCGGTGATCAACACCCGGCTTCCCGTTGGCGCAACGCGTTCAAGAGTCGTGCGGAGATGCAACGTCGCGGGCGACTCGCCCAAAATATCAGCCGGGCGCTCTTCCGTTCCACGCAACGTCGCATTCTCACGCCGCAAGACAGATGCTTCAATGGCACGCGCCGCTGTCAGGATCAGCACATCGGTTTTGAAGGGCTTCTCGATAAAATCATAAGCCCCTTGCTGAATCGCCGCCACCGCAAGCTCAACATTCCCGTGCCCGCTGATAATAACCACCGGAAGTTCAGGATTGTCGCGCTTCACCGTTTTCAGCACCTCAATCCCGTCCTTGCGGCTGCCCTGCAGCCAGATGTCCAGAATAATCAAATCGGGTTGGCGGGAATTGATCTCGGCAAAGGCACTTTCAGCACAAGACGCACGCCGCGTTGTATGGCCTTCATCCTCCAAAATATCCGCAACCAGATCACGAATATCCGCTTCATCATCCACAACAAGTATATCTGCCATCTCGATCACCCTTTTTTTGTTTTCGTTCAATACGCCGCGTGTCTGCTTTTTCTAAACAGATTGAAGCAACGTAACAGGTTCAACTCTTTTCAACTCCGCCACCAGATCATCTTCATTGACATGCAGATCACACACCAACGCGGATTCTGGCAGCTCTATCGTCACTTTCGCACCCGATGAATCGGGGTCGCCTTCGGATCGATCGGACAGCACCAATGTGCCGCCATGATCCTCGATAATCCGCCGCACAATTGCCAATCCCAGCCCGGTACCTCCGGCACGGGTTGTCACATACGGTTCGGTAAGACGGTCGCGTTCTTTCACCGGAAGCCCGACCCCATTATCGGATAGCGTGATCGTCATACCCTCCTGCGACGTATCAATCGCCACCTCGATCAACCCGCCAACGCTTGCGCCACCCTGTCGCCCGTCTTCCTCGCGCCGCGCTTCCACCGATTGCGCGGCATTACGCAACAGGTTCGTGAAGGCTTGGGACAAAAGCCCGTCATCGCAGCGCATCACCAAACCGGCGTCATCCGGCGCGTAGGTAAACTCGATCTCAGGATAAGCCGCCGCTTGCAACTGCACCGAGTCCGAAAGGATGGGCGAGAACCGGTGCTCCGCAAATTCAGGTTTCGGCATTCGCGCAAAGTTGGAGAATTCCTCCACCATCCGCCGGATTTGCTCCACCTGCCGCACAATCGTATCCACGCATTGCTCAAATGCCGGACGGTTCTCATCCACCTGCGTCGCGAATTTCCGTTTCAGGCGCTCAGCGGACAGCTGAATCGGCGTAAGCGGATTTCGGATTTCATGTGCCACACGCCGCGCCACATCCCCCCACGCCGCCAACCGCTGCGCCGAGACCAGCGCCGTCATATCGTCAAGGGTCATCACATAGCCCTCGACCCCCTCAGCGCTGCGCTGGCAGGCGACACGAACCAGATATTCGCGGTCTCCGGCCTCGGAGACAAGGATCACACGCCCCTCGCTCAACGCTGCCGGGGAGACCCGCGACATCTCCACAAGATCAAAGACACCCGGCACAACGCTCTCAATCTCCTGCAAATCCTGCACTGGAGCACCAACACCCAATATCCGTGTCGCGGCATCATTCATCAGATCAACCCGCTGATCCGCATCGAACCCCACCACGCCAGCCGTAACGCCGGAAATCACCGCCTCGGTAAAACGGCGGCGTTGATCCAACTCATCATTTACCGTCAGCAGCGTATCGCGTTGGCGCTGCACTTGGCTCGTCATGCGGTTAAACGCCCGCGAGAGCGTGGCAATCTCGTCATCGCCCGGCTCTTCATGCACCCGCGCGTTCAGATCACCCTTCGCGACCCGATCCGCCGCTCCTGCCAGCCGTCCGATGGGGCGCGCAAGACGGTCCGCCAACCATATTCCCAGCCAGATTGCCGCTGACAGGATCAGGATTGCAAACCCGATATACAGCGTCGCGAATAACAGCTGAATATCGCCGCGCTGCGCCTCCAACCGTGCATATTGCGATGCCAGCGCCCGCGTCTCTGACAAAACCCGTGCCGCCTCACCGTCCACGGGCCGCACGAGATACAGGTAAGCGTCAAATACACCGCTCAGAGGCATCAACGCCCGGATCGCATCTTTCTGCTGATCCTCGTAAACATAAACCTCGCCGGACCGCACATTCTCCAAGTGCCGCGCATCCGGCGCTTCGTAGAGAAACAGATAACTGTTCGGCCCCCGCGCGATGATATCGCCGCTGGAGTTGATGACATAGATTTCGACCAGCCGCCGGGCCTGCGACGCCAATGCAAGCGCTTTAGACAAATCTTCCCGCTTCGGCACTCCGTAAGGCGAGGACCGCGCGATTTCTCCCGCAACAACGCTCGCATCCAGCCGAATGGTCTGATGCCGCTCATTCACATAGGATTCTGCGATCTGTACCGAGTTGCGCACAACCCCGCCGACCTTGTCATTTAGCCAGCTTTCAAGCGTAAACGTCACCGTAATCGCCGCAAACAGGCCCAGCAGCAACGCTGGCGCGACCGCAATCACCGTGAACATCCGCACCATGCGCAGGTGCAAACGTGATCCAGCGGAGCGCGAGCGCTTCGCAATCACCAACGCCGCGATGCGCCAAGCAATCACCCCGATCAGCGTAATTGCAAGGCAAAAATCCACCACGAACATGATCCGCAGGGCCAAGCCGTTTCCGCCAACCGGACCATAACCTGAGGCGAGGAGATACGTCACAATCGCACAGATCGGTGCGGCAATCGCCAATCCCAATCCAAGTGTTGAGATCAGACGCCGCCGCCGCTTCGAGTCTTGAAACCAAGACATTCCACGCCGGATAGGTGTGTCGGGATGCACAAGCGTCATTGCTGCAACAGGTCTCCGAAAGTGAAACCGCGCCCCAACCGCAACCAAAGCCGGTCACATTGTGGCTTTCATGCATCACCTTTTCCCACGATCAACCGGAATGTCAAGCTCTCGTATCTTCTTTCGCAAGGTATTCCGGTTCAACCCCAGCAGATCAGCGGCTTTCAGCTGATTGCCCCGCGTCGCCGCCAATGACAATGTGATCAGCGGGAACTCAACCTCCCGCAAAATACGTTGATAAAGGCCGGGGGGCGGTATCGCTTCGCCATGCATGGCAAAGTACCGTTTTAAATGCTCCTCAACCAACCCGGAAAGATCATTCGGCGCTTCCGCAGGTAAACCGTCAAACCCCAAGGACGGCGCGAGTTCCTGCTCAATCGTGGCCCGATCAACGATATCGTCAGGACAAAGTGCGGCAACACGCTTCATAAGGTTCTGTAATTCCCGCACATTGCCGGGCCAGTCATATTCGCGCAGCGCATCCATCGCATCGCGTGACAGGCTCTTACGCGGCAATCCATCCGCTACCGCCTGTCGCAAGAAACCACGCACCAGATCGGCAATATCATCCAACCGCTCCCGCAAAGGCGGCAACCGGATCGGCGCAACATTCAGGCGATAGAACAGGTCTTCGCGGAAAATCCCTTCCCGAATATGCGCGCGCAAATCCTGATGGGTCGCCGCCACAATCCGCACGTCGGTTTTCTTCGCACCCGCCGCGCCAACGGCGGTGTATTCGCCCTCCTGCAACACGCGCAGCAGCCGCGTTTGCGCTTCGGGTGGCATGTCTCCGATCTCATCGAGAAAAAGTGTCCCCCCGCGCGCTTGCTCGAATTTACCCGTCGTTTTGGATACAGCCCCCGTAAACGCGCCTTTCTCATGCCCGAATAACTCGGATTCAATCAGCTCGCGCGGAATTGCGGCCATATTAACCGCCACAAATGGCGCGGCTTTGCGCCGCCCGTAATCATGCAGCGCCCGCGCGACAAGCTCTTTACCCGTCCCGGACGCGCCCGTGATCATCACGGTCAGGTCCGTGTTCATCAGCCGCGCCATCGCCCGATAAACATCCTGCATCGCCGCCGACCGTCCGATCAGCGGCAGCGACTCCTCCCGTCCCTCGCGCGCGGGCGTTTCCTCGCCATCCGCCTTCGCACTGCCCGCCGACAACGCCTTACGCAGATGCGAGATAAGCTCTTTGAGATCAAAGGGTTTAGGCAGATATTCATAAGCTCCGGCATCCGCCGCCCGGATCGCCGTCATCACCGTGTTCTGCGCACTCATCACGATCACGGGCAAATCAGGCCGCCGCCGCTTCATCGCGGGCAGCATATCCAGCGAGTCCCCGTCCGGCATCATCACATCGGTAACAACCGCATCCCCGTCCCCATCCTCAATCCAGCGGTACAGTGTCGACGCCGTTCCGGTTGAGCGCGTCTGAAACCCGGCCCGCGTAAGCGCTTGGGACAGTACGGTACGGATGGCACGGTCATCATCAGCGATCAGGATCAGCGCAGACTCGCTCATGTGAATTCCTCCGGCATATCAGTCTGCCCGTCTTCTTCACGCCAAACGGGCAGCAGCATCCGAAAAACCGTCCGCCCTTCTGCGCTCTCACACTCAATCACCCCGCCATGATCCGCAATGATTTTCGACACCAACGCCAACCCCAACCCCGCTCCGGTCGACTTAGAGGTCACGAACGGCTCAAAGATATGCGGCGCCAGATCTTCCGGTATCCCCCGCCCGTTATCGATGATCGACACCTCCAGCGGCAAGCTCTGCCGTCCACCCCCTTGCGCCCCAGCCAACCGCACACCGGGCCTGTAAGCTGTTCTGAGGGTAATTTTCCCTGAATTTTCAACCGCCTCACAAGCGTTTTTCACCAAATTCTGAAAAGCACGTGCCAGTTGATCCCGATCTCCCGCCGTGGGTGGCAGTGACGGATCATATTCCTCCACAAACCGCACCCCCCGCGCAAACCCCGCTTTCGCGGCACGGCGCGTCATATCCAGCGCATCATGCAGGTTCACAGGCAAGCGTGCGGGTGGTCTCGCATCAGTAAAGTGCTCCATCCGGTCCACCAATCGGTGAATCCGCCCCGCCTCTTCCTCAATCAGCGCGGCCAGCTCATTCTCCTGATCCGACCCCGTATCCTGCAACAGTTGCGCAGCGCCGGAAATTGCAGCCAGCGGATTCTTGATCTCATGTGCCATCGCCGCCGCCATCCCGCTGACTGAACGCGCCGCGCCCCGATGCGCAAGGTTCCGGTCCATCTTCTCCGCAATCGAGCGCGGCTGAATCAGCACCAGCAACGCGCTGCTCGACGGCGCATCGGTCAGCGGCGAGACCTGCACATCCACCGTCAACACTCCGGCCTCGCGCAAGGTGATCTCCACCCCGTGCTCGGCAAACGACACCGCCTGCCCCTCCGCCTGCTCCAGTAACGCCGCCAAACGCGAGGCTTCAGGTGCGAACTCATGAAAACAGCGCCCTCTCAAACTCCGCATACTCATCGAGAAAAACTGCTCGGCAGAGGCATTAACCGCCACAATCCGCCGCTCACCATCCAGCATCAGCGCCGGATAGGGCAGCGAGTTCCATAAAACCTCAAAATCCGGTCCGCCCGCGCCCGTCACGCCGCCACCTGATCGTCACCCACCACCACATCCGGCCAGTCATAGGCGCTCAACTCCCGCAGCACATAGGCGGTATCCTCACTACGGATCACCCGACCCCGCAATGCCTCGCCATCTGGCCGTTTCGCCAGCCACCAGCCGATATGCTTCCGCGCCGCCCGCGACCCGATGGCTGAACCGTAACACTCCAGCAACCCCTCGTAATGCTCGACCACCACATCCCGCAAAGCCCCGCCAGTGGGCGCTTCAGGCACATCTGCCCCGGACAGCGCGGCGGCGATCTGCCCCACGACCCAAGGCGCACCCTGCGTCGCCCGCCCGACCATCACCCCCGTCGCGCCGGACTGCGCCAACGCTTCCCCCGCCGCCGCCACATCAATAATGTCGCCATTCACCAGCACCGGAATATCCACCGCATCAACCACAGCCCGCACAGCCGCCCAATCGGCTTTACCGCGATACAACTGCGCCCGCGTGCGCCCGTGGATAACTAACATCTGTATCCCCGCCGCCTCCGCCCGCCGCGCGATTTCAACCGCCGTCAGCGTCTCATCATCCCAACCCAGCCGCATCTTCAGCGTCACCGGAACCGACACCGCCTCCACTGTCGCTTCGATCAGCGACAGCGCCTTATCCGGGGCACGCATCAGCGCAGAGCCTGAGTATCCGGTGGTCACTTTCTTGGCGGGACATCCCATGTTGATGTCGATCACCCGCGCCCCGTTGCCCTCGACACGCCGGGCCGCCTCCGCCATCCAATGCGCCTCGCACCCGGCCAATTGAACCCCCGCAAGTGCGGTATCCTGCGCCACATCAAGCCGGATTGCGGACAAGGAGCGATCGCACAACATCTCCCGGCTTGCCACCATTTCGGACACCACATAAGGCGCGCCGAACCGCGCCGCGATCCTGCGGAAAGGCCGGTCTGTAATACCCGCCATCGGGGCCAGCGCCACGGGGGCGGACACGGCCTCAGAGCCGATTTTGATCGCTGATAGAGCCACATGCACCCCGTTTGAAGAATTCCCAGCATCCTTAGCTTTTTGCGCATACCCACACAAGATTGTTGCACATCGCGGGCCGCTGCATACTGTCCGCGCATGAGCACCGATAAGAAACGCATCGCCATCCTGATCGTCGCCGCCGGACGCGGCCATCGTGCGGGCGCGGGTTTACCCAAGCAATACAGACCCTTAGCGGGCCGCCCCGTCCTGCGTCATACCCTTGACGCCTTCTGCGCCAATCCACAGGTCGACACCGTCCTCACCGTCATTCACCCAGACGATTCAACGCTCTACGCGAATGCTGCCCCCGCCTCTCCCAAACTGCGTCCCCCCGCATATGGCGGGGACAGCCGCGCGGCCAGCGTGTTGAACGGCATACGCGCCCTCGCGGACGATCCCCCCGACCTGATCCTGATCCACGACGCCGCCCGCCCCTTCATCAGCGAAACCGTAATCGGCAACGTCATCAACGCCCTAAGCTCCCGAAACGGCGCAATCGCCATGCTCCCTGCCGTAGACGCCATGCGCCATGTCGATGCCGACGGACGGCTCGGCGCGGATGCACCCCGCGCCCGGATACAACGTGCACAAACCCCGCAAGGCTTTGATTTTAAACACTTCCAAAGCGCCATCGAAGCTGCGCACGCGGCGGGCACGCTCGACACCCATCTCGACGACGCCGCCATCGCCCTTGCTGCGGGGCTTGACGTGGTCGCGGTACAGGGCGATCCGCTGAATTTCAAGCTCACCACACCAGAGGATTTTACGATGGCCGAACGCCTCGCAACCCCGCAAATCCCCGACATCCGCCACGGCCAGGGCTTTGATGTCCACGCCTTCGGACCCGGCGATCACGTCATGCTGTGCGGTGTAAAAGTCCCGCACGACAAGGCGTTAACGGGCCATTCCGACGCCGATGTCGGCCTCCACGCCCTCACCGACGCCATCCTCGGCGGGGCGGCGGCGGGCGATATAGGCCGCCACTTTCCGCCGTCAGACCCGCAATGGAAAGGCGCAGACAGCGGGTTATTCCTGCGCCATGCCGTTGAAATTGTTAAAGAAATGGGCTTCACCCTCTCCAATGCGGATGTCACATTCCTCTGCGAGCGCCCCAAAATCGGCCCTCATTCAGAGGCCATGCGCGCCCGCGTCGCCGACCTCTGCGGCATCGATATTTCCCGTGTCAGCGTTAAGGCCACCACAACAGAACGCCTTGGTTTCTGCGGTCGCGAAGAAGGCATCGCCGCAATGGCCGCCGTTTGCCTGATCGGAGGAACGGCCCCATGATCCGCGCAATCGCCACGCTGGGCGGCCTCGGCTTTTCGCCCAAAGCGCCGGGAACCGTGGGGTCCGCCGCCGCAATCCCCCTCGCATGGCTGCTGCACTGGGCGGGCGGCTTCCCGTTATTCGCCGCCGCGACCGTGCTCGTCACAGTGACCGGCTACTGGGCAACGCGGGAATACATTAAAAATCAGCATGTTAGCGACGACCCGTCCGAGGTCATCATCGACGAGGTCGCCGGCCAGTGGATAGCGCTATGGCCCCTTTCGCTCGGCATGATGTACTCCGACAGCGCCGCACACGTGTTCCCCTACCCCGGTTGGATCGCCGCATTCGCGCTTTTCCGCCTGTTTGACATCCTCAAACCCGGCCCCGTCGGCTGGGCGGACAGGCAGCACGGGGCGTTTGGGGTCATGGCCGATGACGTAATCGCGGGCATCCTCGCCGCCCTCGTCGCCACCCTGCTCGCAGGCTTTGCTCACGGATGGTTCGCATGAACTCCAATGAAATCAACATTTTAGCCAAACACCTCCTCGCCATAACCCCGCCCGACACCCTGATCGCCACGGCGGAATCCTGCACGGGCGGCATGGTCGGCGCGGCCATCACCGCCATTGCGGGATCGTCCAAAACATACGAGCGCGGCTTCATAACCTATTCAAATGAAGCGAAAATTCAGCTTCTCGGTGTCTCCCCCGCCACCCTCGACGCCCACGGCGCGGTAAGCGAGCAGGTCGCGGCAGAGATGGCCCGCGGCGCACTCACCCACAGCAACGCCACCCTCACGGTTTCCATCACAGGCATCGCCGGACCGGGAGGATCGGATTTCAAACCCGAAGGCCGCGTCTGCTTCGGAATCGCCAAATCCCCCACATTTCAGCACCGGGAAACCGTCGAATTCGGACCCGTAGGGCGCCAAAATGTGCGCGATAAAGCGACAATTCACGCGCTGCAAATGCTCATAAATGCGATAGAGAACCCGCCCGCACAAAACTGACTAAATTTTCACCATCCCACGTAATTTGCTCAAATAATACTCAACACCCAAACCAACCCGATTGCATTTCCCCACAATCTGAACAACCTGCCCTCGATCATAAAAAACGATTCGAGGGATACAAAATGGTTGGTGCGGATACCGCGTGGATGATCGTCGCCACGGCGCTCGTCCTGTTTATGACATTACCGGGGCTGGCATTATTTTACGGTGGGCTGGTCCGTGCACGGAACGTCCTTTCGGTCCTGATGCAGTGCTTTGCCATCGCCTGTGTTATGTCCGTCCTCTGGCTCGCCTTCGGCTACTCGATCGCGTTTGGTGAGGGCAACGCCATCTGGGGCGGGCTGGGCAAGAGCTTCCTGAACGGCGTCACCTCAGACAGCGTCAGCGGAACCATCCCCGAATCGCTGTTCTTCGCATTTCAGATGACCTTCGCCATCATCACCCCGGCCCTGATCGTCGGTGCGTATGTCGAGCGGATCAACTTCGGCTTCGTCATGCTGTTCTCCTCGCTGTGGATGCTGATCTGCTACGCGCCCGTCACCCATTGGGTCTGGGGCGGCGGCTGGCTGGCGCAAATGGGCGTGATGGATTTCGCGGGTGGCATTGTCGTTCACGAAACAGCGGGCATCGCGGCCCTCGTCATCGGCGTCTTCCTCGGCGCACGGCGCGGTTTCCCGAAGGACGCAAAGCCGCCCCACAACCCCGGCATGACCATGATCGGCGCGTCGATGCTCTGGGTCGGCTGGTTCGGTTTTAACGCGGGGTCACAGCTCGCGGCGGATGGCGGCGCGGCAATGGCCCTTGTCGTCACCCATATTTCCGCTGCCACAGCCTCCATCACATGGGCGCTGTACGAGCGGTTCAAACACGGTAAAGCCTCGATGGTCGGTATGGTCACGGGCACAATTGCCGGCCTCGCCTCCATCACCCCGGCGTCCGGCTTCGTCGGCCCCGTAGGCGCATTGTTCATTGGCGCCGTCGCGGGCGTGCTGTGTCAGGAAATGTGCGGAATCGTCAAATCGAAGTTTAAAATCGATGACACGCTGGATGTCTTCGCGGTCCACGGCGTCGGCGGCATCTTCGGCACGTTGATGGCCCCGCTGCTGGCCACCGCTCCCCTCGCGGACGGTCAAGGCCTGATGACCCAAATCATCGCCCTTTTCGCGGTTGGCGTGTTCACGCTCGTCGTTACCGTCGCCCTCGTCAAACTCTGCGCGCTGGTCTTCCCGATCCGCATCTCCGAGGAAGATGAGATCGAAGGCCTCGACTACACCGCCCACGGCGAACGTGCGTACGATTGGGTATCTTAGGGCAATTCACGATCAGGTTGAGTCAGAATTCCCGCCAAGACTTGCGTGAATTCTGACGCTTTATAGCCAACCTGATCGCGTATCACTCTAGAGGTTTTTCAGCGAACCTTGGGTCGCCGAAAAACCTCTAGAGCATCCTGACTGGCTTGGGATTCACAAAGGCGGAATTTTCTGATTCAAGTTTTCCCTATGAGGTTTGGGAGGTCTTGATGCCAAAGAAGTATGACGCTGCCCTGCGTGATCGTGTGGTCGGAGCGGTTAATCGA
>CALFAK010000041.1 GCA_937948985.1 uncultured Neomegalonema sp. | reverse complement strand
TGAGATTGTCACCGCCCCAAAGCGCCGGAGCCAGCAGGATCGCGGCGTCGGGGGTTACGCGGCCCTCGCCCAGCGCCGCCGTCACGACGCCGCCGCCCATGCTGTGCCCGACGATGATGAGGGGGGTGTCCGGTGCGCGTTCGCGGACGAGATCGGCCATCAGGGCCAGATCATCAACCAGCCTGTCCGCGCCGGGCCAGACGCTGTTGCTGGGGTTGCGGCCAAAGCCGCGCTGGTCGTAGGCGTAAGTCTCGATGCCCTGCGCGGCCCAGCCCTTTGCCGCCTCGCCATAAGTGCTCAGACCGTAGTCGCCGTAGCCGTGGACGGCGAGGATGGTTGCTTTGGCGGGTGTTTCTGTGCGCCAATGACTTAGGGTGATGCTCTCGCCATTCGCGCTTTCGACGATGGAGTCGGTGCGTCCGTCTTCCGCTTGAGTTGGCGCGGTGATCTGCGGCGCCTGTAACCGCGCGGCCCGATCCTCCCGCGTTCCGGCGCATCCGGCGAGGGTGAGGACGAGGAGGAGTGTCAGGGTGCGGTGCATCATGCGGGCTATCATCCGGTTGCGTGGCGGGGCCAGTAAACCTTAACATACTTAAACTTTAGTGTTTTACCGGAAAACGATAGAGGGGCAGGACCGCACTATGGCCCGTGCCGTTTTGCCATAAATACGCGCCGCGGTACCGGATAAGCAGATAGGCTGCATCTGTTACAAATCTGGTCGGTCCAAAACGGTGAAGCCCGTCGCGGCTCTCCAGAATCTTGTTTGCGAGCGAGACGATAACGGGGCGTGCGGCGCAGGTTTGTGCCGGGCTATCGGCTTTGACTGGCGACGCTGTCAGCCCGGCTGTGGCGAACAGCGAGAGCGCGGCGAGCCGGATGATGATAGCGGTTTTCCTATAAAAAATGGCGAATCCTCTCTCTCAGCTTCGGCAAAGTTTCCGCCTCGAACCAGGGGTTCTTTTTCAGCCATGCATTGTTGCGCCATGACGGGTGGGGGAGGGGGATTTTCTCCGGTCCCTCCGGCACGGCGTTAGAGTCTTGTTTTGGCGCGATTTCCGAGTCGAAAAGCCGATCGGCTTTTCTCGAAATCGCTCTAGAATCCGTCCAATCCCGCACGCGGTCGGTGATGTTGGGGCCGCGTCCCATATGCCAGTCTTGCGCGGGTTTGCCGATCACCAGCAGCAGGCTGATTTGCGGCATTGCGGCGAAGACTTGCGCGCGCCACAGCTTTGCGCAGATTTTCGGCGGCGGCAAGTCGGCGCGTTTTGCATCATGGCCGGGAAAGCAAAAGCCCATCGGCACGATGGCGATACGGGCCTGGTCGTAAAACACTTCGTCGCTGACCCCCATCCACGCGCGCAGGCGGATGCCCGACGGATCGAGAAAGGGCGTTGACGCATCATGGGCGCGGATGCCCGGCGCCTGGCCCGCAATGCAGATTTTTGCGCTGCTGCTGGCGCGGATGATCGGGTTGGGTGTGTGGCGGCTGGCAGTGCGCGCGAAATCATCCGCGCAATTCCGGCAGGTGCGCAGACTGGTCAGCAACGTGGTGAGGGTCGGGTTTTCGCTGCCGCTCATTGATGCCTCTGATTGCTGTTCTGACCCTTGTGGTACACCACCGCAGCGGTTAACACTAATCGCAGTCACAGCTTTGGAGGGGCCGATGCGCGTTTGGCGTTTTGTTCAAGATTATTCGCTTTTACTTATTATCGGCGCATTGATCGCGCTGGTTTGGGCAAATGTCGACCCCCATAGTTATCACCATCTGATCGAAACGCCGTTATGGGCGAATGACCTGATCGGTGCCCCGTATGAGTATTGGGCGAAATCCTATGGTGCCCATGCGGAAGATCTCGTTGCACCCGGTCCTGAGCGTGTTTTGTCACTGCACTATCTCGTCAATGACGTTCTTATGGCGCTGTTTTTCGCGTTTGCCGGCAAGGAAGTTTGGGAGGCTGTGGCGCTTAAAAACGGCTCGCTGCGGGGCAAAAAGGCCGCAACGCCGCTGATTGCAACGGCTGGCGGGGTTTTTGGACCGATTGGTGTGTATCTGCTTGGCGCGTTCCTGATCGGCAAATACAGTGTTCTTTACAGCGGTTGGGCCATTCCAACCGCTACAGACATCGCGTTTTCGTATTTGGTGGGCCGGATTATCTTTGGCGCGCGACATCCGGCAGTAACGTTCTTGCTGTTGCTTGCGATTGCGGATGATGCGGTTGGCTTGATTATTATTGCGTTATTCTACTCTAAAGGGTCGATCTCGCTGGGCTGGTTGGCGTTTGCTTTCGCGGCGGCGTTTTTGTCTTACGTGTTGTTTAACTGGCTGCCGCGCCGGCTCGACAGGGGCAAGCAAGACCGCCCGAACAGCACATGGATGCGCGAGAAACTGTCGTTCTGGCCGTTCATGTTCGCGGGCGCGTTCAGCTGGTATGGCTTTCAGGAGGCGGGGATTCATCCGGCTTTGGGCCTGTTGCCGATCATTCCGGCGATGCCTCATGCGGAGGTGGCGTTCGGCATTTTTGCGGCGGCTGAGAAATACTTGGATGATGTTCTCAACGCGTTCGAGCATACTTTGAAGTTTCCGGTCGAGATCATCCTGTTTCTGTTCGGCTTCGCGAATGCGGGGGTCGAATTCTCCGCTATTGGCGATGCGACGTGGATGGTTTTGCTTGGCCTGCTGGTCGGGAAGCCGCTGGGCGTCTGGCTGTTCGGAGAGGTGGCAATACGCGGCTTTGGCCTGAGTTTGCCCGAAGGTATGAACCGCCGCGACCTGTTTATCGTCGGCTGTGTGGCCGCGATCGGCTTCACTGTGGCGCTGTTTGTGGCGGGTGTGGCGTTTGATCCGGGTCCGGTTCAGGATGCCGCCAAGATGGGCGCATTGCTGTCATTTGGTGCGGCGATCATGTCGATTGTGGTTGCCAAAATTCTGGGTGTTGAGAAGAAAAATTGACCGCAGCCGAGAGTGTGAAGGGTCAAAAAGAAACAGATATACGACGTACATACTGTTTTCTTTGAGTTTTCTTGACTCTTTCAGGTGAAAAGCGCACCATTTCGGGACACTGTTCTCCCGGAGGAATGCGCTGTGACCGCTGTCACCTTTTCGTTTAATCTCGCACCTGCGCAAGGTGCTGCCGCTTCGCATTCCGCCCCTTCTGCGGGTGGCGATGCCGCTCTGGCCCAGCGATATCGGGCGGAAACGGCGAATTTGAACGTGTATGCTCCCCCTGCCAACAACGCGGGAGCAGAGCAAGGTCCCGGCGTTACGACACTGGCGTTGGGCGAGGAAGATGGCGGCTTGCAAAGTTCGCCTGCCTATACTCAAAGCGAATCGCTCCCTCACAGCAGTCCGATTGGCGGTGGTGACGGGTTTGAAGTTTCGACCTTGGCCATCGGTGAGGAAGATGGGGGCGGTATCTCCTCCGCGCCCGCACATGGCGGTGGTATGTCGCCGATTCAGGATGATCACTCGATCATCGGTAACTACGTCAAAGCGTCGCGTCCCGAAGGCAGCAGTTATGGCTCGATGCAGCCGATTTATTCGCCGGGTGAGGCCGAATACGCGGCATTTGCGAAGGCCAGCCAAGGACCGGATGTCCTCAATTTCACCCCTGTCCCCCGTGCGAAACCAACCAGTGTGAGTGTCAGTTACGGCCAACCAGTCGCGGTCTCTCAACCGTCTTCTAATGCGGCATCTGTCGCACCGGTGGCTGGCGGAGCTGTCGGTCCGGCACCGATTGACACGGCGAACTATGTCTCGGTTGGCAGTTATGAGTCATTTATCTCCGGAGGGGTGGCGGCAACGCCATCAGTCCCCGCCGCCAAGCAAATGATGCCCGCGACGCAAGCGCCTGAACCGCAAGCGCCTGCCCCCGAAATGATTGATATCGGCCCGCTCGATCCGGTAACGACAGCACCGTCAAACGCGGCGGTGGACATTGTGGATGTGGCACCTGAAGCGGCATCGGCAGCTCCGGCAATGGCCGCAGTCGAAACCGTCGCCCCTGAACCTGTCGTCAAATCGGCAGAGCCGGAATATGTTGAGGTTTCATTGGAAAGTTACGCCGCCCCCGCTGCGGGAGCGGAGTCTGTTCCAGCCGCCGCTGAGACTGCGCCTGTTGAAAAATCAGTGTTCGAGACGTATCTCGCGCCCGCAAACGAGGTGTCTGTTGCACCTGGTGTTGCAAGCGCGCAAACGGCCCCTTCCGCGCCCGCTGTTGAGTATTCAGCGCCTGATCTCAGCGCGATACCGACCGCGAAACCTGAACTTGTCGCATCTGTTTCATCCGCGACCACGTCTGTACCCGCTGCATCGCCATCGGTGACGCCGCCAAGCACGGGTTCATCTGCCCCGGCAGTGTCAATGGGAGGCAGTTATGTCGTGTTTGAGGGCCAGAGCGCCGGGGCCGCTGATGCAGCGTCGGCGGTTGCGCCGGCGGCGGAGGCAGGTTCCGAACGTATCGCTGACAGCGCTCCGGCTTCGGACGAACTGCGCGTTACCACTCTTGCCATTGGCGAGGAAGATGGTCTCGGCGGCGGTACTTGGCAGCCGTAGGGCTTGCGCGCTCTCGCTGATCCTTCGATAAGGGCGCATGAACGCTGACGCGCTGCCGATTGATGATGCCCTCCCTGACCTGCTTGCTACGCTGACGCAAGGGTGTAATGCCGTGCTTGTTGCGCCGCCGGGTGCAGGTAAGACAACGCGGGTGCCGCTCGCTCTGCTCGATGCGGATTGGCTCGGTGATCAGCGTATCCTGATGTTGGAACCGCGTCGTGTTGCCGCCCGTGCCGCCGCAGAGCGGATGGCGGATACGCTGGGTGAAAATGTTGGCGGACGGGTTGGCTATCGGATCAGGCGCGAACGGGCGGTCTCGGATGCGACGCGGATCGAGGTTGTCACCGAGGGCATTCTAACGCGGATGCTGCAGTCAGACCCCGGTCTGGACGGCATTGGCGCGGTTCTATTCGACGAATTTCACGAACGCTCAATCCACGCAGATCTCGGCCTTGCGCTGTGCCTTGAGGCGCAGGAGGCTTTACGGGACGACCTGCGTTTGCTGGCGATGTCGGCGACGTTGGACGGTGATGCGGTGGCGCGGATTATGGGCGATGCCCCTGTCATCCGCTCCGAAGGCCGGATGCATCCGGTGGAGACGCGGTGGTTGGATGCGCCTTGGCGCAAAGGCACGGCAAAGCGCGGGGCGTTTGAGGCTGCGGTCGCTGAAACTGTGCAACGCGCGTTGGCGGAGGAGGGGGGGGATGCGTTGGTATTCCTGCCCGGCGTGGGCGAGATCAATCGTGTTCACGGGCTGCTTGATCCTGTCCTCGCACTGAAAAATATCCTCGTCCAGCCGCTGCACGGGTCGATGCCATTCGAGAAACAGCGCGCCGCGCTCAGGCCGGATGCGCAAGGGCGGCGGCGGGTTGTGCTGGCCACAGCGATTGCCGAAACCTCGTTGACAATCAATGGCGTGCGGATTGTTGTGGATGGCGGGCAATCCCGTCAGCCGCGTTTTGATGCGGGGGCGGGGATGACGCGGCTGGTCACGGCGCGGGTCTCGAAATCGGGTGCGACGCAGCGGCAGGGGCGCGCGGGGCGGTTGGAGCCGGGTGTGTGCTATCGTGTTTGGACCAAGGGCGAGGAGGGTGGTTTTGCGCCGCAGGATCGTGCGGAAATTCTCGACGCTGATCTTGCGCCGTTGGTGTTGGAGTTGGCGGTTTGGGGGGTGCGTGATCCCGCTGAATTGCGTTGGCTTGATGTGCCGCCTGAGAATGCGGTTCAGCAGGCCCGTGCGCTGTTGGAATCGCTTGGTGCGTTGGATGCGGCTGGGGCGATCACGCCGCACGGTAAGGCGCTGGCCAAGCAGCCGCTGCACCCGCGCCTTGCGCATATGCGCCTGATGGCGGAGCGTGAACGTGCGGCGGCATTGGGGGCGGAGCTGGCGGCTTTGCTGGAGGAACGCGATCCGGTGACGGGCGCGGGTTGTGATATTGCCTTACGGATCGAGGCGCTGCGTAACCCCGGAAAATATAGTGCCGAGCGCCCCGGCCAGGTCGATCGCGCCGCCCTCGCGCGGATCAAGCAGGCGGCCAGGGCGCTGCCCGGTCCGACCGGAGATGATGCGCCGCTTTCGGAGGTTGGTCCCCTGATCGCGCAAGCCTATCCCGACCGAATTGCCCAGCGCCGCCCCGGCGAAGCCCCGCGTTTCGTGTTATCTGGCGGGAAGGGCGCGATCTTCTTTGATGCGGCGGATAAGCTGGCGGGCGAGCGGTTTTTGGCAATTGCGCATCTTGACGGCAACCCGCGCGAAGCCCGCATCCGCCTTGCCGCGCGCATTACGCTTGCACAGATTGAGGAGGCGTTTGCGGAGCACATCACCGACGATGCGCTGTGCGTTTGGGACAGTCAGACCAACGGCGTCCTCGCGCGGAAGGAACGCCGCCTTGGCGCCATCGCGCTCGATACGCAGAAATGGACCGATGTTCCGGCACAGGCCGTGGCGGGGGCGGCGCTGGAGGGGGTGCGAAAATACGGGCTGGAGGTTCTGCCCTGGCGTGAGGGGGCGGATCGTTTGCGTGCGCGGGTGCGCTGGGCCGCGCCGCATAGTGATATCCTGCCTGATTGGAGCGATGAAACGCTGCTGGAAACCGTTGAGAACTGGCTTCTTCCGCATCTTGGCAAGGTTCGGATGAAGGCCGATTTCGCCGCTTTGCCGCTGGAGAATATTCTGCGGGATACGCTCGATTGGAACGCGCGGGAGGCGTTGGATCGCCTCGCCCCGTCCTCGTTGACCACAGCGGCGGGCAGTAAGGCGAAGATTGATTACGCCAGTGATCCTCCCGCTCTTGATGTGCGGGTGCAGGAGATGTTCGGCACGAAAACCCACCCCAGCATTATGAACGGGCGCGTTCCTTTGTTGGTGCGTTTGCTGTCACCCGCGCGGCGTCCGGTTCAGGTGACGGGGGATTTGCCGGGCTTTTGGACAAATTCCTACGCCGATGTCCGCAAAGACCTGCGCAGCCAGTATCCGCGCCATCCGTGGCCGGAAGACCCGCTGAATGCGGACCCGACGACACGGGCTAAACCGCGAAAACGTTAATGAAAATATCAGTTTGATGATTTGACGCAGCCCATAGAACAGGCTTAGCTTGAGGTGTACTTCGTTCAGATAATTCATACCTGTAGGAGATTAACCCGATGAGTGGACCCGCCACAGGCGAACCGAGCTTTCGTGATTCCGTCGATATGATGTTCAACCGTGCCGCCTCGCTGATGGATTTGCCGCCGGGGATGGCCGAGAAAATCCGTGTGGCAAACTCCACTTATACTGTACGTTTCGGGGTTAAGCTGCGTGGTGAGATCGTCACTTTCACGGGCTACCGCTCCGTCCATTCTGAACATGCCGAGCCTGTTAAGGGCGGTATCCGTTATTCGCTTGCGGTTGAGCAGAACGAGGTTGAGGCGCTGGCCGCGCTGATGACTTACAAATGCGCATTGGTTGAGGTGCCGTTCGGTGGCTCGAAAGGCGGGCTTTGCATCAATCCCGGTGATTGGAACGAAGAAGAGTTGGAGCGGATCACGCGCCGCTTTGCCTACGAACTGATCAAACGTGACCTGATCCACCCCGCGCAAAACGTACCGGCCCCCGATATGGGCACGGGTGAACGTGAGATGGCGTGGATCGCGGATGCGTATAAGCGCGTGAAGACGGATGACATCAACGCCCGCGCCTGCGTGACCGGAAAGCCGCGCAATGTGGGCGGTATCGCGGGCCGGACTGAAGCGACGGGGCGGGGTGTTGAATACGCTTTGCAGGAGTTTTTCCGCCACCCGAAGGATGTTAAGGCTGCCAATCTGAGCGGCACGCTGGATGGCAAGCGTGTGATTGTGCAAGGTTTGGGGAATGTTGGCTACCACGCCGCGAAATTCCTTGAAGAGGAAGACGGCTGTAAAATCACAGGCATCATTGAGCGTGATGGTGCGCTGGTGAATGAAAAAGGGCTGCATATCGAAAGCGTTAAGGCGCATATCGCACAGCATGGCGGTATTCGGGGCTTTGCGGATGCGGAATACGTCGCTGATGGCTCGAAGGTGCTGGAGAATGACTGCGATATCCTGATCCCGGCGGCGCTGGAGGGCGTCATCAATATGTCGAATGCGGAGCGCGTGTCCGCGCCGTTGATTATCGAAGCGGCAAACGGGCCGATCACGGCGGGTGCCGATGAAATCCTGCGGCGTAAGGGCTGTGTCATCATCCCGGATATGTACGCAAACGCGGGCGGTGTGACGGTTTCGTACTTTGAGTGGGTCAAAAACCTCTCCCATATACGCTTTGGCCGGATGCAGCGGCGGCAGGAGGAAGGCTTTCACAATCTGCTCGTCGATGAGATTGAGACGATCACGGGGAAGAGTTTCAGCCAAGGTAACCGCGAGCGCATCCTGCAAGGGGCGGATGAGTTGACCCTCGTGCGTTCCGGACTCGATGATACGATGCGGATTGCCTATCAGAACATGGCCGAGATCTGGCACGAACGCGCCCATGAGGGCGTGGACCTGCGCACGGCGGCGTTCCTGATCTCGATCGGGCGTGTGGCGGATAGTTATAAGTCGTTGGGATTATAAGACGTTTCGATTTGCCCCGCATTTAATGCGGGGCGGCCTTTTGCTCATGAGCATGTCAGAGGGCGGTGATTTCCGCCGCCAACTCTGGTCCTTCACACAGCCGTGCGGCCCACAGAGCGGGTGCGGGGTCGTGTGCGCCGAAGAATGCCCCCAGAAAAATCGCGCGCCCGCAATTATCGCCCCCGGCCCGCGCGTTCATCTCAATCGCTTCCACGTAGTTGCCCGCCGTTGCGGCTATCTGAAAAGCCACAGGCATACTTTGCGGCAGGGGGCAGGCGCGCCCGACTTCGCCCGCAAAGGCCACCGGATCACGCCCCGCCGCCTCGAACGCCGCCACGAGTGAGCCGCGCACCGCCGTATCGGCCGCACGAATGCCTTGTTGCAGGGCATCGGCCTTAGCCGCGCCGTCCATCACAGCGCGCAATGCGGTCCACGCGGCGGGCGCATAGGCGGCGCTGGCCTCATGATTGCTGACAGTGGCGACCGCTGCCGCACAGGTCTCATCCGAGACGCCGGCGGCAATCAAAGCGGGCAGGGCGCTCAGGGCCGGAATATGGTCGTCATATGCGCCGGAGGGAGAGGTTTCCGTCACGATATTGGCCAGTGTTCCTTTGGTTGCCTTGTCGATATACCCGTGCCACCAGCCGCCCGGCCCGAACGCCGCCGCGAAGTGTGTTTGATAATCCGTGACATCGAACCGTCCGCCCGTTGCGCCGAGCGATTGGACCATCACCCGCAGTTGCGCACCGTATTGCGAGATGTCGCCTGATCGTTTGCCATGATGCACGAATACGCCCTTCGCACCCGCAAAATCCGCCGCATCGGGCGTGCGCCACAGGGCTTTCCCCAGCGCCTCTATCCGCACCGGGTCATAAAGCCAATGCACTCCCAATGTGGCGGCATCCGCGATATATGCGCCGATAAGGGCATTCTGGTGCGTCGATTTCAGGGTCATCTAAAGCCTCTCATTGTGTCGGCGACCATTATGTCGCAGCGCAGCATCGGAGCATTCCCCGCTACCGGGCATTCGTTTTCCATCAGCAACAAACATGGCGAGGAATACACGATGAAAACCGCAATTGCAGCAATCGCTCTTATCGTTGCACCCCTTGCCGTGGCCTCCGCGGACACAGTGTCCAAAGATGACCTGCGTGCGGGTAAAGTTACGCATCAGGGTATTGTTACGCAAAAACTTGACGCGATTGTTCCGACGATGACTTCGCTCTCATCCCCTGTCGCGAGAAGTGTTGCCCGCGAGAGTGAAACCAATACCGACGTGATCGGTTCTCTCGTGCCGGCAATGAAGTTGCCTGAAACCGAGGAATAAGAGGATTTGATAAACGTTCAGCCAGCCAGTGCGGCAGTGATCCGCTTGGCTGGCCCGCGTAATTTAAAAGCTTGATTCTGCGCGTTTTTAAATGGTTGCCAGACTCTAATTCGCGTCGAGGCCGTTTTCGATCAGGGCCGAATGGGGAACGATGGTTGCGGCCTCGCGGTGGGTGGCGCGTAAAATTACTTTCGGGGCTTTGCCCGCCTCATATGCCTCACGCCAACGGCCCGCGCATAAGCACCAGCGATCACCGGGTTTTAATCCGGCAAAACCGTATTGCGGTCTTGGCGTCGAAAGGTCGTTGCCCCGGCTCTTGGAGAATTCCAAAAATTCGGCAGTCATGACGGCACAAACCGTGTGCGCTCCGGTGTCGGAGATATGCGCCTCGCAACAGCCGTTTCTGGTGAACCCTGTCATCGGGTCCAGTGAGCACGGCTCAAGTTTGTCGCCGAGCATATTGATTGAAGCGGTTATTCCCCGCATTTCAGTGGCCATTTTTTGTCACGCTCCGCTAATTTTATAAGATCCCAGATGGCAAATGGACCATTCAAAATGCTTAGTCTTTTTTATCGCACTTTTCTGAAGTGAACGTCTATCAAAATGCCGCACGTGCCGCTTTGGCGAGAAAAATTGATTTCAACTCAACTATTCCGAAAGTATTTTTTAGCATTTATTACGGGTATCGGAACTTTCTATCAATTATTACGACTAAGGTTGTCAATTTTGACTGTCGAGTGGTTTCCATTTAATCAGTTAACCTGATTGTAAGATTGACTCACGAATGTGGGCCTCTGTAATTTCGTGATATGCGATCGCGTACAACCTTAACGGGCGAATGATCCGGCATGGCGTATGGGACTTTATATCTTGTCGTTGGCCCCACGGGGTCCGGCAAACAGGCTTTAATCGACACCGCCCTTGAGGTGCGGGGTGATTTGCGCCGTGCGCCGTTGATTATCGCGCCTGGCAGAAGCGACAACCGGGGTGTGGTCGGTTCAATTCCTGCGGATCGTTTTCAGCATATGCGCAGACAGAACGCATTTATTCTACAATGGGATGCGGATGGTATCCGGTATGGCCTGACCCATGATGCGGCCAAGCAATTGCGGGACGGGCAATCGCTTATTCTGGCAGCGGATGCGGCGATGATCCCTCTGGCGGAACGTGAGTTCAAGAACGTGCGGACGATCTATATAACCGCGCGGATGGACGTGCTGCGCCGTCGCCTGATGGCGATCAATTTCGGGACCGACCGCGATATCGACATGCATCTTTCACAAGCGGGACGTGTAAAGCCGCATGGTGACGAGGTCATTGTTGTCGACACATCTGATTCGATTGCCGAGGGTGCGCGGGCATTGGTTAATGCAATTGTTCCCGCTAAGGCGGTGGCGGGCTGATTTAAGTACCGATCAGGTTACGTCTATTTCACGGCTTGCGGGTTTTATCCAGTTTGTTTGTTTAATTTGAGCGCCACGCAGGCAAAGCCCTGTTCACACTTTCGCGCCTTTTTTGCCTGCCCAGAGGTCATTGCGGCTGTTGCCGGCGATCGGGAAGCGGGGGCGGGGGAGGGCCGGTTCGACAATTCCGGCATCAAAGCGTTCCAGGCCGGCCCATGCGATCATGGCCGCGTTATCAGTGCATAGTGACAGCGGCGGGGCGAGGAAGCGGAAATCGTTGGCGGACGCGGCGCTCTCCAACTCGGTGCGCAGGGCAAGGTTCGCCGCAACACCGCCCGCAACCGCGAAACCCGGATTCTGCGCGTGCGGCTCCACTTGCCGGAAGAGGGCCATCGCGCGGCGGGATTTTTCGGCCAGCAAATCGCGGGCGGCGGCCTGAAATCCGGCGCACAGGTCTGCCACGTCCTGCTCGCTCATGCCCCCCGCCGCAATCTGTTGATCACGGTGAACCCGCACGGCGGTTTTGAGGCCGGAGAAAGAAACATCGCATCCGGGGCGGTCCATCAGCGGGCGGGGCAGCTTGAAACGTTTCTCATCGCCCCGTTCAGCCGTGCGCTCGACCATCGGCCCGCCGGGATAGCCGAGATTGAGCAGCTTTGCGGTTTTGTCGAACGCCTCGCCCGGCGCGTCGTCGATGGTGGTGCCGATGCGCTCATGATCGCCGGGGCCGCGCACGATGAGGAAGAGGCAATGTCCGCCCGATACCAACAGCATGAGATAAGGGTAGGGAAGACCGTCCGTCAGGCGCGGCGTCAGTGCGTGGCCCTCCAGATGGTTAACGGCGACCAGTGGTTTGCCCGCGCCCAGTGCCAGGCCTTGCGCCGTGGCAACCCCCGCCAGCAAGCCGCCGATGAGGCCGGGGCCGACGGTGACGGCGATGGCATCCATGCGTTTGAGCGGGAAGGTCGATTCGCGCAGCGCCAGTTCAACGGCTTTGTCCAGCTTTTCCGCATGGGCGCGGGCGGCGATTTCGGGGACGACGCCGCCGAATTCCGAATGTAAATCCATCTGGTCAAAGACGATGTTCGACAGGATTTCGCGACGGCGACAGCCCGAATCCCCGCGCACGACGGCGGCGGCGGTTTCATCACAGCTTGACTCGATGCCGAGGATGATACGCTCGGTTGTCATGTCAATCCGCTCATACACTCTTGCCTGTTAACGTTCGCTGTCTCATGGTACGCGGAAAGTACGTAGCCTATTCTATGGAGAACGCAACCGCATGAGTGCAGCATACGGCCCAGACCGCCCCATTCGCATCGGCACGCGTGCCAGCCCCCTCGCTCTCGCGCAAGCATATGAGACCCGTGACCGTCTGAAGAAAGCGCACGGGCTGGATGATGCCTCGATTGAGATCGTGAAGATTATCACCACGGGCGACCAGCGGCTGGAGAAAAGCCTTGGTGAAATCGGCGGCGGTAAAGGTCTGTTCACCAAAGAAGTTGAGGCGGCGTTGATCGATGGGAGTATCGATCTGGCCGTGCATTCGATGAAGGACATGCCGACGGTTTTGCCGGACGGGCTGGAGATTACGGCGCTGCTGCCCCGTGAAGATGTGCGCGATGCTTTTGTCAGCCCGCGCTATGGCTCGATTGCGGCGCTGCCTGAGGGTGCGGTTGTCGGCACGGCGTCGCTGCGGCGGCAAGCGCAGTTGTTGAACAAGCGCCCCGACCTGAAAATCGTGCTGTTCAGGGGCAATGTGCAAACGCGGCTGCGCAAGCTGGAAGAGGGGGTGGCGGATGCGACTTTCCTCGCGATTTCCGGGTTGAGGCGGCTGGGGATGCAGGATGTGGCGTCTTCGGTGATTGAGGTGGATGAGATGCTGCCCGCCGTTTCACAAGGGGCGATTGGTATCGAGAGCCGGACGGATGATGATGATATCCGTACCGTGCTGGCCCCGTTGAACTGTCCGAAATGCCATGTGCGGCTGGCGGCGGAGCGGGCGTTTCTGGCGGCTCTGGACGGGTCTTGTAAGACACCGATTGGCGGGCTGGCCGAGATTGACGGCGACCGCCTGATCCTGCGCGGCGAAGTGCTGCGCCCTGATGGGTCCGAGCGTCACGCGACGCGGCGGGCCGGGCCATTGGCTGATGCGGTTGCGATGGGTAAGGATGCGGGTGAGGAGCTGAAGGCGCTGGCCGGGCCGGGGTTCTTTGTGGAGCATTGACGACGCGCCGCATCCTCCTGACCCGCGCGGCTGAACAAGCGGAAGCGACGGCGGAAAGGCTGCGGGGGCGGGGATATGCGCCCGTGGTTGCGCCGCTGGTGCGGGTTGATTTCGCGCCGCCGCCTGATCCGGCATTGTTCGAGGGCGTGCAGGCGGTTTTGCTGACTTCTCAAAACGGATTGCGGGCGCTGTCGGGGCGCGGGGCGCATCTGCCTGTGCTGGCGGTCGGGGACCGGACGGCGGAGGCGGCGCGGGCGGCGGGATATCGTGATGTGCGCTCGGCGGGCGGTGATGCGGTGGCGCTGGGCGCGCTGGCGCGGGCGGTGCTGCGGCCTGAGCGGGGGGCTGTGTTGCATGTGCATGGTGAGGCGGTGGCGCGCTCGCCTTTGGCGGCTTTGGAGGGGTTTGAGACCCGCGAGGCGGTGCTCTACCGGACAGTGGATGCGGGCGGATTTGCGGCGGATGTCGTGACCGCTCTGCGCGCGGGCGATGTTGCGGCGACGCTGGTCTATTCGCCCGGTGCGGCCCGGCGGTTGGTTGCGGCGATGCCCGATGATGTTGCGCTGCGGGCGGTATGCATCAGTGAGGCGGCGGCGACCGTGCTGCGCATGTCGGGATGGCGCGGTGTGGTGGATATTGCGGCCTCGCCGGATGAGGCGGCGATGGTGCGAAAGCTGGAGGTTTACACTTGAATACGGATGACCTTTATGCGCCAGTTTTATGAAACGCTCGCGCGTTACACGATTTCGGTTTTGCTGGCGGAGGGGGCGGATAAACGGGAGTTGCGTGACTATGCATCGAGCGCGCAGCAGTTCGGATGCATGGCGCTGGTGAAGATGGGTGTGGCGGACGAACGATCATACGGGTGTGAGCTGTTGTATGCGCCTGAAGAAGCGCCGATGCGGGTGGCGGGCGAGTCGCTGTGGCTGCCCGATGCGGCGCATGTGATGCTGGCGTTGGCGGAGCAATTCGGGGATTTGCATTTCGACAGGCCACAGCGGCGTGCTGCGAAAGGGGCAATGGCGCAGTATGACATCACAGGAAAGCGGGGCGAGGAAGAGGAAGAATCGGTCAATCCGTTTAAGGCGCTCTACCCCGAACTCTTCGCCGCCGCAGAAGAAACCATGCGTCTGGCACAGCGCAAGGCAGAGCGGATGCTCGCAATTCCCGCGATTTATGAAGGGGCGGCGGCGGGGAAGTGTTCGCCGGAGGTGCTGGAAGCACTGGGGATGATCGGGTGGATTGCGGCGGGGCGATGGACGGCGGCGTCCGAGATCGGGCTTTGGCGTGTAGGAGCCGTTGAAGGATTTGAGCAGACGGCTCAGTTTGAGGGCGCAGTGGAGAAGTGTGTCGCTGATTTGCCGGAAGATGTGCTGGAGGCTGTCACCAGGATTCACGAAGGACCGGATGCCGAAGTGCTGGATGCGAAAGCCGCGCAAATCAGGGAAACGGTGGAGCGGTTCAACAAACGCAGAAGGCGCGAACATGAGTTGAGCGATGAGGATATTCGAACCCGGGCTATCGGGTCATGGCAGCGCAATGCGGAGTGGGATCTTGACCACTTTTTCTTTGCGCGCTGGCGGATGCGGACGGGGTGGGACAGCGATGAAAAACTGTTGCCACTCTTCCATGATCCGGTCGCGCGGGCGATGCGGAAGGCTGTTTTGGGCGCTGTTCTGGAATAGCGGACGGGGCGTTTTCACCCTGATTTATGATCTGTCACGCGACCCGTATCAACTTGACGCTTGACGGGCGCTGGTTGTTTGGCTCAGTGTTCCTTTCATGTTCTTAATAACGGAAAGATAATTGGACCTCTCATTTGCCATAACACGACAACGGGATGCGTTGTTGCGGATGCTCGCTGTGCTGGTGGCACTGGCGGGTATGGCGCATGGGGGGCGGGCTGTGCGCTTGCCCCGCGAGGTTTGCACGTGGATTCTACGGGTTTTGCGGCCTTCGGAATCGGCGCTGCGGCGGCTGATTGTTGTGCAGATGGAGCGAATGCGGGCGAAACCGCGTGAGGCGGTTGCGCGTGCGCATCGTCCTGTGCCGCTGAACATTCCGCGTGGCGGGGGGGCGTCTACGCCTTCCTTTGCGCTGTTCGATACGCGTCCCGTGCTGGCGATTGGCGGGGTCCGGCGGGTGAAGCGTGGCAATCCGCGCCTTTGGTCGCCCGGGATGGAATATCCTGTTTTTGTGACCAAATCTGTGCCGATGCCGGATGACCTGTTGAGTGCGGCGTCTATCACGCGCCGGATTCTGGCGATGCGTCATGCGCTGGATGATCTGCCGAAACAAGCGCGGCGGATGGCGCGGTGGCAAGCGAAACGGGAGGCGGTGCGGGCGGAATCAGGCAAGTATATCAGGCCGATGCGCCCCGGTCGTCCGCCGGGGCCACACTACACGACTCTGTGTCTGAGCTTTGTTTTTCGGTTGAGTCGTAGCCACGGTTTGAAGGCTTCCTTGCTTCCGGCTCTGAGAAAGTTCCGGAGCATGTCGAAGCCTGTTCTGAACCATGATTTAGCGAAGTACCCGTGGTTCTTTCGCGGTGGTTTTTTGCAG
>CALFAK010000040.1 GCA_937948985.1 uncultured Neomegalonema sp. | reverse complement strand
CAGACCTTGGGCGTCGAGTTTTGAGTAGATAAACGGCTTGAATAGCTCCAGCGCCATTTTCTTTGGCAACCCGCACTGGTGCAGCTTCAACTCAGGTCCGGTCACAATGACCGAACGACCGGAGAAGTCGACACGCTTACCGAGCAGGTTCTGGCGGAAGCGGCCCTGCTTACCCTTGAGCATGTCAGCCAGGGACTTCAGTGGGCGTTTGTTAGCACCCGTGATGGTCCGGCCACGGCGACCGTTGTCGAACAGGGCGTCAACAGCCTCCTGCAGCATCCGTTTCTCGTTGCGGATGATAATGTCGGGCGCGCGCAACTCGATCAGCCGCTTAAGACGGTTGTTGCGGTTGATGACGCGGCGGTAGAGGTCGTTGAGATCAGATGTCGCAAAGCGGCCACCGTCCAGCGGCACCAGCGGGCGCAGTTCCGGCGGGATCACCGGCACGACGGTCAGGATCATCCACTCCGGCCGGTTACCCGATTCGATGAAGCTCTCGACAACTTTCAGACGTTTGATGATCTTCTTAGGCTTTAACTCGCCAGTCGCCTCGGCCAGTTCCTCACGCAGAGTGACGGCTTCCGCCTCCAGATCAATGCTGGCGAGCATTTCGCGCACAGCTTCAGCGCCAATGCCGGCTTCGAAAGCCTCCGCACCGAATTGGTCTTGCGCGTCGAGGAATTCCTCCTCGTTCATCAGCTGGCCTTGGGTCAACTCGGTCATGCCGGGGTTGATGACAACGTATTGCTCGAAATAGAGGACGCGTTCGAGATCGCGCAGGGTCATGTCCAGCATCAGGCCGATGCGGGAGGGCAGCGATTTCAGGAACCAGATATGCGCGACAGGGCTGGCGAGGTCGATATGGCCCATCCGCTCGCGGCGGACTTTTGACAGCGTCACCTCGACGCCGCATTTCTCGCAGGTAATACCCTTATATTTCATGCGCTTATATTTGCCGCACAGGCATTCGTAGTCTTTGACAGGGCCAAAGATACGCGCACAGAACAGCCCATCACGCTCCGGCTTGAAGGTCCGGTAGTTGATGGTTTCAGGCTTTTTGATCTCACCAAACGACCAGCTCAGGATTTTCTCCGGGCTGGCGAGCGAGATTTTGATTTCATCAAAACTATCCGCAGGAGCGGTAGGGCTGAAGATATTGGTGACTTCCTGGTTCATTGAGAGTCTCCCAGAATGCCCTATCAGGGCAGAAACAGATATGCGCGCGGGCGATCAACCCCGCGCGCGACGACCACAAAACGTGGTCTTAAACTTCGTCTTCCGCGTCAATCAACTCGACATTCAGGCCGAGAGACCGGATTTCCTTCACGAGAACATTGAAGGATTCCGGGATACCCGCCTCAAAGTTGTCTTCGCCTTTGACGATGCTTTCATAGACCTTGGTCCGTCCGGCCACGTCATCGGATTTCACCGTCAGCATCTCTTGCAGCGTATACGCCGCACCGTATGCCTCAAGTGCCCAGACCTCCATCTCACCGAAGCGCTGTCCGCCGAACTGCGCCTTACCACCCAGCGGCTGCTGCGTGACGAGGGAGTACGGACCCGTTGAACGGGCGTGGATTTTGTCATCGACGAGGTGATGCAGTTTGAGCAGATACTTATATCCGACCGTCACCTTACGCGCGAATGCCTCGCCGGTACGTCCATCGTAAAGCGTGACCTGACCGGATTCGTCCAGACCCGCTTTCTTGAGATTCTCCACGATGTCGGCTTCCTTTGCGCCGTCAAAGACAGGCGTTCCGAAGGGCACACCACGCGTGACGTTTTCAGCCGCCTCGATGAACTCATCTTCGTCCATCGGAACGAGGGCGTCGTCGTAGACATCCTCACCATACGCATCTTTCATCGCACCGTGAACGGGCGAGAGATCACCGTTGTGACGATAGGCTTCCAGCGCGTCCTGAATGGTCCGGCCCAGGTTGGCGGAGGCCCAGCTCAGGTGTGTCTCAAGGATTTGACCGACGTTCATGCGCGACGGCACGCCCAGCGGGTTCAGCACGAAATCGACCGGGGTTCCGTTGTCGAGGAACGGCATATCCTCCTGCGGCACCACTTTCGAAATCACGCCCTTGTTGCCGTGACGCCCAGCCATCTTGTCGCCGGGTTGCAGCTTACGCTTTACAGCCACGAAGACTTTCACGGTCTTCATCACTCCCGGAGGCAGATCATCGCCGCGACGGACTTTTTCGACTTTGTCGTCAAAGCGGCGGTCGAGAACTTTCTTCTGATCTTCATACTGACCGCGCAGAGCCTCAACTTCCTGCATGATGGCATCGTCTTCGACGACGATTTTCCACCAGTCGGATTTGAGCACAGGCTCAAGAGTCTCGCGGTTTACGACCGATCCTGAACGCAGCTCTTTCGGGCCTTTTGAGACGGTATGACCATCAAGGATGCCGCTGAGGCGGGTGTAGATGTTCCGGTCGAAAATCGCGCGCTCATCATCGCGGTCGCGCATAAGACGTTCGATTTCCTCACGCTCGATCTGCTGCGCGCGCTCGTCTTTTTCAACGCCGTAGCGGTTAAAGACCCGCACTTCGACAACCGTGCCGAAGTCGCCGGGAGGCATGCGCATCGACGTGTCACGCACGTCGGAGGCTTTCTCACCAAAGATGGCACGGAGGAGTTTTTCCTCCGGTGTCATCGGCGACTCGCCCTTTGGCGTGATCTTGCCGCAGAGAATGTCACCCGGCGCGACTTCCGCGCCGATATAGACGATGCCCGCCTCGTCGAGGTTGCGCAGAGCCTCCTCACCGACGTTCGGGATGTCGCGGGTGATTTCTTCCGGTCCCAGCTTGGTATCGCGGGCGCTGATTTCGTATTCTTCGATGTGAATCGAAGTGAACACGTCATCTTTCGCGATCCGCTCCGAGATCAGGATCGAATCCTCAAAGTTATAGCCGTTCCAAGGCATAAACGCGACAAGCACGTTTTTACCCAGCGCCAATTCACCCAGATCGGTCGAGGGACCATCAGCGATAACGTCGCCCGCGTGAACGCGGTCACCCACTTTGATGAGCGGTCGCTGGTTGATGCAGGTGTTCTGGTTAGAGCGTTGGAACTTACGCAGGCGGTAGATATCCACGCCGGGATCGCCGGGCGAGAGATCGGATGTTGCACGGACCACGATGCGCATCGCATCGACCTGGTCCACAACACCCGCACGTTTGGCAACGATAGATGCGCCGGAGTCGCGAGCAACACGTTCTTCCATGCCCGTACCAACCAGCGGCGCTTCAGCTTTCACCAGCGGCACTGCCTGACGCTGCATGTTCGATCCCATGAGCGCGCGGTTGGCGTCGTCATTTTCAAGGAACGGAATCAGCGATGCGGCCACCGAAACAAGCTGTTTCGGTGACACGTCAATCAGATCGACTTCCGAGTTCGGGTTCATCATGAAATCGCCTGCACGGCGGGTCGAGACAACGTCGTCCTCAAAACCACCATCAGCGGTAAGTTTGGCGTTCGCTTGCGCAACGGTGTGCTTCATCTCCTCCATTGCGGAGAGATAAACCACGTCGTCGGTCAGCTTGCCTTCGATAACTTTACGGTACGGGCTTTCGATGAAGCCGTATTTGTTGACCCGCGCGAAAGTCGCCAGTGAGTTGATCAGACCAATGTTCGGGCCTTCCGGCGTTTCAATCGGGCAGATCCGGCCATAGTGGGTCGGGTGAACGTCACGGACTTCAAAGCCCGCACGCTCACGGGTCAGACCGCCCGGCCCAAGCGCCGAAAGGCGGCGTTTGTGGGTAACTTCCGACAGCGGGTTGGTTTGGTCCATAAACTGCGACAGCTGCGAAGAGCCAAAGAACTCACGCACGGCGGCAGCAGCCGGTTTTGCGTTGATGAGATCTTGCGGCATCACCGTGTCGATATCAACAGAGGACATACGTTCACGGATCGCACGTTCCGTGCGGAGCAGGCCGACACGGTACTGATTTTCCATCAGCTCGCCAACCGAACGCACACGACGGTTGCCGAGGTTGTCGATGTCATCGATGTCACCTTTGCCGTCACGCAGGGATACCAGCGTGTTGACGACAGAGAGAATGTCTTCCTTGCGCAGAACGCGGTGCGTATCGGGTGCATCGAGATCGAGGCGCATGTTCATTTTCACGCGGCCAACAGCCGAGAGATCATAGCGCTCGGAATCGAAGAACAACGACTCGAACAGCGCCTCCGCCGCCTCAAGGGTCGGCGGCTCGCCGGGACGCATTACGCGGTAGATGTCGAGCAGCGCGGTTTCGCGGCTGATGTTTTTATCCGCTGCCATCGTATTGCGGATGTAGGCGCCAACTTCAACGTGGTCGATGTCGAGAATCGGCAGCGTGGTCATGCCAAGCTCGCCCGTGAGGCTTTCCAGAACCTCCTCGGTGATCTCGCCGCCCGCTTCAACGTAGATAAAACCGGTCTCTTCGTTGATGATGTCAATCGCGCTGAACATGCCGATGATCGACTCATGCGGGTTCAGCACTTTTTCAACGCCCGCCTCAGCCAGCTTTTTCAGCTTACGAGGGGTAATTTTGACATTTGCTTCGGCGATGACTTCGCCGGATTTTGCATCCACCAGATCGAAGGCATGCTTGGAGCCTTTCAAACGCTCAGGATTGAAAGGAACGGCCCAGCCATCTTTAACTTTCTCAAACTCAACGGTTTTGTAGAAAGCATTCATAATGCCTTCCTGATCGAGACCGAGCGAATAGAGCAGCGTCGTCGCGGGCAATTTGCGGCGGCGGTCGATGCGGGCGAAGACGATGTCTTTGTGGTCGAACTCAAAATCAAGCCAGGAACCGCGATACGGGATCACGCGGGCCGCGAACAGCAGCTTGCCGGAAGAGTGTGATTTGCCTTTGTCGTGGTCGAAGAACACACCGGGCGAGCGGTGCATCTGCGAAACAATCACGCGTTCAGTGCCGTTGATGACGAACGTGCCGTTATGGGTCATAAGCGGCATGTCGCCCATGTAAACGTCTTGTTCTTTGATGTCTTTGACCGATTTCGCGCCCGTTTCCTCGTCCACATCAAAAACGATGAGACGCAGGGTTACTTTCAGCGGCGCCGCGTACGTCATGTCGCGCGCCTGACATTCTTCAACGTCGAATTTCGGCTTCTCAAGCTCGTAGCGCACGAATTCGAGGGTCGAGGTTTCATTGAAATCCTTGATCGGGAAGACGGAGTTAAACACTCCGGCAATGCCTGTGTCCGGTGCAGGCTCCGGGCCTTCACCGCTGCTCAGGAACAGGTCGTATGAACTGCGTTGTACTTCGATAAGGTTTGGCATATCCGCAACTTCGCGAATTTTGCCGAACATTTTGCGGATCCGTTTGCGACCGATATACGCTTGCGCCATCGATATTCTCGCCTCCATTGCAGGGTCACCGCGCCAGCCACGGGTCTTCTGCGTTACGTCAGGCAGCCGCCCAGCTGCCATCCGAGTTATTGCCGCCACCCGTTCAAAATCGGGGCTTTAGCTGCCGTCTTGGTCGTCCAAATTTTTGCCCGGTCAGCCCGGAAAAAAAGCCGATTTCGCATCTGATTAACCACGTTGGTTTCAAAGACACGGATGGGCCGGGGCCGATTTCGTTATGAAATCAGCACCAGCCCTTTATCTCAACGGGGAAACCGCCCCGCATCCGGTAGCATAACTTAGGTCAGCTCGACTTCAGCGCCAGCTGCTTCGAGTTTACCTTTCAGCTCTTCAGCCTCTGCCTTGGGAACGTCGACTTTGACTTCCTTCGGTGCGCCTTCAACCAGATCTTTGGCTTCTTTCAGGCCAAGACCGGTGATTGCGCGGACTTCTTTGATGACATTGATTTTCTTCTCGCCAGCGGATTTGAGCATAACCGTGAATTCGGTTTTCTCTTCCGCCGCGCCGCCGCCGCCATCAGCAGGGCCAGCCATCATGACAGCGCCACCGGCAGCAGGCTCAATGCCATAGTCGTCTTTAAGGATGTTTTTCAGTTCACCCGCTTCGAGAAGCGTGAGACCGACGATTTCTTCAGCAAGTTTCTTCAGATCAGCCATTTGATTTTCCGTTCGTTATATCAAGTGGTCCAGCGTGTTTCGTAAATCACGTCCGGGTCCCGGTGTTCGCTGCAAGTCAGGCTGCCTCACGCTCTTCGAGCGTAGAGAGGATACCCGCAATATTGCTTGCGGGCGCGCCAATCGCGGATGCGAGGTTGCTTGCCGGTGCGCCGAGCAGAGCGGCGATCGAGCTGAGCAATTCCTCACGGGAAGGCATGGCTGCGAGGGCTTTAACACCGTTCACATCCAGAACCGACTCTCCCATAGCCCCGCCGAGAATAACGAGCTTGTCGTTTTTCTTGGCAAATGCGTCGATCACCTTTGCGGGTGCGACAGGGTCTTCAGAATAACCGATTACAGTTTGCCCGGTCAGGAATTGTGACATTCCTTCGCCGGGCTTGCCTTGTAGTGCGATTTTAGCGAGCTTGTTCTTGGCGACGCGGACCGAAGCACCAGCTTCACGCATTTGAGTGCGCAGGTCCGTCATCTCAGCGACCGTGAGACCCGCGTAGTGACATACTACAACGGCGCCAGAGTCCGTAAAGATCTGGCCGAGGTCTTCGACCACCTGTTCTTTCTGGGCTCTTTCCACAGTCATCTCCAACAGTCGTGGCGGGTCGGAAATCTGTCACAATGACAAAGTCCCTTTCCACCGGCTCAAGGGTGCCTGACAGGCCGGGGCCAGATCAGGCGTCGTATCCCATCCGGGTTCCCGCGCCAGAACGTTTCCGCTTTCGCGGCTGATCCAGACATCGTTTCCCAGTCTATGGCGGGACATTAAGGTTGATCAGGGCACGTCCCTCAAAACCACCCACCGTCTCGGACGGGTTGTGCGGCGGTCTTGCGACATGCCGCACGATGCACCACCGGGTTTAACCCCGGCGGAATTCTTATTGCTCGGTCAGGCTGGCCACATCGACAGCAACACCCGGACCCATCGACGAGCTGAGCGAGACTTTTTTCATGTAAGTCCCTTTCGCGCCGGTCGGTTTCGCACGGGCCACGGCATCGACGATTGCCTTGACGTTTTCGAGGATCTGCTCCTCGCCGAAGCTGGCTTTGCCAACGCCGACATGAATGATCCCGGCTTTTTCAACACGATACTGAACCTGACCGCCTTTAGCGTCGTGAATCGCCTTGGCAACATCGACCGTAACGGTGCCGAGTTTCGGGTTCGGCATCATGCCGCGCGGGCCGAGCACTTTACCCAAGCGACCGACGACAGGCATCATGTCAGGAGTCGCGATACACACGTCAAAATCGATCGTACCGCCCTGAACGGTTTCCATCAAGTCTTCCGCGCCAACAACATCAGCGCCCGCTTCCGTTGCTTCGTCCGCTTTCGCACCACGGGCAAAAACACCAACGCGCACAGTTTTACCTGTGCCGTTTGGAAGGGTCACAACGCCGCGCACCATTTGGTCAGCGTGACGTGGATCAACGCCAAGGTTCATTGCTACTTCGATGGTTTCATCAAACTTGGCGGTCGCATTGGATTTAACCAGCTTCACAGCCTCATCAGCGTTGAGCGCGCTGCGGCCATCGAGTGCCTTCGCAACAGCTTCGCGGGCGGCTGATTTACGTTTTGCAATCTTTGTCATATCAGCCCTCCACCACTTTAAGGCCCATCGACTTCGCGGAACCGGCGATGATTTTCATCGCTTGGTCGAGGTCGTTGGCATTGAGGTCAGCCATTTTGGCTTCAGCGATTTCACGCAACTGCGCGTGCGTCACTTGACCTGCGCTTTCGCGCCCCGGTGCCTTGGAACCGGATTTCAGCTTCAGCGCCTTCTTGAGGAAGTGGCTGGCAGGCGGCGTCTTCATCACGAATGTGAAAGACTTGTCCTGATAATAGGTAATAATGGTCGGGCACGGTGCACCCGGCTCCATTTCCTGCGTTTTGGCATTGAAAGCCTTGCAGAATTCCATAATGTTAATGCCACGCTGACCGAGCGCGGGACCGATGGGCGGCGAAGGGTTGGCCTTGCCGGCCGGAACTTGCAGTTTTAACTGCCCGACAATCTTTTTAGCCATGAATGGCTCCTTGTTAAACCAGCTGCACAGCGCGCCGGGCAGCAATATGGTCTGTGGTCAGGGTTCCGCATCGCGATGCGTCAACCTCCCACATGTGAATCACACGTGTTGCAGTGCGAAAGAGGACGCCTAGTGCGAGTCTCGTCTCACGTCAAGGCCTTCTGGTTCATCAGTGTACAATTACTGGTAAGACGCGCATTTTGCGCATCATTCAGTCTTAGCAACCTGTGCATATTCGAGTTCGACAGGCGTTGAACGACCGAAAATAGACACGGACACTTTAAGCCGCGCATTCTCGTGATCGACATCCTCGACATTGCCGGAGAATGATTCGAATGGCCCGTCAATGACTTTGACCTCTTCACCCACCTCGAACATGATCGTCGGACGCGCGCGCTCGGCACTTTCTTCCGCGACATCCATGATCCGGTCGATCTCACGCTGCGGCACCGGTTGCGGCTTGCCCGAATCGCCCAAAAACCCGACGACACGCGCCGTGTCTTTGACGAGGTGATAGGCCGCGTCGGTCATCTCCATCTTCACCAATACGTAGCCGGGGAAGTTTTTGCGCGGAACCTCGACCTTTTTGTTGCGGCGCACCTCGATTACAGTGTCCTTCGGAACGAGAATTTCCTCGAAATGTTCCGAGAGGCCATTCTGTTCGGCGGTATCGCGAATCGCTTCGGCGACCTTGTCCTCAAAGTTTGAGTATGCGTGTACGATATACCAGCGTTGCGCCATCGGAATCCCAATTCATGGCGCTGAGCTGTGCGCCGCGCCCACAAACCAGATGGGAATCGGGCGCTTACCAGAGCCTAAAATTACAGTTATTTCGCGGTTTCTATCGGTTAACCATCAAAAATCAAGACCGGAAATCAACAGCCCGAACGATCCGGCCCTATTAAGATCCGAGTGAAACGATGGTTTGAACCATGAAGTTGAGGATCTGATCGATAAACAGGAAGAAGATCGCGGTGATCGTAACCATGATGAAAACCATGATCGTCGTTGTGATCGTTTCCTTGCGGGTCGGCCATGTCACCTTTGCGGTTTCAGCGCGGACCTGCTGGATAAATTGGGCTGGATTGGTCTTGGCCATTTTCTTATCCTCTCACCGCCCGCACGTGCCGAAAACCGACATCAGCGGTGCATATTTCGCGTGGCAGGGGCGATAGGGCTCGAACCTACGACACCCGGTTTTGGAGACCGGTGCTCTACCAACTGAGCTACACCCCTATAGCCGCAAGCGATGACCCGCAGCTGTAACGCGAAACGCGTACTTAACGCCTTGTGCGGGGGTGTGCAAGAGGCTTGGTGCGGTTGTTTATGCAGATTTGAAGAACCGCCAACGCGCGGTAATTTTGACAACAATGATATCAATGACTACAGTTTGATTTCCTACCACGCAGCTGCAACGCATTGCATCGCTCAATATTCGCAACATACCGGACGGTACATGCGGAGGGCAACGAAAGTGTGATTTTCGGAGCGATTACCGGAAAGCTGCCCAAAGATCGGCAAAGCCACGATTGGGAAACCGTAAAAGCGATGAACCGGACTTTTGGGAAGAAAGCGTTTCCCTTGTGACGGCCTATGCAAGCCGGAATGAGGGCATCACAGACTGTCTCCGGAGTGGATAGGGCCGTCCTGCTCAAAGCGGCTGCATTGATGTCGCTGGGGATGCTGTTCATCCCTATCGGCGACACGGCGGGGAAATTGATGTCAGCGGAGGGTGTTGCGCCGATTTTTGTCGCGTGGAGCCGCTTCACCTTGGGTGCGGGTCTGGTTTTTCTGGTGATGCGGGGACGGGCGTTTGATTTTTCAATCCTGCGCAACTGGCGTATATGGCTGCGCGCGGCGCTGATCACCAGTGCGGTGAGCAGCATCCTGACCGCGCTGTCCACCGAGCCGATTGCGAACGTGTTTGCGGCGTTTTTTATCGGGCCGATCTTGTCTTATTTCCTGTCAGCTTGGCTGCTGCGCGAGACGATTACCCTGCCCCGCACCATCCTGCTGTTCATCGGATTCTGTGGTGTGTTGCTGGTGGTTAGACCGGGCATGGATTTGTCAATCGGGATGTGTTGGGCATTGCTGGCGGGGATGTTTTACGGCGCGTTTCTGGTGGCGACGAAGTGGCTTGTGACGCTGACCAACCCGCGCAGCCTGCTGTTCTCGCATCTGTTTATCGGCGGCATTCTAATGGCCCCGTGGGGCGTGGCAGCGGTACCGGAGATGACAGTTCCTGTGTCCGGACTGGTGCTGATGAGCGCGGCGGCCTCGGCGACAGGCAACTTGCTGCATACAATTGCGACACGAATGGCCGATGCATCGCGCCTTGCGCCGCTGGTATATGTGCAGCTTGTCTCGGCCACGGTGATGGGCGTGGCGGTGTTCGGGGATTGGCCTGACAGATGGAGCCTTGCGGGGCTGGCGCTGTTGCTGGGGTCGGGATTCGGAGCGTTTTTCCTGAGGAATGCGCGTTAACGTATTCGCGTTGTGCTATTCCTTTTCATCCCACCCTGCGGCATAGTCGCGCAAACGCATACGAATCTATCTAGGAGACCGGGCATGAAATGGCGCGGACGCAGAGGCAGCAGCAATATCGAAGACCGCCGGGGCGGCAAACGCGCGGCGGGGGGAATCGGCATCGGCGCGATCGTCCTTATGATAGCCAGTGTTTTCTTTCCCCAATACGTGCCTCTGTTACAGATGGTGGGCGTGGGTGGCGGCGGATCAAGCCAATCCAGCTATGCGCCCGGCACGGGGGTGGATGATGACCACAAGAAGTTCCTCGAAGTCGTCCTCGCCGATACGGAAGAGGTATGGGGCGAGATTTTCCGTCAAAGCGGCGTACGTTATCAGGAACCTGTGCTGGTGATCTTCAGCGGGCGCACAACTTCGCCCTGCGGTCCGGCCAGCACCGGGTCAGGCCCGTTCTACTGCCCGGCGGATAAGAAGATTTATATCGATCCCGGCTTTTACGATGTGATGGACCGCAAGCTGGGTGCACCCGGCGATTTCGCGCAAGCCTATGTGGTCGCGCATGAAGTGGCTCACCATGTGCAAAATCTGGAAGGCACGATTCCGAAGGTGGATAAATATCGCCGTACAGCCTCGAAACAGGAGTCCAATCAGGCGACGGTGCGGCTTGAGCTGCAAGCAGATTGCTATTCCGGCGTCTGGACCAACAAAATTCAGCAGCGCAAGAAAGTGCTGGAGGAAGGTGATCTTGAAGAGGCGCTTAATGCGGCGTTCCAGATCGGTGATGACACGCTGCAAGGGCGCAATGGCGGGCACATTAATCCGGCATCATTCACGCACGGCACGTCTCAGCAACGGGTGAACTGGTTTTTCAAGGGACTGAAAGCGGGCAATATCAATGTCTGTGACACGTTCACACAAGCGTATAATGCGCTGTGACTAAGCGTTGGCGCCTACCATGAAGGCGCTGCAATGCGTACTTTAACAATAGAAAAGGCCCGGATGATTGGACATCCGGGCCTTTTCTATATTTGAAAACAGCCGTGTTATGCGGCGCGTTTGATCAGGACATCGGAAAGGCGCTCAGCCGCTGCCGTTTCCTCAATCTTTTCAACCACAGCAACTTCACGCGCCAAACGCTCGAACGCGGCTTCGTAAAGCTGACGTTCGGAGTAGGATTGCTCTGGTTGATCTTCACCACGGTGTAGATCACGAACAACTTCCGCGATCATGATGAGATCGCCCGAATTGATCTTCTGTTCATATTCTTGAGCGCGGCGGGACCACATGACACGCTTAACACGCGCACGGCCCTGAAGGGTATCGAGCGCTTTGGTTACGGTCGGTTTATCCGAGAGAGGGCGCATTCCACAGCTTTTTGCTTTTGCGGTCGGAACACGCAGGGTTAGCTTGTCTTTCTCAAACGAAATAACAAACAATTCGAGTTTCGCACCGGCAATTTCCTGCTCTTCAATAGAAGTGATACGACCAACGCCATGTGCAGGATAAACAATGTACTCGTTGGCTCGGAATGCAGCGGATTTAGGTGTTTTTGCCATTAGTTTTTACACTCCGATTTGTTTCATTATGAACCCCAATCGCAAGGCGATGTGGGCGGTCAACAAAAAATCGGGACAAAAGCCAGCGATCTCGGCGGCAATACCGCAAAGAAAAACCGACTGTATGGCGCAGAAAATACACCAGCATCGACATATCCTGACGTGCCAGCGCGCTAAGTTTTTTGACCCGAATTGACCGTAAGATAACATATAGCACATTTTGCGCTAATTCACAAGCACATCACATTCATAGATCAATTTATATGCTTCACGAAGCCGTGGCGCTAAAAATTAATCACCTTCGCCGGGCTTTTCCGAGAAATACTTTGCCAGCTTACCCTCCTCACCGTCATGCTTTTCGGCATCCGGATCAGGATCACGCTGTTGCGTGATAACCGGCCAGATCAAAGCATATTTGGTGTTCAATTCTAACCACGGTTCAAGATTCGGTTCCGTGTCAGGACGAATCGCATCTGCAGGGCATTCAGGCTCGCAAACGCCGCAATCGATACACTCATCCGGGTGGATGACCAGCATATTCTCGCCCTCGTAAAAGCAATCGACAGGGCACACCTCGACACAATCGGTGTATTTACATTTGATACAGTTGTCTGTGACGATGTAAGTCATTGAGAACCTTTGACGGCGTTAGAACTTGGTTTCACGAGACTTAACGGCGCTACACAATGCGGGCAAGTGCCGTTTTCATCATCCGTGCAATCGCACAAGCCGCCGCATAACAGCGATGCCGAAGACCGGCCCAAGCGCCATGATCACGATTACGAGCGGCCACCCGGTTACAGCCGCCAAAACAGGCGCTGTTTGAACGGTTATCATGGTCAGCGCAAACCCCAGCGCGGTTTGCAACGTCATTAAGCTGCCCGCAAGTTCGGGGGGCGCGGCATCAGCGACCAGTGCGGAAAACTGTGCGGAATCCGGGATGATCGTGATGCCCCACAGCACGATCAGCACAAAGGTCAACCAAACGGGGCCGCCGAATGTAAGCGCCACGGCCAATGCGGCAAGACCGCTGCCCGACATCGCCCATATGGTCATTTGTGCTTTGCCGATACGATCCGCCAGTTTTCCCGCCGCAACACAAGCAAGAGCTCCCGCCGCGATTGCAATAAATGCTGTCAGCTTGCCTAACTCAAGCGCAGCGGCGGTGGACAGCGAAAGCGCGTAGGATGTGGCGGCAATCGTACCGACCCACGCCCACATCGCATAAAGCTCCCACATATGGCCGAAATACCCCAGGTAAGCGTAGCGGATGCGCTTGTCGGTCCAGACCAACGCAATGGCGGTGGGATCGAAGCGGGGGGCGCGGGCGTGGTGCGGGCCAAGTGTGCTTGCCAGAACGATAACACCACCAAATCCGGCCGCTAACGAGGCGATCATGATTGTGAACCGCCATTCAACACCGCCTAGCAAAGCCATAAGATGCGGGGATGCCGACCCTAGTGTCAGGCCACCGACCAACAGTCCGATGAGAAAGCCCCGGTCCTTTGTCCCCCACCCCGCAGCGATCTTCATGCCGACGGGATAGACACCAGCCAACAGCGCCCCTGTGATAAACCGCATTGCAATCGCCCCGCCACCGCCAATGGGTAGGACCAACAAAGCGGCATTGGCGAGCGCCGCCAATACCGCGCTTAAGGCGATGACCTTTCGCGGATCAAACCGATCCGCGATGCCCAAATACGCTGAGGCCAATGCACCAGCCACAAACCCGGCTTGAACCGCAGTGGAAAGCAACGCCTGCGCCCCCGGTGTGATCACCACTTCGCGCAGCATATCCGGCAAAATAGCAGCGGACACGAACCAAAGGCTCATCACGCAGATTTCTGTGATCAAAAGTAACGTGATCGCGCGCAGCTTTATCGACATCAGGGCATCCGAAGCGGGTTGTTTTGTCAATCCTAGCGCAAACGGCGCCGCCTGCCGATCACAATCAGGATGGCTTCGCATTGCCCGCAAAAGCGTCAGATACCATTCAAATCACGCGAAAATTTGCATTTAATTTTCAGATAAAAAATAGAGCCGTACGTCGCAAACAATGAATACGAAAAGGTCTCTTTAAACCCGCTGGTCTATTTTGGGCGTTGTAATCTTGAACAGACGGTCCAGTTGAAAAGGTATCGCAATGACAACGCCAAACGCTCATGAGCAACTTTCACTGGAATATATCAACCTGTTTCGTACCGACCCGGATGGTGAATATGCGCGTCTGGTGGGCGTCGATCAAATCGTGGACAGTGCCATCAACTTCTTTGGTGTTGACCTGTCCGCGCTACAAGCACAGCTGAGCGGCCTTACCGCCGCTGATCCCGTTGCATGGAGCACGCAAATTGCCGTTGCGGCCACGGCGCACTCGGAAGAGATGATTGCGCAAGACGATCAAGAGCACACGCTGCCGGGCGAAGACCCGCTGCGGGACAGGATTGAAGCGACCGGCTACACCGACTGGACCAATCTTGGCGAGAACATCTACGCGTATTCCTTCGGCGATCTTTTTGGCCATGCGGGATTTGTTGTCGATTGGGGCTTTGATGCCGAGGATTTCACTAACGGGGGCACACTGCTGTCAAACTGGCGCACTCTTGGAGACGGTATTCAAGACGATTTCGGTCACCGGAACACGATTCTGTCCACCAACTTTACCGAGGTGGGTATCAGTATCATTGAGGAAAACGACGAATCTACAGAGGTTGGCCAATACATCGTCACGCAGGATTTCGGCAATCGCATCAGCTATAATGCCCAGTTTTTGGGCGTGGTCATCGATGATACGGACAATGACGATTTCTATGACATCGGCGAAGGTATGGGCGGCGTAACCGTCGAACTCAATAATGGCAGTACGACTTACACAACAACGACATGGTCCTCCGGCGGGTGGCAGCTTGAGGTGCCTGCGGGGACATACACGATAACCTTCTCCGGCGGCGCGTTAAGCGGAACCATTGTCAAAACCGCAACCATCGGTACAGCGAACGTGAAAGTCGATGCCGAAGCCAGCGAAGCGGTTGCGGCGGTCGCGGACAGTTTTGCCGGTGGATCGGGCAGTGACAACTTCGCCGGTGGTGATGGCAATGACAGCCTGAGTGGCGGTGCCGGCAACGACTACCTTTACGGCCAGAATGATGATGATTTTCTGGACGGGGGTATCGGGGATGATCGTCTTTATGGCGGGAACGGGATCGATACGGTCTTGGGCGGCGATGGCAATGATTACATCAACGCCAATGGCGGCGATGACAGTATCGAAGGCGGCGAAGGCGATGATATAATTTTCGGCGGCGGCGGAAATGACCGCATTACGGGTGGCGATGGCGGAGATTCTATTTTCAGCCAGACCGGCGATGATTACGTCACAGGCGGCAATGGAAGCGACCTGCTCAACGGCGGCAGTGGTGATGACGTGTTCTACGGCGGCGATGACGCGGACACGTTGTTCGGGTCCAGAGACAATGACATGCTGAACGGCGAAGCGGGGAACGACCTGTTGAATGGCGGACAAGGCAATGACCTGCTCTTGGGCGGCGATGGCGACGATATTTTACGCGGATCGCATGGCGATGATACTTTGCATGGCGGGAACGGCGACGACTCGATCAGTGGTGGCGACGGGGTGGATCATCTTACAGGCGGTGCGGATAATGATGTGCTGCGCGGGGCGGATGATAATGACGTTTTGCTTGGTCATTCCGGCGATGACAGCCTTTACGGCGATGACGGCGCGGACTCTTTGAATGGCGGTAGCGGCGATGATCTGCTGCGCGGCGGGGCCGGTGACGACTTCCTGACCGGATCAAGCGGCAGTGACACGTTCCAGTTCCTGAACGGTTGGGGCGATGACACAATCACCGATTTTGCCAATGACGGGATTGAGAAAATCAACCTCGCGTCTGTATCGGGCGTGACGGATATCAGCGATCTGAGCATCTCAACAATCAACGGCGATGCGCAAATTGCCTATGCCGGGAATACGATTGTGGTTGAGGGGCTGGTGGCTGGTGATTTGGACAGCGGTGATTTCATATTTTGAGTGGACGCCGCCCGCCAAATGGCAGGCGGCAGACTTATTTATTCCGCCGCGACCGCTTCGACCTTCGACAGGCGCACGGCGCAGAATTTGAATTCCGGGATTTTGCCATACGGGTCGAGTTGCGGGTTGGTGAGGATGTTCGCCGCCGCCTCGACAAAGGCGAACGGGATGAAGATCATGTTCTCGGCCACCGCCGTATCCGCCCGTGCCATCAGTTGGATCGAACCGCGACGGGTTTCGACGTGGACCGGTTCGCCCGCCGCCACATCCAGACGTGCCAGCGTATTCGGGTGGATGGAGACGTTAGCCTCCGGTTCCAATGCATCCAACACGGTCGCGCGGCGGGTCATTGAACCGGTGTGCCAATGCTCCAACATACGGCCCGTGGTCAGGACCATCGGGTAATCCGCATCCGGTTCCTCTGCTGGCGGGCGGTAATCTGCGGGGGCAAAGCGGGCGCGGCCATCGGCGCGGGGGAAACCGTCACCGAAGACGACGGGCTGGCCCGGATCGGTGGGGGATAGCGACGGGTACGTCACCGCGCTCTCATTCTCCAGCCGTGACCATGTGATGTTATCGAGCGAGTTCATCACCAGCTTCATCTCGTCAAACACGTCGCGGGGGTGCTTGTACGGCCAGTTGAGGCCCAGCGCGTTGGCGAACTGGGTGACGATCAGCCAATCCTCGCGCGCCTGCCCCGGCGCGTCGAGCGCTTTGCGGCCCATCTGGACCTGACGGTTGGTGTTGGTGACTGTGCCGTTTTTCTCCGGCCATGCGGCGGCGGGGAAGATGACATCGGCGTAGTTTGCCGTCTCGGTCAGGAAGATGTCCTGCACCACGAGGCAATCGAGGAGCGCCAGCGCATCGCGGGCGTGGGCGACATCGGGGTCGGACATGGCGGGGTTTTCGCCCAACACATACATGCCGCGAATGGCGCCGTCATGAACCGCATCCATGATCTCAACCACCGTGAGGCCGGGTTCGGCTTTCACATCAAAGCCCCAAGCGTTTTTGAAGCGGGCGCGGACGTTTTCGTCGATGACTTTCTGATAATCAGGCAGAACCATCGGAATCAGGCCCGCATCCGACGCGCCCTGAACGTTGTTCTGACCGCGCAACGGGTGCAGACCGGAACCGGGGCGACCCACCTGCCCCGTCATCAGGGCCAGCGAAATCAGGCAGCGCGACGTGTCTGTGCCGTGGGTGTGTTGCGAGACGCCCATGCCCCAGAAGATCATGGCCGCTTTCGCGCCCGCAAAGGCGCGGGCAACCTCGCGCACCGTCTGTGGATCGATACCTGTCAGCTCGGCGGTGGATTCGGGCGTGTAGCCGGAGAGATGCTCCCTCATCGCCGCGAAGTTTTCGGTGTAGGCGTCGATATACTGGCGGTCGGTCAGGTCTTCCTCGATGATGACGTTCATGATCGAGTTCAGCAGCGCAACGTCCGTGCCGGGGTTGAATTGCAGACCGTGCTTGGCGTGGCGGA
>CALFAK010000039.1 GCA_937948985.1 uncultured Neomegalonema sp. | reverse complement strand
GCGCGATGCGCTGCTGCGGATGGTTGCCGCGTTGCTCGTATTGGCGGGCGATGGATCTGTGCTGCCGAGGCATGTCAGGACGGGGATTTGGCGGGTTTTACGGCCCGCTGAGGCGGCGTTCCGGCGGCTGGTCGTGGTGGTGAAGGTTGTTTTCAAGATTGAGGCGGGGGTGGCTGTGCGGCGTGGGCCTGTGCCCGCGATTCCGCGTGTTTCGGGCGATGTTTCTGCTCGGATTCCGGCATTCGCGATGTTCGATGCGCGCAAATCATTCAAGCCGCGCTCGTCTGTGAAGGGGCGAAAGCCTGTGCCACGCATCCGGTTTTTCGACGAGGTGCAGGTGTTTGAGCCTGTCGTCGTGATCTCGCCCGATGATGAAGTGAGTGCGGCGCATCTGATGCGACGGTTGAAGGCTTTGCATCTGGCGTTGGGCGATGTGCCGAAACAGGCGCGGCGGCTGGCGCGGTGGGAGGCAAAGCGTCAGGCTGGCAGGGCTGAGACTGGCAAATACATCGCGCCGATGAGACCGGGAAAACCGCCCGGTCACAGGGATCGGGGGCGGCATCCGGTGGATTTTGTCCTCAAGGATTGTCATGAAATGGCGCTTTACGCGCTGCATGATCCTCCCGTTGCGGGCGGAAAATCAAATTCATAGTGACCGCCGGACGGGTTCCGGCGGGCCTGTTGTCATGGGGGTTGATACTGTGAATGCTTCAAGCGATTGCCTTGGCCATCTTGCACCAACGCTTGCATTTTATGAACAAAATCGCCATGTAGTGCCTATCAAAGCGCAATCGGCGCTTAACAATATGACGGCGGGTATCTCCGCCGAGACGAAAACAGGGAATTGAATGGCGAAGGAAGAAGTCATTGAAATGGCAGGCACAGTTATGGAACTGCTGCCAAACGCAACGTTTCGGGTGCAACTCGAAAATGACCATGAGATCATTGCGCATACCGCCGGTAAGATGCGCAAAAACCGTATCCGTGTGCTGGCGGGCGATAAGGTATCAGTCGAAATGACTCCTTATGACCTGACCAAAGGCCGCATTACCTACCGCTTCAAGTAAGCGATGTGACGAAGACGATGCGTCTTGTTCTGGCAAGCGCTTCGCCGCGACGCCTTGATCTGCTGGCACAGGTGGGCATCAGGCCCGACGCGGTGATTCCGGCGGATATCGACGAGACCCCCCTTCATGCAGAATTGCCGCGCGTGTACGCCGCGCGCCTGAGCGTTTCAAAGGCCGCGCACATCGCCGCGCGCGAGACGCAATCCTGCGTGCTTGCCGCTGATACTGTCGTGGCCGTGGGGCGGCGGATCTTGGACAAGCCCGCCGGCCGCGATGATGCCCGCAAGCACCTCGCCCTGCTCTCAGGCCGCCGCCACACCGTGATTACGGGCGTTTGCGTGATCGCGGAGGGTCGCATATGGTCGCGCACGGTTGAGACGCAGGTTCGCTTCAAACGCCTTTCCGACCCTGAAATCGCGCTTTATCTTGATAGCGATGAGTGGCAGGGCAAGGCGGGCGGCTATGCGATTCAAGGCCTTGCCGCGCGGTTTGTGCCGTGGATCGGCGGCTCGCATTCCAACGTCGTCGGGTTGCCGCTGACGGAGAGTGTTGGCCTGTTGGAGGCCGCCGGGATTGCGGTGACGACGCCGTGAAAGGCAGCCTCGCCGCATTTGATGTAACCGCCACCCATCGGCGGGCCGCTTTGCTGATAGACGGGCGGTTGGAAGCCGTCGAGATTGATCGGCTGACAGATACCGCGCCGCAAATCGAAGCGATCTATACCTGCAAAATCACAGATACCATGCCCGGCATCAACGCCGCTTTCGCAGATATGGGCGGGGGGTTGAGCGGGTTTTTCCCCCGCGCGGACGGCCTTATATCCGGTCAGATTGTGACGGCGCAAGTCAGGCGCGAAGCAGAGGGGGACAAGCTGCCGCGATTGTCGCCGGACCTCCAATTCACGGGCCGATATCTGATTCATACGCCCGGTGCACCGGGGGTGAATGTCTCGAAGAAGATTGAGGAGGCCGAAAGCGCGCGTTTGAAAGCCGCTGTCGATCCCATTGCTCACGGGGCGGGTTTTGTGATCCGCACCGCCGCACAAAGCGCTGATGCGGCAGTCTTGGGCGCTGAGGCCGCGCAGTTGCTGGCGCGGGCGAAATCATTGCCCGCAACGGACGACCTTGGCCTGAAATTGCCGGCCCCTGATGCATTCGCGCGGTTGCTTCGCAAGCCGCTTTGCGATGGCGCGGTCATTCATGCCACCCCCGAAGTGGCGCATTTGCTGCCAGATCATCAGCCCGCCGCCCCGACACTGTTCGATGATCTTGATATTGAAAGCCAGCTGGAGGCCGTCCTCAGCCCGCAAACAAAGCTGCGCGAAGGCTGGATCGCGGTTGAGGCGACCGCCGCGTTGATCGCTATCGACGTGAATACGGGCGGTGCACGGGGCGGAGATGCGGCGCTACGCGCCAATCTTGATGCCGCCACAGCGATTCCCCGCGCCCTCGCCTTGCGAAAGCTGGGCGGCACAGTGATGATCGATTTCGCGGGCGGCCCCACCGGACAGGCCCGCAAAAAGCTGGAGCGTGCCATGATGGCCGCCACGCGTGCGCGTGTTGACGACCCGCGCCTGCTGGGGTGGGGTCCGGCGGGGCTGCTGGAATTCCGCTGCGCCCGTCCGGGCCGCTCGCTCGCAACCCTGCTCAAAGGAGCGAAACCATGAGCAAATGTCCGATTTGTAAAGCGCAAACCGTCACCCGCTATCGTCCGTTCTGCTCAAAACGCTGCGCCGATGTGGATTTGGGCAAGTGGGTTATCGGCGGTTATACCATCCCGCTGTCAGAGAGCGCCGAAGCCAACCCGGACGCGGATCGTGCCTCGCGTGATGATGGGTGAGCCGAAAAATTTCCGCTGATCGTTTTTGCCTCTAGACAGCCCCCCTCCCCTGCGCTATCGAACGCGAGCAGTGCCCGGATAGCTCAGTTGGTAGAGCAGCGGATTGAAAATCCGCGTGTCGGCAGTTCAAGTCTGTCTCCGGGCACCATTTTTCCTCAGCACAATCAGTTTTACGCCAATTGAGCGCTCAATCGTGGGCGGTTATCCTTTCGACAGTTGCCGACGACACCGTGACCTTGCTAAATTTGCAGCGATCGTCTTTCCGGTTTGAGGAGCCTGCGCTTTGGCAACACGGCATGAAATTGTTGGGGATGAATGGGCGGCGCGGGCGGGTGAGTTGGCGGATTGGGCGATGGAACGCCTCGTCAATCGCAAGGATATCTGGGGCCAATACAGCGTGTTGACCCCCGCCGAGCGTAAGAAAACAGGCAAATCCTACAAAGCCATGACCCTACCGATGGTGTCGATGCGCGACGGCTCGGACCACGTCACAATCGACAAACTGACCCGCCATTTTTCCAGCCGTCACTATCGCAAACCGCAAATCATCGGCCTGCAAACCAAATCGAAAGAGAACACCAGCAAGTGGCTCGGCATCGATATCGATATGCACGATATTGACAAGCCCACCGCCGAAGAACACGCGCGCCGGAATCTGGCCGCCGCCCTCGACTGGTGCGAGCGGCTGCAGGCGCAGGGCTATGATCCGCTGTTGTTCGACACAAACGGCGCGGGCGGACTGCATCTGTGGGTGCTGTTCGCCGACCCCGCACCGACGGAGGATGTGTTCGCGCTGGCCTATTCGCTGGTCTCGACATGGGAGGCATCGCATCTGGATGAGGAGCCGGAGACATTCCCGAAAAAGCTCAAACCGCGCAGCCTCGGTGCATGGTTTCGCCTGCCCGGCCTGCACCATACGCAGGAGCATTACGCCCGTGTTTGGAGCGGCGAAGACTATCTCGACGACCCGTGGCTGGAGGGTGATGCCGCCATTGACCGGATGCTGACCGCCATTCCCGGCCCACCCCCGCCGCCCGCACCCGAAGGGGCCGAGTACGGCTCACGCACGACGCGGCGCACGGCGGACAAACCCAAACCCGCTAAAACCGCTGCCGCCCGCAAGCGCCGTTTCAAACGGGAGGGCAAGGCGACCATCTGCGTCGACCTCGATGGTGTGCTGCATCGCCACGATGGCGGGTCGCTGATAGAGTTCGGTGAACCGATTGACGGCGCGGTCGATTTCACCCGTACTCTTTCAGAATGGGCCGATATAACCATCCTCACCGCCCGCCTTTCACGCGCCAAAGCCGCTGAGCGTAAAGCATTGGTGACGGCGCTCAAAGCCTGGCTCGACGAACACGGCTTTGCTTATGACAAGATCCACAACGCCCACGGCAAGCCCCCCGCGCAAGCGTATATCGATGATCGCGGCGTAACTTGTCGCCCTGAAGAAGACGGCGTGAAGGCGTTTGCAACAGCGTTGAAGCTGGCCCGGCAGATCGCGGGGTGACAGGAGCGTTGACTCCGGCCCCCTCGCCTTGGCACGGTCCTCCACCGAAGGGGACCACATGGCGCGCAGTCTGGAATTCACGTTTAAGGGCAAGACTTTCTCGCGGGAGATCGAGAAGCTCGACCGCACCAAACTCTATGGCTCGGTGGTGGTGGAGACGGTTAACGCCGATGGCGCGCTGTGCAAGCTGTCCACGCTGGCCAGCGACGGTCGCACGCTGATCCCCAGTGGCGGCACGGCTTTCGGCTACATGAACCCCGCCGGGGAGTGGGTGGATCGGGGCGATCTGGTGCCCGTCGATGCCAAGGGCAAGCCGCTGGTCGAAATGGAGTCCAGCTTCAAAGCCCCCACCGAAATCGCCACCGAGGTTGATATAGAAACCTTCCTCGACCACACCATCCGCCTTTGCTACCGCTTGGGCGGCGATGATCCGGTCCCGAAACCGCTGATGAGTGCGCTTGAGAAAGGCAAAATCTTCCAAGTCCCGTTCAGCTATCGCGGCGGAGTCGATCCCGATGTTGCCTTCATTCTCCAAGGTGAACGCGGCTCGATTTGGATGCTGATCGGCGAGGAAACAGGCGTGGAGTTCATCGGACTGGAGGAAGCCGCGCTCTGCGGGGCCGACAAGGCGCAGGTCGATGATGATGACGCGGAAGATGAAGGCGATGGCCTCGATTTCGGGATGCTTTGATGAGTGAGGTAAGATGCCAAACATAAATCTCACCGACAGCCGCAAACGCGACGCCGTTGTCAAGGCCGAGAGCGTGCGGATCACCGATCCCGTCCGCTATGTCGGCCCCAAAGGCGGGCGCGCCTATACCCGCCGCGTGCTCAAGGCGACCGTCGATCATGACTACGATACGCTGCTGGAACAGGCCGGCTCGCCGGAAAAACTGGGACAGGCGCTGGTTGATGGCGACCCCGAAATCGACATTGAACGCTTCGGCATATCGCTGTGGAATCTCAGTCGAGTCTACACCGACCCCGAAGACGCGCTGGTTTTTCGCATCGAGCAATTTGAAGTCGTGCGCGGCCCGTTCGGGCGCGTCAAAGACCGCCGCCCCCGCGAGCGGGACGAGGCGAATGTAGATGCCGATGTCCCGCTGAAATGGACGGGCACGATGCTGCCCAAAGCCGAGGCGTACAGGAAGTTTGTCTTCTCCTCGAAGCTGCAAATAGTCCATGTGAACGGTCTGACCTTCGATTTCCTCTATGGTATGGCGGAGGAGCTTCATAAGGCGAAATCGGTCATGCTGCTGGGCGGCGGACGTTCCGGCAAGCAACCGCTGGTCTTCCGTCGCGGCTCGACGCCATATCGTGGATTTCTGGAAGGCCGGGTCAGTGGCGACCAGTACATCCTGCTGCTGCACCTCTCAAACATGGAACTCAAACCGCCCCCCGAAATGCCGGATAAGATGAAGGAGAAAAAACCCACTCCAAAGAAGGCGGAGGCGAAACCAAAGCCTGCGAAAGCGAAGGCGAAGGCCAAAGCTGCCGCTAAGCCAAAGGTGAAAGCCGCTCCTAAGGCGAAACCAAAGACCAAAGCCAAAGCGAAAGCGAAAGCGGCAAAGAAATGAAACGCCTCGCCGATCCCAAAAAGCTCAAAGAAAAAGTCGCCGGATACGCCACCGGTAACGCGGACGCGCTCAAAGACCCCGCGCTCCTGCAAGCCGTCCGCCTGCGCCGCCGCCAGCTGGGCCGGATGATGGCCGCGTTCGATCTCGACACCGCCGCCAAACGTCTGCCCCCCGCCGAATACGCGATCAGCCGAAAGTATGACGGCGAATTCGCGGTCCTATATTACGACGGCGGCGACGTGATCACCCTCAACCCCGGCGGCGCGGTTCGTGCGGGCGCGATGTTCCACGAGGAAGCCGCCACGCTGCTCAAAAAGGCCAAGATCAAAAAAGCCATGCTCGGCGGCGAGGTCTACGCGCGGCGTGAAGATGGCGCGCGGGCCTGGGTGCATGATGCCACCCGCCTGAACCGCGCCCCGAAGACCAGGGAAGACGTGGAACGGCTCTGCTTTGCCGTCTTCAACATCTACGACCTGGACGGCGAAGATCTGTCGATGCGCTATTTTGAGGCCATCGCCAAAGCGCAAGCCCTGTTCAAGTCCGGCAACCGTGTCCACGCCGTCGAAACAGTGACGGGCGAAGATTTCAAAGCCGTCCGCAAACAATACGCGAAATGGGTCGAGAAGGAGGGCGCGGAGGGCGTCGTCGCCCGCTCTGACGCGGCGGGTGTTTTCAAGATCAAACCCCGCCATACCCTCGACCTCGCCGTCATCGGCTATTCCGAAGGCGTCGATGACCGTGCGGGAATGCTGCACTCGATGCTGCTGGGGATCGTCCGCACGGACGGCGCGTTCCAGATCATAGGCCGCGTCGGCGGCGGCTTTTCCGATGAGGATCGGACCAAGCTGCTCAAAACCCTGCGCAAGCGCGATGCGGAGAGTGATTTTGTCGAGGTCAACTCCGACCGCGTCGCCTATCGTATGATCCAACCGGGCATCGTGGTCGAGATTTCATGCCTCGATATCATCGCCCAAACCTCGCATGGCGGCACGATTGACCGCATGGTGCTGGAGTGGGATGCGAAGAAAAAAACGTGGCAGGGTGTGCGGCGTTTGCCATTGGCCAGCATCATCTCGCCCCAATTCCTGCGCCTGCGCGACGATAAATCCGCAACTGCCGAGGATGTGAAGCTCTCGCAACTGACCGACATTACGCACATCCCCGAGACCGACCGCACCGCCGAGGACGTGAAACTGCCCTCCTCCACAGTGCTGCGCCGGGCCGTGGCGACCAAGGAGATGAAGGGCGCGATGATGGTGCGCAAGATCATCATGTGGAAAACCAACAAAGAGGAAGTGTCCCGCGACCACCCCGCCTTTGCGATCCACCTGACCGACTACTCCCCCAACCGCAAAGACCCGTTACAGCACGACATCCGGGTCAGTTCCTCGCTCAAACAGATCGAAGGTTTTTGGGAGATGTGGGAGAAAGCGAAATTCAAAAAAGGCTGGGTCGTACAGGAATGACGCGGATTCTCAGCTGGAATATCCTGCATGGCGGCGGGCGGCGGATGGACGGCATCCTCGACACCATTGAGAGCCACAAGCCCGACATCTTGACATTGCAGGAGGTCCGGCGCGGCGCGCATGATGATGCGCTGGTCAGCGGGCTGCAAGCGCAGGGCTTCTCGCAAATCCATCTGCCTGAGACGAAAGATGCCAAGGAAAACACGATCCTGATCGCCGCGCGCGTGCCGTTTGAGGTTGAGAATTTCCCGGACGCGGATGGCCACACTCACATCCTGCGCGCGCAGTTCGATGACCTGACCCTCTATCCCCTGCATTTCCCGCAAAAGAAGGCGCAAGTGCCGCTGTTCCATTCCCTGCTTGATCTGCCTGTTGAGCGCGAGGCGCTGCTGATCGGCGATCTGAACTGCGGAATTCCGTTTGAGGATTCAGACACGAAAACCTTTGTCAACACGCATCTGTTCCAGCAACTGCTCGTACAAGGCTGGGTCGATACATGGCGTTCGCGCCACGGGGACGCCCGCGAATACACATGGGTCAGCGCAAAGCGTCAGAATGGCTTCCGCTACGACCACGGATTAGCGACACCCGCTTTCGATGCGCGCATAACAGACGTGCACTATGACCACGACCCGCGATTGAGCAAAATCTCCGATCACTCACTCCTGGTCATTGATTACGAATGATACGAAAGATCGCAGGATCACCCCTTCGACGGTTTGCGGCGGGGGACATCATCACCACCAACGGGGCGGCGGGATTTGCTGATTGCACCTGCCGACTTCGGCTTCGCAGGTTTGCCGACGGCTTTCTTCTTGCCGCCCTCCTTAGCGCCACGCCGTTTCGACGAAGATGTGTCGGTCGGGTCACCGGCAAAGCGTTTTTTGTCCGGCTTTGCGCCATACTCGGCTTTTGGCTTCGGCTCGTAGCCGCCTTTGCGCTCCGGTGCGGGCTTTTCCGGTTTGGCGCGGGACGGAGATTTGTCGGGATTCCAGTCGCTTTTCGGCTTTTTCGCATAAGCGGGTTTATCGCCGCGATCCTCGCGTTTCGGTTTGTCTTTATAGGCCGGACGGTCGGGTTTATCGGCGTAGGGTTTGCGTTCCGGCTTGTCTCCATAGGGTTTGCGCGGGCGGTCATCATCGTTGCGGCGCGGTTTATCACCGTATTCTTTGCGCGGGGGACGTGGTCCCCTGTCGCCGCCTTTGTCGCCATAGGATTTATCACCGTAGGGCTTGCGGGGTGGAGCATCGCGGCGGGGCGGTGGCGCGATGTTCGGGGCGCCTTCAAGGCGTGTGAGGGTGACACCCGCCTCCATCTTCATATCCGGCCCGACGGTTTCGAGGAATTTGGGGACGCTGGCTTCTAAAATCTCGACGAAAGTTTCGTTTTGCTGCAAGCGTATCGCGCCAATATCGTCGCGAGTCAGGTTGCCGGAGCGGCAGACCATCGGTAGTACCCAGCGGACTTCCGCGTTATCAGCGCGCCCGACCGAAACGGAGAACCACACGCTTGGGCCGAATTCAACGCGCGGCGTTTTCGGGCCGCGCTCATCCGGTGCTTTAACAGGGCGCACGGAAATTTCTTCAGGCGCGGACTTGCGGGCGCGGTGAAGGCGGATATAGGCGGCGGCGATCTGTTCAGCGCTGTGCAGGCCCGTCAGTTTCTCGACAAAGCCGCGCTCTCCCTCATCAATTTCCTGCGCCCATGACGGATCGGCGAGCAAGCGGATTTCGTCTTGTTCCAGCACTTCGTCAGCGGAGGGCGGCGCGGCCCATTCGGCACGCACTTTTGCGCCATTGAGCAAGCGCTCGGCTTTGCGTCCGGCACTGCCAGCGACAATCAGGACACTGACGCCCTTGCGTCCCGCCCGTCCGGTACGACCCGAACGGTGGAGCAAGGTTTCGGAGTTGGTCGGCAATTCGGCATGAACCACGAGTTCAAGGTTCGGCAGATCGATCCCGCGCGCGGCCACATCGGTTGCGACGCAGACTTTGGCGCGGCCATCACGCATCGCTTGCAAGGCATGGCTGCGTTCGGTTTGGGTCAGCTCGCCCGAGAGCGCCACGACGGCGAAGCCCCGGTTGGAGAAGCGGGTCGTCAGGCGGTTGACCATTGCGCGCGTATTACAGAAGACCAATGCGTTTTGCGCCTCGTAATAACGCAGCACGTTGATGACAGCGGCCTCGGAATCGCGCGCTGCGACAGAAAGGGCGCGGTATTCAATGTCGGAGTGTTGTGATTTCTCCGCCGTGGTCGTGACCCGAACCGCATCGCGCTGATAGCGCTTCGCCAGCATAACAATCCCGCGTGGCACGGTCGCCGAAAACAACAGGGTGCGGCGTTCATCCGGGGATTGGCCGAGAATGAATTCAAGATCTTCGCGGAAGCCCAGATCGAGCATCTCATCCGCTTCATCCAGAACAACAGCGCGCAGATCGGTCATATCCAGCGCGTTACGCTCGATATGATCACGCAGACGACCCGGCGTTCCGACAACAATGTGTGCACCGCGGGACAGTGCGCGGCGTTCTTCGCGCGGGTCCATGCCGCCGACGCATGAGGTTACAACCGCGCCCGTCTCGCCATAAAGCCACGACAGTTCAGCTTTGACCTGCAACGCCAATTCACGCGTTGGCGCAATCGCCAGCGCAATGGGGGTGCTGGGCGGGCCGAAGCGGGTTTCCTCGCCCAGCAATGTCGATGCGATCGCCAATCCGAAGCCGACGGTTTTGCCCGATCCGGTCTGCGCCGAAACAAGCAGATCCGCATCCCCCAGTTCAGGCTGGGTTACAGCCTCTTGTACGGGGGTCAGGGTGTCATAGCCGCGCTTTTCCAGCGCATCGGCGAGCGTTTGTATCACGATCAGGTGTTCTTTTTCTTCGAGGTCAGGGGGCGCGGCATTCGCCAAACGAAAACGGCGCGCTGTGGCTCGCGCGCCGGAGTGATTGCCGTTTACTGCTTATTAACACCGATGTATAGGGCCGATCTCGAAACGCGTGGCTCAGCGAAGCTCTGCAACGCCCAATGGGACCGAGAATTTCTCACACCAGATATAGACTTCATTGAACTGCGACACGTCCATGCCCGCCGGTATGGAGTACAACTGCTCGCCTGTGTTGGAGGCCAGCACCCCGATCAATGTGCCGTCAACGTAACGACCATCAACGCCAAAGCCGATTTTGGGGTCTGGAGCGCCATCGAGTGAGAAATCCGATTCCAGCTTCACGGCAAGGCCGTTTTGCGTCTTCACGATAGAGACGCCGCCCGTGGTGATATGATTGCTGGCTCCGATAAAAGTGCCCATGCGTTTGCTTCCGGCGTGAGACGCTGTGGCGCTGAGTGCGAGCGAGGCGGCGAGGATGGTGAATGCTGTCATTTTAAAGAACATGGGGAAGGCTCCTGATTGCGATGTAATCAATGTTAGTACACCTGCGCCGCCCTGACCGCCCCGCGCCGTGAAATGTGAGTGGGCGCGAGGTGCTTGAAACATTTCGTAAGGGCAGCCACACTCGTGCAAGCCATCATGAGGGAACCCGCCATGTATTTGCACCAACAGCTCCAAGCCCGCGCAGAAACTGATAATCCGGTTCGGGTTGCGCTAATCGGGGCGGGCAAGTTCGGGTCGATGTTTCTGAGCCAAGTGCCCACAACGCCCGGCCTGAGTGTAACTGTGATTGCTGATCTGCGCCCTGGTGCGGCGCGGGCGGCTTGTGCGGGGGTTGGCTGGACGCCGGAGCGGATCGCGGCGACGGATTTTACCGATGATGCGGCGGCGGCGCTGGCGCGTGATGATGTGGATGTTGTGATCGAGGCGACGGGGCATCCGGCGGCGGGGATTGTTCACGCGCGCATGGCCATCGGGGCCGGAAAACATATCGTGATGGTCAATGTTGAGGCTGATGCGCTGGCGGGCGCGTTGTTGGCGGCGGAAGCGCGGGCGGCGGGGGTGGTTTATTCACTGGCCTATGGCGATCAACCCGCCCTGATCGCGGAGATGGTCGATTGGGCGCGCTGTTGCGGGTTTAACGTGATGGCGGCGGGGAAAGGAACGAAATACCTGCCCGCGTATCATGCTTCGACACCCGAAACCGTGTGGGGATATTACGGCCTGACACCGGACGAAGCGGCCAAGGCGGGGATGAATCCTAAGATGTTCAATTCATTTCTCGACGGGACGAAATCGGCCCTGGAGATGGCGGCGGTTGCGAATGCCTGTGATTTGGCGGTTCCGGCGGGTGGCCTCGCCTTTCCGCCCTGCGGGATGGATGACCTCGCTCATATCTTGCGACCCCGCGAGATTGGCGGGGTTTTGGACGGGCCGGGAATGGTTGAGGTGGTATCGTCGATGGAACGGGACGGGCGCGAGGTGACGCGCGATCTGCGCTGGGGTGTCTATGTGGTTCTCGAAGCGCCGAACGATTATGCGGCGGCGTGTTTTAGGCAGTATGGCATGAACACCGACGCGACGGGGCGGTTCTCAGCGATGTATAAGCCGTTCCACCTGATCGGGTTAGAATTGAACATCTCGGTGCTGTCCGCAGGATTGCTCGGCCAATCGACCGGATCGACGCAAGCCTTTCGCGGGGATGTTGTGGCGACGGCCAAACGGGACTTGCGCGCAGGTGAGATGTTGGATGGTGAGGGCGGAAGTTCTGTGTGGGGCAACCTGATGCCCGCAGCAGCGTCGTTGGCGGCGGGGGCGCTGCCAATCGGGTTGGCGCAGGATGTGGCGCTAAGGAACGATGTCGCGGCGGGAGAAGTGGTCTGCTGGGCCGATGTGGCGATGGATGAGACAACAGGCGCGGCCAAGGTGCGGCGGGAAATGGAAGCCCAGGACTCAACCCAGTTTGCGCTATCTATAGTGTGCCCGTAAAAAATACGAGAAAAGTCAATATTGACTCATGCCGTGAAACACGGCCTCTACGCGTTGTAAAGAGGACCGTGCCATGCATCCGAATCAGGCATTCCGTAAACCGTCACAACAACGCAACATCGCCTTCGCTCGCGCGCGCAGCTTTGGCACCCTTGCGATCAACGCCGATGACGGCCCGCTGCTCAGCCACATCCCATTCCAACTTTCCGAAGACGGCGCGTATATTGAGGCGCATATCGTCCGCTCAAACCCGATCCTCAAACACCTTGAGCAACCCGTGCCCGCAGTCATCAGCGTCATGGGCGGCGACGCCTATATCTCGCCTGACTGGTACGGTATCGAGAATCAGGTTCCGACATGGAACTACATCGCCGTCCACCTGCGCGGGCGTCTCGAACGCCTCGATCAAGCCCAATTACACGGCGTGTTAGAGCGCCTCTCGGCAGGTATGGAAAACCGCATTACGGACAAACGCCCGTGGAAAATCGACAAGATGGACACGGAAATCTACGAGAAAATGCAACGCCAGATCGTCCCTATCGCCATTGAAGTTGATGACATTCAGGGCACTTGGAAACTCTCACAAAACAAACCCGACGAAGTGCGCCACCGTGCCGTCAAAGGCGTCCGCAACACAGGCATGGGCCAGGCCACCGAAGACCTCGCCGGGCGTATGGAGGAAGTCGACAAAGACTAATCCCCCACCACCCGCACATCCGGCGCATTGGCCGCCTCAACCGCATACACACGCAACCGCTCCACACCCTCCGCATCGCGCAACACCACGACAATGCGCGACGGTTCGCTCTGATCAACGCGCACCACGCTCAGGCCCGGTTCAATACGCACCTCCGCAAACGGCAAACCCTCCGGCGACCGCTCGCCCGCAATCCCGTAGACCAACGCTCCCGCGATCACTGAAATCCCGACAATCATTGTCCCCATCAGCACGGTAACCAACCGTCGCAGCAGCCGTAGGTTTGCCGGTTCGGGAATCTCATTATCTTCATCGCGCAACCCCGCGCTTTGGTGTACATCCCGCTGCATGACAGACACATCTCTCCCCGAAGCCGCCGACGAAGGCGAACCGCTGATCCTGACTCTGCCGGACGATAGCGGGTCCGCGCGGCTGGACAAAGCACTCGCTTCACTGACGGAAGAATACAGCATCAGCCGCTCCCGACTGCGCGCGTTGATTGAGGGCGGAGACGTGCGTCTGGCCAACGGCTCGCCCCTCACCAACCCCTCGCAAAAGGTCAAAGGCGGCGAGACGATCCACATCATCGTCCCGCCGCCCCTGCCCGCGACCCCCGAACCCGAAGACATTCCGTTAGAAGTGATTTTCGAAGACAAACACCTGATCGTCGTCAATAAACCCGTTGGCATGGTCGTCCACCCCGCGCCCGGCGCATGGACCGGCACTTTGGTCAACGCCCTGCTCCACCATTGCGGGGACAGCCTATCCGGCATCGGCGGCGAGAGACGCCCCGGCATCGTTCACCGCATCGACAAAGACACCAGCGGCCTGCTCGTCGTGGCGAAATCAGACGCCGCCCATAACGGCCTCGCCGCCCAATTCGCCGCCCATGATCTCGAACGCGAATATAAAGCCCTCGTCTGGGGAACCCCCAGCAGTGCCAACGCCCGCCTCGCCGGCCTGCCCTCGGTCAGTTTCGAGCCGGGCTGGGTCCGCATCGAGACCACCATTGGCCGCTCCCGCACCGACCGCAAGAAAATGGCCGTCAACATCAAGGATGGCCGCAATGCCGTCACCCGCTTCACGATTGAGGAACATCTCGGCCCGCTGACGCAGATTTCCTGTCGCCTTGAGACAGGCCGCACGCACCAAATCCGCGTCCATCTTGCCCATGTCGGTCATCCGCTGGTCGGCGATCAGGCCTATGGCCGCTCCCGCGTACCGCCTGCCTCGCTGCCGGATGAAACGCGCGCCGCCCTCGCTGCCTTCCCCCGCCAAGCCCTCCACGCCGCCACGCTGGGCTTCATACATCCGATAAAGGGCGAAGAAGTCCGCTTTGAAAGCGTCCCGCCGGAGGATTATCAGAGCCTCAAAGCCTTGTTTATTGCCCCCTGAACTCTATATTTTCTCAAGGAATGGTTAAATTAACGTCTCGGTCATACTCCTGACCTATTCAACCATTAGTAATCTGTTCATCGTTACTTAAATGAAAGCACCTTAGTCATGGCCGCTACCTCCAACTTGCCAACCCTTAGCTCTGATAACGGCCTCAGCCGTTACCTGTCGGAGATTCGCAAGTTTCCGATGCTTGAAAAATCAGAAGAATTCATGCTCGCAAAGGCATGGGTGGACCATGAGGATACCGACGCCGCGCATAAGATGGTGACATCACACCTGCGCCTCGCCGCGAAAATTGCGATGGGCTATCGCGGCTATGGCCTGCCGATTTCCGAAGTGATTTCAGAGGCTAATGTTGGCCTGATGCAGTCCGTCAAACGCTTTGACCCAGACAAGGGCTTCCGCCTTGCGACTTACGCGATGTGGTGGATTCGCGCGTCGATCCAAGAATACATCCTGCGCTCGTGGTCGCTGGTCAAGATCGGCACGACCGCCAGCCAGAAAAAGCTGTTCTTCAACCTGCGCCGCGCCAAATCCAAGCTAAACGCGCTGGAAGAGGGCGATCTGCGCCCCGAACAAGTCGCCTCCATCGCCAAATCGCTCTCGGTTTCCGAGGATGATGTGGTGATGATGAATGGCCGTATGAGCGGCGGCGGCGACGCCTCGCTGAACGCCCCGATGCGCGGCGCGGATTCCGATGGCGGCTCTGCGGAGTGGATGGATTGGCTGCCCGATGACGAATCCGACCACGCGGCGGCGGTCGCGGATGCCGAGGAATACGACAAGCGTAAAGACTTGCTGTCCCAAGCGATGGCGACCCTGAACGAGCGCGAGCAGGACATTCTCACAAAACGCCGCCTGTCCGAAGACCCGTCAACGCTCGAAGACCTCGCCAATGTATACGGCGTCTCCCGCGAGCGCATCCGCCAGATCGAAGTTCGCGCGTTCGAGAAACTGCAAGAAAAAATGCATACCCTCGCCAGCGAGGAAGGTATGATTGAGATGGAACCGGCTTGAGAAAAACCTGCCCCGCACTTGATGCGGGGCTTTTTGCCTTACACTTGGAGGCCCGCATCATGTGCGAGGCCGCTTAATCCTCAATCATCCTCAAGCCGCGTTATGAAAACAACCGTCTCCGGCTTCTTCCCCCACAGCTTGTTAGCCATCCGCCGCGCGGCAACAGTGATTAAGTCCTCAAGCTGCGCATCATCCTTACGCTTGGCTTTCGGTGCGTTCTCAATAGCGTCATCCACCGCTTCGGCAATCTGCTGATCGACCGGAGCACCGCCCTTGCGGCCCTTTTGCGGCGCTCCCGTGGTCCGCACATCAGATTCCACGACCAGCTGCCCGGAATCATCCAAGATCACCGACACAGCAATATGCCCGTTCAGCGCCATTTTCCTGCGATCCCGCACGACCCCGTCCATCGCGCCGATAATCACATCGCCATCGCGGTAGAGCCGCCCGACAGGCACATCATCCACAATCTTCGCGCCATCCGCTTCGATCAACAGCATCTCGCCATTCGTCACAACAAACGCCTGTTCCGCACCCCATGTCCGCGCCATATCGGCATGTTCGCGCAAGTGACGGCGCTCTCCATGCATCGGAATCGAAAACTTGGGCCGCAGATAGCCGTAGAGTTCCTGCAGTTCATCACGACACGCATGGCCGGAGACATGGATCGGCGCGGCATCTGAATCGATCACCTGTACCCCGCGCTCGACCAGCTTGTTATAAATCCGCGAAACCTCAACTTCGTTGCCGGGGATCGTTTTCGACGAGAACACCACCGTGTCCCCGCGATCAAGGCTGACACTCGGATGCGAACCATTGGCAATCCGTGCCATCGCCGCCCTGCCCTCGCCTTGGGATCCGGTCACGAGATAGAACAGGTTCTGATCGGGCACATCCCGCGCCTGATGCTCGGTGATGACCTGCGGAAAGTCGGCTGCAACGCCAGAGCGCGCGCCCGTTTCAATCATCCGCTGCATCGCCCGTCCGGCAACCACAACCGCCCGCTCATTCGCGTTCGCCGCATCAGCCAACAGCTTCAGCCGCGCCACGTTAGACGCAAACGTCGTCGCCGCGACCTTGCCCTTACATCGCGAAATCACCTCGCGCAGCGGCTCCGCCAACGCCGCCTCACCGCCAGAACGGCCAGGCTCAAACACATTGGTTGAATCGCAGATGATGGCCAGCACACCCTCGTCACCGATTGCCGTCAATGCGGCGGTATCCGTTGCCTCGCCATAAACCGGCGCGGGATCAAACTTGAAATCCGCCGTGTGGAACAGCGTTCCCAAAGGCGTGCGGATAATCAGCGCGCTTGTCTCAGGAACCGAGTGGGTCATCGGGAAAAACGTGACCTCGAAATCCCCCGCCTTCACCGGGTCATGATGGCGCACGGTTTTCACCTGTTTCGGGCTTTGCCCCGCCTCTTCCATCTTGCGCTTGGCAATCTCGGACGGAAACGCGGTGCAATAGACAGGCACGCCGAATTGCTCCCACAGCGAGCCAATCGCCCCGATATGATCCTCGTGTGCGTGCGTGATGAAAATCGCGTCCAGCTTATCCTTGCGCTCGGCGATAAAAGCGGGATCAGGCGTCATCGTCTCGACACCCGGCGCATGGGCCGCATCAGGAAACCCGATCCCGCAATCCACCATGATCCAGCGCTGCTTCCCCTTAGGCCCATAGCCGTAGAGGTACATATTCATGCCGATTTCGTCCGCGCCGCCCAGCGGCAGGTAATATAGGCCGTTCATTCCGTCTCCCGGCGGTCCGCGCTGGTATTCAGCGCATAAATCTCCACAAGCCCCCGCATTGTGAGGCTGTCATCCACGTGATCGATCACATCAGTTCCTTTGGCGAACAGCGGCGACAACCCCCCGGTTGAAATGACCGTCATGGCCGTACCGCGCTCTTCCTTGATCCGTTTGCACAAGCCTTCTATCAGGCCGATATACCCCCAGTATATACCTGATTGCATTGCGGACACCGTGTCGTTGCCGATTGCGCTGGCGGGCCGCTCCACCGCGATACGGGGCAGCTTTGCCGCCGCCCGTTGCAGAGCATCCAGTGACAGGTTCACACCGGGCGCAATCACCCCGCCGATATACGCGCCATCCCCATCGACAACATCGAATGTCGTGCCCGTGCCAAAATCGAGAATAATCAGGTTCGGGCCATAACTGGTCAACGCCGCCCGCGCATTCACCACCCGGTCGGCCCCCACTTCGGACGGACGCGGCAGCTTGACCTCAAGCCCCAATTCGCATCCCGTCTCACCCACAACCATCGGGTCCGCGTTGAAGTATTTCCGCGATAACGTTTTGAGATTGAACAGAGTTTGTGGCGCCACCGTTGCGATAATCACTGCGTCCACCGCATCCCGCGACAGACCGACAAGTGCCATCAGATGGTCAAGCCAGACAAAATACTCATCCGCCGTCCGCTTTGAGTCCGTCGCAATCCGCCAGTCCGCCAACGGCTTATCGCCATCATAGAACGCGAACAGGGTGTTGGTGTTACCAACATCAATCGCCAACAGCATGATCCGCCTCCGCCTTTTGAATAGTGACATCAGGAAAATGAATATCCGCCGCCGCAACCCGTCGCTGCCCGTCCGCCATGCCCAGCAACAGCGCGCCATCCCCGGCGATCCCGTCAAACCGCCCCGCCAGTGTCTCCTGCGGCAAGCGCGCCTCGATTTGCTGCCCCAGACGCGCGGCACGGGCAATCCAGCGCGCCCGGGTCACAGCGAACCCGCCCTCGCGCAAATGCCGCTCCTCCTCCGCCAGCGCATCACCCAGCAGGTCCAAAACCGCCAACGGCTCCGGCGCGGGTGTATCCCTCACATCCGCCACACAGATCGTGGGCCAGCGCGCTGTTTCAGGCGCATGAGCGAGGTTGATGCCGATGCCGATGCTCAGCCAGCGCTGCCGCTTCACCTCACCGGCCTCCAGCAGCACCCCGGCCACTTTGCGCCCGTCCAGCAGCGCATCATTCGGCCATTTCAGCGTCACCCGCTCCCGCGCGCCGGTCAGCGTGTCAAGCACCCGCGCCACCGCAAGACACGCCGTGAAAGACCGCAGCGCCGCCGTCCCCACTGCCCCCTCGAAAGGCACCAACAATGTTGCGAATAAATTGCCGCGCGGCGAGTCCCAGACGCGATCGCTGCGCCCCCGCCCCGCTGTTTGCGCCTCCGCGTGCAGCCAAACGGGGCCAGTATCACCAGCCGCCGCCCGCCTCGCGGCCTCGCGGCTGGTGCTGTCAATCTCACCGAGGCTGACGACAGGGATCAACGCGCGTAAAGCGTCGCCGCATCCGCCGCCATCTGCGTCACGCCAAGGCCACCCGCCACGAAGAGTACCATCACTGCCGCCGACAGACCCAGCACGATGCGGAACTCACGCCCCATCGGCGTATCAAATTCCGCTTCGCTGTCATCAAACACCATGATCTTGATGAGGCGCAGGTAGTAAAACGCGCTGATAACCGCCGCCACCGTGGCGACCAGCAACAGCCAGATCAACTCCGCCTCGACCGCCGCTTGAAACACATACCACTTCGCCCAAAACCCGGCGAGGGGTGGAATGCCGGCCAGCGAGAACATCAGGATCACCAGACAGATCGCCGCAAACCCATCCTTCTCCCACAAGCCGGCAAGATCAGAGATTTTCGTGACCAGCACACCTTCGCGCCGCATCGTCAGGATATACGCGAACACGCCGAGGTTCATGACCATATAGACGGCCAGATATACCAACACGCCCCGCGCGCCCGCCTCATTCCCGGCGGCCAGCCCGACCAGCGCAAAACCCATGTGGCCGATGGACGAATACGCCATCAGGCGCTTGATATCCGTCTGCCCGATCGCCGCAATCGACCCCAGCAGCATCGACGCCGCAGCTAAGAACGCCACGATCATCTGCCACGACTCAACCGCGTTGCCAAACCCGTCATACAGCACCCGCACCATCAGCACCGCCGCCGCCATCTTCGGCGCGGTGGCAAAGAACGCGGTCACAGGTGTCGGCGCGCCCTCATATACATCCGGCGTCCACATGTGGAACGGCGCTGCCGAGATTTTAAAGGCCAACCCGGCCAGCATCAGCGCCAGCCCGATCACCATCGCAATATTCGTATGATCGCCCGTGGCATGTTCAGCTATCACAGTAAATTCGGTACTACCCGCCGCGCCATAAACGAACGACGATCCGAACAACAGCAAGCCCGAAGACAACGCGCCCAGCACGAAATATTTCAGCCCCGCCTCGGTCGAACGCACCGAATCCCGACGGAATGACGCCAACACGTAAAGCGATAGCGACTGCAACTCCAATCCGACATACAGCGCGATCAGATCGCCGGATGACACCATCATCGACATCCCCAGCGCGGCAAACACCACCAGCACAGGGAACTCAAACTGCATCAACTTTGCACGGTTCAGATAATCGCGCGACATCCATAGCGTCACCGCAGTGCCGAAGAAGATGAAAATCTTCGCAAACCGCGAAACACCGTCAGAGACAAACACGCCTCCAAAGGCCGTATTGCTGGCCTCATCCGCCGCATACGCGACCAGTCCGGCCACCACCAGCAACGCAATCGACAGCCACATCACCAACGACGCACCCGCCGCGTTCTGGCGGAACACACCCAACATCAGCAACGCCAACGCGCCAATGGCGAGGATCAATTCGGGAGCGGCAACGAGCAAATTCAGCTGTTCCATAACGACGCCCCCTTAATGCGCTGCGCCGGACTTGGCTGGTGCCGCAACCGCACCCTCCCCGCCCGACTGAATGAGAATAGGATCAGGCGCACCCACCGCAGCGGTATATCCGTCCAACAAATGCGCCACCGAAGGACCAAACACATCGAGCAGCGCCGAGGCATTGATCCCGAAATACAGCGTCGCGGCAATCAGCGGGATCATCGTGAAAATCTCGCGCTTGTTCATATCCTGGATCGTCTCAAGCGCCGGATTGGTCATCACCCCGAACACGACACGGCGATACAGCCACAGCGCATACCCCGCTGACAGGATCACACCTGTCGCCGCGACAAACGCCACCCATGTATTGGCCTTGAACGCGCCCATCATCGTCAGGAACTCGCCCACGAACCCGGATGTGCCGGGCAATCCGACATTGGCCATCGTGAAGAACAGGAAAATCGTCGCATAAACAGGCATCCGCTCAACGAGGCCGCCATAAGCCGAAATCTCCCGCGTGTGCATCCGGTCGTAAATCACCCCAACCGACAGGAACAGCGCGCCGGAGATAAAGCCGTGCGAGATCATCTGATAGATCGCCCCGTCAACGCCTTGCTGGTTCGCGGCGAAAATGCCCATCGTCACAAAGCCCATATGCGCGACCGATGAATACGCGATCAGCTTTTTGATATCCTCCTGCACCAGCGCGACCAGCGAGGTATAGACAATGGCAATCGCGCTCAGGAAGAACACAAAATTCGCAAGCTGATCAGAGGCAACAGGGAACATCGGCAGGCTGAAACGGATAAACCCGTACCCGCCCATCTTCAGCAAAATCGCCGCCAGCACCACAGACCCCGCTGTCGGCGCCTCAACGTGAGCATCGGGCAACCACGTATGCACTGGCCACATCGGCATTTTCACCGCAAAGCTGGCAAAGAACGCGAACCAAAGCAACGTCTGCACACCCGCACCAAGCTCGAGGCCCATCACCTCGAAAGGCGTCGAACTGAACTCGTGATCCATGAGCGCGACAATATCAGACGTGCCCGCATCCCAATACATATACAGCATCGCGATCAGCATCAGGATCGAGCCGAGCAGCGTGTAGAGGAAGAACTTAAAGCTGGCATAAATCCGCCGCTTACCGCCCCACACCCCGATGATGATGAACATCGGAATCAGGCCCGCTTCAAAGAACAGGTAGAACAGAAACAGGTCGAGCGAAACGAATACACCGATCATCAGCGCTTCAAGGATCAGAAACGCCGCCAGATACTCCGCCGCGCGCTTCTCAACATCCCAGCTCGCCAGAATGACCAGCGGCATAATACCCGCCGTCAGCATCACGAACAGGACCGAGATGCCATCCACACCCAGCTTGTATTTCAGTCCGCCGAGCCACCCGATATCGGTCACAAACTGGAACCCGGTATTGTTCGGGTCAAACCCGGCAAACATCACCAGTGTCAGCAAGAAGGTAACAACCGTAATCCCCAGCGACCACTTACGCGCGGTCTGCCGTTCCGCCTCACGCTCACCGCCCATCCACAGCAGGACGAGACCACCAAACGCCGGAAGCCAGAGTATGATATTCAGAAGGAAGCCTGAATGCGTCATCGATCAGCCCCCCGTAACGGCAAAGGTGACAATCACGGCAACCCCGACAAACATCGCCAGCGCGTAGTGGAACATGTACCCACTCTGCATCCGGTTGAATATCCCCGTCACCATCGGAACGATTCCCATCGACAGCCCGTCAATCGCGCCGTCAATCGTCTTACCGTCACCCTTCTTCCAGAAGAATTTGCCAAGCAACATGGAGGGGTTAACGAAGATCGTCTGATACAGCTCATCGAAATACCATTTGCCGAGCAGGAATTGATACGCACCGGGGTTTGCCGCCCGCATCCGTGCAGGGGTTTCGGGCCGCCATACGTAGAAGTACAGCGCCAACAGCAACCCGCTCAACATCGCGAAAAACGGCAGCGCCTTCACCCACAGCGGCACATAGTGCGCGGCATGAACGATGTTGTGCATCTCGTCATATTTCTCGACGTAGAGGTAGTTCGCCTTGGCATGGACAATCGAATGCCCCCAGAAATCATGCGCGCCGTCACCGACAAAGTAGTTGTAGAACACCGCCCCAGCGAGGATCGACCCGACGAACAAAACCCCCATCGGGATCAGCATCACAGGCGGGCTTTCATGGATATGCGCGTAAGCCTCAGGATCACCGTTACGCGGCCCGTGGAACACTTTGAACATCAAACGCCACGAATAGAACGAAGTCATTGCCGCGACCACGATGCCCAGCCAGAAAGCGTACATACCCGCATTATTCGACGCCGCGTAAGCAACCTCAAGCACCATATCTTTCGAGAAGAACCCGGCGAAAGGCGGCACGCCCGTCAACGCCATCGTCCCGATCATCATCAGCACATAGGTCGGGATAATCATCCGCCACAGCCCGCCCATCTTGCGGATGTCCTGCTCATTTGCCATCGCATGGATCACCGAGCCACAGCCAAGGAATAACAGCGCCTTGAAGAACGCGTGCGTGAACAGGTGGAACATCGCCGCCTCATACGCGCCAACGCCTGCGGCGAAGAACATGTAGCCAAGCTGCGAACACGTCGAATAGGCCACGATGCGCTTGATGTCGTTCTGCACCAGACCGACCGTCGCCGCGAAAAACGCCGTCGTCGCGCCGATATAGGTGATAAACGTCGCCGCCCCGTCCGCATACTCATACAAGGGCGACAGGCGGCAAACCAGAAAGACCCCCGCCGTCACCATCGTCGCCGCGTGGATCAACGCGGAGACAGGCGTCGGCCCCTCCATCGCGTCCGGCAGCCATGTGTGCAGGAAGAACTGTGCCGATTTACCCATCGCGCCGATAAACAGCAGCATCCCCAGCGTGTTGAGAACACCCACTTCCCACGACAGAAACTTGAACGTCGCCCCTTGCGAACCGGGGATCGCCTCGAAAACCGCATCGAAATTCAGCGTGCCATACACCGCGAAGACGCCAAAGATACCCAACGCAAACCCGAAATCGCCAACCCTGTTGACGATGAACGCTTTCATCGACGCCGCGTTTGCCGTGTCCTTGTGATACCAGAACCCGATCAGCAGATACGAGGCCAGCCCCACACCCTCCCAACCGAAGAACATCTGAACAAAGTTATCCGCCGTCACCAGCATCAGCATCGCGAATGTGAACAGGCTCAGATAAGCAAAAAAGCGCGGCTTGCTGGGGTCATCGGCCATATAGCCCATCGAATAGACATGCACGATGGCCGACACCGTCGTCACCACGATCAGCATCACGCCCGTCAGCGTGTCGATCCGCAGGCCCCACGAAATATCCAACTCGCCGGAGGCCATCCAGCGGAACCACGTAATCGGCTCCCGCGCGTCCCACTCGACAGCGCCGGGCAAGCCGAACCAACTCATAACCGCACAGAGTATCAGTAGAGCGCTTGGAATAATCTGCGCATAACGCTCTCCGGTCCAGCGCACACCAAATCCGGCGATCAGCGCACCCAGCAGCGGTAACAGGACGATGAGGGAATAATACATGCGTCAGCCCTTCATCATCGCGACATCTTCAACCGCGATCGTGCCACGATTCCGATGGAAGCAAACGAGGATAGCGAGGCCAATCGCGGCCTCGGCGGCAGCAACGGTCAGCACGAACATCGTGAACACCTGCCCGCCCAGATCATTGAGATGCGTTGAAAACGCAACGAAATTGATATTCACCGCCAACAGCATCAACTCAATCGACATCAAAATAATGATGACGTTTTTGCGGTTGAGAAAAATACCAAAGATGCCGATCACGAACAAAATACTCGCGACCGTGAGGTAATGCGTCAATCCGATTTCCATAATTCCCTCGCTACCCGATCACAAACTTTGACCGGGCCTCACATCTTTAAGCTCAACGGCGGTTTTCGGGTCGCGGTACATCTGCGCCAGCACATCCTGCTTCTTCACACCGTCACGGGTGCGCAGGGTCAGGACAATCGCACCGATCATCGCCACCAGCAGGATCAGGCCCGATGCCTGAAAGGCGTAGACATATTTGGTGTAGACCACCGCGCCCAACTCATGCGCGTTGGTGGTATTATCCGCCGCCGCCACAGGCCCGACCGTCGGCCCTTCGGACCATGCGGCAAAGCCGATACTCAGCTGGATGATCAGGATCACCCCGATGGCCAGCCCCAGCGGCAGGTATTGCGCCACACGCCCGCGCAACTCCGCAAAATCCACATCCAGCATCATCACAACGAACAGGAACAGTACCGCGACCGCGCCGACATAGATAATCATCAGCAGCATGGCGAGGAACTCGGCCCCCATCAGCACGAACAGCCCCGCCGTCGCAAAGAATGACAGGATCAGCCACAGCACCGAGTGAACAGGGTTGCGCGCAAACACCACCAGCGTTCCCGCAATCACGGCGGTAATGGCAAACATATAAAAAGCAAGGGCTTGGATCATACGCCGAGTCCTCCAGAGTTTAACCTGCCCCGCACCAGATGCAGGGTCTTCATGGACAGCGCGCCCATCACCGATACGCCGCGTCGAGTTCAAGATTGCGCGCGATCTCGCGCTCCCACCGCTCACCGTTTTCGAGCAGCTTGTCCTTGTTGTAGAACAACTCCTCACGGGTTTCGGTCGCAAACTCGAAATTCGGACCCTCGACAATCGCATCAACAGGGCAGGCTTCCTGACAAAATCCGCAGTAGATGCACTTGGTCATGTCGATGTCATAGCGCGTCGTTCGGCGCGAGCCGTCTTCGCGCGGCTCGGCATCAATATGAATCGCCTGCGCCGGACAGATCGCCTCGCACAGTTTGCACGCGATGCAGCGCTCTTCGCCGTTCGGATAGCGCCGCAGAGCGTGCTCGCCCCGGAAACGCGGGCTGAGCGGCCCTTTCTCGAACGGATAGTTGATCGTCGCTTTCGGCTTGAAGAAGTATTTCATCCCGACCTTAAAGCCGCCGACGAAATCCATCATCGCGAAATACCATCCGGCCCGTGCCCAATCGACTGCCATATCAGGACTCCTGCGCCAATGTTGTGGTCGGTTCAGCGGGCGTTTCGATCCGTGGATCAGGACCAATGCCCCGCCCGATCTCATGCGCCGCTTCGGTATAGGTCCAAGGCTGCGCCCCGGTCAGCTTCATCGCACCCGCAGTGATAATCACAAACGCAAGTGACAGTGGCAAAAAGCACTTCCAGCCCAAACGCATCAGCTGATCGTAGCGGTAACGTGGCACAATCGCTTTGACCATCGAGAACATGAAGAAGAAAAACACCACTTTCAGCACGAACCAGAACAGCCCGTGCCCGACCCCGAACGGCGACAGCCAGCCGCCGAAGAACAGGATCGTGGTCAAGGCGCACATCATCACAATGTTCATGTACTCGCCGATCATGAACAGCAGATACGGCGTCGAGGAATACTCAACCTGATAACCCGCAACCAACTCGGATTCGGCCTCCGGCAGGTCAAACGGCGGACGGTTGGTCTCGGCCAGTGCAGAGATGAAGAACACGATGAACATCACAGGCTGCTTGATAAAGAACCAGCTGAACACGCCATACCCGTCTTGCGCGCGAACAATATCACTAAGGTTCAGCGAACCGACCATCAGCAACACGCATACGATCACGAACCCGATGGACACCTCGTAAGACACCATCTGCGCCGCCGAGCGCAACCCGCCAAGGAACGGATATTTCGAGTTTGCGGCCCACCCGCCCATAATCACGCCATAGACGCCAAGACTCGAAATCGCGAACAGGTACAGGATCCCGACATTCAGGTCTGAAATCACCCAACCGTCCGCAAAAGGAACCGCCACCCAGGCAATCGTGGCCAGCACAAAGGTCATCAGCGGCGCGAGGATAAAGACCACACGGTCCGCACCCGCCGGAATAACGATCTCTTTGGCCACAAATTTCAAAAAGTCCGCGAAGGATTGCAACAACCCGAATGGCCCAACCACGTTCGGCCCACGGCGCAACTGCACAGCCGCACAAACTTTGCGGTCCATATAAAGCAGGAAAGCCAGCGAGATCAGCACGGCCACGACCACCAACAAACATTGGCCAAGAATGGTCAGAAATATCCAAAAACCGTCACTCATGCGGGCATTCCCGTTTCGCTGCGCTGCGGTAGCCGTGTTGCGGCACTGTCTAAGACTGTTCGCGGTACAGCACCATAGAAAAATTTCGCTGACTTACGCGGATAAAGATACATGCGCTCTACTCCGCCGCCAGCGCATGTCCGGCGCGCTCTTGCGACAGCTTTGAACACGCCGCCATTGTCTCACTCGCACGGGCAATCGGATTGGTCAGATAGAAATCCCCGACGGGCGACTCAAAATCGCCGCTCCCAAGACTGCCTTCTTTCACGACCGTCAGATCAGCAACCTCGACCGTGCCAAGGCGGCCCAGATGCGGCACGGCTTCAAACACCTGCGCGCGAACCTGTTCAATCGTATCGAACCCAAGCGGCTCGCCAAGGCGTTCGGACAGCGCGCGGATAATGGCCCAATCTTCCTTGGCCTCACCGGGAGGGAATGCTGCGCGATGCGCCATCTGCGCCCGCCCCTCGGTATTCACATAAAGCCCCGATTGCTCGGTATAGGTCGCTCCCGGCAGGATCACATCAGCCCCATGCGCACCGCGATCCCCGTGGCTTCCCTGATACACAACAAATGCACCGGAAGGCATATCCACCTCGTCCGCGCCCAGATTATAGACGACCTGCGCATCGCCCAGCGCAGCCATGCCGCCTTCAGACGTAAAGCCGATATCCATCCCACCAACACGGCTGGCCGCCGTATGCAGGACCAGCAGTTGCGAGTTCGACGCCGCGCAAAACGCGTGCACCGCTCCCAGAACCGCCGCACCATCCGCACCACTGATCGCGCCTTGCCCGAGAATCACGAGCGTTTTCTTGCCCCGCGTCTCGTCGCTGACACCTTTATCGACCAACCCGCGCAGCGCCGCGCGATCCGTTCCCATATGCGCATAATCATAGGTCAGATCAGCCGCCTCGCCGATCAAACCGATCTCCGCTCCGCGAACCCAAGCGCCCCGAATACGCGCGTTCAGCACCGCCGCCTCAAGGCGCGGGTTCGTGCCGATGAGCAAAATCATCTCGGCGCTGTCGATGTCTTCAATCTTAGCTGTCCCGACATAGCCGGAGCGATTGCCCACAGGCAGAGCCGCACCGTCAACACGGCATTCGGTCGTCCCACCGACTTGGCCCATCAGCGCCTTCAACGCCCACATCGCCTCAACGGATACCAAGTCCCCGGCGACAGCCATGACTTTCTCAGGCGCAGCCGCAGCAATTTTATCCTTGATCGCCGCGAACGCATTATCCCAGCTTGCCGGGGCCAGCTTGCCGTCCGTCCCGCGCACATATGGCTGATCCAGCCGCTGCCGCGACAGGCCATCAACAGCAAAGCGCGTCTTGTCGGAAATCCATTCTTCGTTCACACCGTCATGGTTCAGCGGCATCACGCGGCGCACCGTGCTGCCCTCCGCATCGACACGAATATTCGAGCCGAGCGCGTCCATCACGTCAATCGTCTCAGTCTTTCGCAATTCCCAGGGCCGCGCCGAGAACGCATAAGGCCGCGAGGTCAGCGCACCCACTGGGCACAGATCAATCACATTGCCCTGCAATTCCGATCCCAGCGCCGCATCAAGGTAAGACACAATCTCCGCATCCTCACCCCGTCCGGTACAACCCATCTCCGGCACGCCGGCAATCTCTGTCGCAAACCGGACACAGCGGGTACATTGAATACAGCGCGTCATGTGAGTCTTGATCAGCGGCCCGAGATTGATATCAGCCATCGCCCGCTTCGGCTCAACAAAACGGCTGATCCCGCCGCCATAGGCCATCGCCTGATCTTGCAAATCGCACTCGCCGCCCTGGTCGCAAATCGGGCAGTCAAGCGGGTGGTTGATGAGCAAAAACTCCATCACCCCTTCCCGCGCCTTCTTAACAATAGCGGAGTCGGTGCGGATTTCCGGCGGCTCACCATCGCGCCCGCCTCGCAGGTCTCTAACCTGCATCGCGCAGGACGCCATCGGTTTCGGCGCCCCCACGGCCTCGACAAGGCACATGCGACAGTTACCGGCAATCGACAGCCGCTCGTGATAACAAAAGCGCGGAATTTCCCGCCCGGCCTCTTCACAGGCTTGTAAAACCGTCAAATCAGGATCGAACTCGAACTCTTCGCCATCGATCACAAGTTTGCGCAGATCGGCCATATCTTCTTACCCCGTCAGGCTTTTTTCCGGGACAACAGCGGTCAGGGCCGCAAATCATCCCGGCGACTCGCGGGCGTTTTAGCAAGTGATTGCTCTCAGGTCGATGCGTCGTTGCGCACTGCACAAGAAAAAGGGCACTGCCGATGCGGCAATGCCCCTCAAACGTTCAAAATGGTACAGATTCTATTTGCACTCGCCGCCAATCATCCACATGCCCACACCTTTGTCGAAGATGATCAAACCCGGATCAGCGACAAAGTTGCTGCCTGCTTTCTGGCAATAATCCTGATCCAGCTTTTGCTTGGCTTGATCCATCGCCTGAACCTGCTCATCTTTTTCACCAACGAAGGGCGGTGTGCGCACAATTTCGGCAACGACCAATGCCGCTTGTGCCGAACCGTCAGCCAGCTGAGCGGAATTCGCATTATAGGAGAAGCTCTCCTGCGCACTGACCGGAAGCGCCAAAACACCCGCCAATCCTGCCACAGCAATCATTTTAAACATTGCCCGATTTCCTTTTTATATGGAACTTGCGGATAAGTCTTAGCAAGTACAAAAGGTTAAGTCGAACAGTTCCGCACAAATCCTAACACAAAAAAGAGAGCAACACCTTCCGAGCGATACCCTCTTTCAACTTATCAATCAGCAGTGGTTTTATTTACAAACGCCGCCAACGATCCATTCATTGATGCCTTTATCGTACATGATCAGGCCGGGATCAGCGACGAATTGGCTGTTTGAATCCTGACAGTAATCTTTCTCAAGCGCGGTTTTCGCCTTATCCATCGCCTGCACCTGCTCATCTTTTTCGCCTTGAAAAGCGGGCTTGCGCACCACGTTCGCACCAATAATAGAAGTGCCAGCGATTTGCCCGGTCATCCAGCCATATTCATAATTTTCGGACGCAAATGCCGTCGTACTCAGGCCACCGATGATCAGAGCGGCAGTCAAAAGAATTTTCATGTCAGGTATCCTCAGAAATTAACGTTTCTGCGGGCGCTGCAATAGACCAAACCGCCGCAACCCGTTACCAAACACTGTAAGGCAAAACCTCTGACTAACCGTTAAGACACCTTATAATGTTGGTCGCGAAAAATCTCCCGTCTCCGGGTTCATGACCCATAATTCTCCCGTAGCGATGTCAAACCACGCCCCATGCAGATTCAAACGCCCCTTATCTTCAAGAATTTTGATGCACGGGAATGTCCGTAAATTCTCGATCGAATAGCGTATCGATATCCGCTCCAGTGCGGTGTTCCGCTCGGCGGCGGTCATGTGTTCATAACTGGCCACCACTTTACCCGCCGGGCGCAACAGGCTCATCCACTTACCGATGAAATCCCCCGGCGACAGCGGTTTATCCAACGGATTCAACGCCGCATTAATCCCGCCGCAGCGCGCATGGCCCATCACCACGATATTCTTCACCTTCAGCGCCTGCACCGCAAACTCCAGCGCAGATGAAGTCGAGTGATACGCGCCGTCCGGCTCATAGGGCGGCACAAGATTGGCGACATTCCGCAGAACAAAGACCTCGCCGGGAATCGTATCAAAGATAATCTCCGGTGCCGCACGGGAATCGCAACACGCAACGATCATCGTTTCCGGCTTTTGCCCTTCTTCGGCCAAATCGCGAAACCGCATCTGCTGTCGCGGCAGCGCACCGTTCACGAATGACGCGTAGCCTTCCAGAAGGCGGGTGGGAAAGGATGTAACGGCACCCATATAATCGCTCCTCATAACACTCCACCAAACAAACATGCGAAGCGGCGTTTACTTTTCAGATCGGGCGCTGCCATGCAAGCCTCGCGAAATCACGGGACATATGCTGTTGCCGCGTTATGTTTGGCATAAAGTATATGGAGGCCGTCTTGGACGATTTTCTCTCATTGGCCACCACCAACCTCATTTCACCCCTGATCTTGTCTTTCGTCTTAGGCGTCTGCGCCGCGTTGGGCCGCTCCGATCTGGTTTTTCCGGAGGCGGCGGCAAAAGCGCTCTCCATCTATCTCCTGTTCGCAATCGGCATGAAAGGCGGGGTCAGTGTCGCCGATCACGGCGTCGATCTGCGCCTTGGCGGGGCGATCATAGCCGGAATCATCCTGTCCGCAGCCCTCCCCCTCATCGCCTTCAAGCTGCTCGGCATCATGACCGCCCTCGACCGCACAAATGCGGCGGCGGTCGCGGCACATTACGGCTCGATCTCTATCGTCACCTTTGTCGCGGGCACATCCGTGTTGGAGAGCGCGGGCATCGCCTCGGACGGCTTCATGGTTGCGGTTGCCGCCGCGATGGAAGCCCCCGCCATCCTCTCCGCCCTCTGGCTCATCAGTCGTGGCGATTCCGAGACGCGCATGGATGCAACACTGTGGCGCGAGATCATGCTTAACGGCTCCATCGTGCTGCTGGTCGGCGCATTCGCCATCGGGATGATCGTCGGCAAGGAAGGCATGGCCGATGTTGAATCCTTCTTCGTCTCCCCCTTCAAGGGCGCGCTGTGCCTGTTCCTGCTCGACATGGGCCTTGTCGCGGGTCGCGGTTTGCGGCGCAGTCGCAATGTCCTGACCCTCGGCCTTCTCGGCTTCGGTTTCCTGATGCCGCTCATCGGCTCCGCAGCGGGCGCGGCCCTCGGCCTGCTCATCGGCCTGCCCGCCGGATCGCTCTTTCTGCTGATGGTGCTGTCGGCCTCCGCCTCCTATATTGCCGTCCCTGCCGCGATGCGTGTGGCTGTTCCTGAGGCGGACCCCGGCATTTATCTGACACTGTCGCTGGGCGTGACGTTCCCCTTCAATCTCACTTTGGGCTTGCCGATTTACCTCGCCCTTGCGACCCTGCTGACCGGAGGTTGACCCATGCAAACCCACAAAGCAAAACGCGTCGCCATCATTATCGAAGCCCCGATGGAGCGGCGTTTGCGCAAAACCCTCGAAGACGCGGGCGTCACAGGCTACTCGATCCTGCCCGTCACAGGCGGCTCCGGCCGCTCCGGTTCCTGGAGCGCGGAGGGTCAAGTCGGCATGGCGGGCGGCATGGTGCAAGTCGTGTGCATCGTCAAACCCGAACGCCTTGATGCCCTTCTCGACAGCGCGTTCAGTGTCGTCGAACGCCATATCGGCGTCGTCACCGTCAGCGATTGCGAAGTGCTGCGCGCTGAGCGTTTTTAAAGGAATGACACCATGCTCGAAGAACCGCCTCTCCTGACCATCGCCCAAAACATCCGCCGTCCCGACGCCGTACAAATCGCCGCCTTCCAAGGCATCCCGACCAGCTTTGTCGTCGACGCGATGTACGGCACGGGCGCTCTCGCCAACACCATCCGTCCTTTGGGCGAAAGCCGCGATCTGAAAAGCGTCGCCGCCGGACCCGCCCTCACCGTTAACAGCGGCGCAGGTGATGTCCTCGCCCTGATCGCCGCCGTCGGATCGATCCGAAGCGGCGACATTGTCCTTTCCGCCGCCGACGGTTTTCAGGGCTGCGCGGCGGCGGGTGATCGCGTCTGCGGCCTGTTGCGCAACAACGGCGCGGCGGGTTTCATCACCGACGGCCCCGTGCGCGATTACGCGGGAATCGTCGAAGTCGGCTTGCCCTGCTGGTCCACGGGCCTGACCCCCGCCTCCCCCTTCACCAACGGTCCGGGTTCCGTGGGTTTGCCGATCCAAATCGGCGGACGCCAAGTCGAAAGCGGTGACATGATCGTCGCCGACCATGACGGTGTCGTAGTCGTCCCGTTCGCGAAAATCGACACGGTCACCGCCCGGCTTAAAACCGTCATCGAACTGGAAAAAACCCTGGACGCGGAAATCGCCGGAGGCCTCAAAATCCTGCCATCCACCGCCGAATTGCTGGCGGGTAACAAGGTCAAATACGTCTGACACCGCAACCGCTTGAAACCTCCACAATATTAATCCCGCCCGATCAGCGCGCACAGCAACAGGCCCGCCGGAACCCGTCCGGCGGTCACGTCGACACCGATTTCCCGCCCGCAACGCACGAGTGTCCGGCAGGAACTTGCTTGCCAGAGCGCATGGCGTTGATTGAGATCGTGTTTGGAAAATTCAGCGATCTGAAGACACGAACGGAGCCCGCGCCATGCCCCATCAGAATACCGTGTTTCACCAGCTTCTCCAGTACATTCCGTAGCAGCGGTTTGACGCGCTTGCGAAGGAGTATGGTCACGAGCAGACCGCGCGCACATTCAAGCCGCGCCACCATCTGGTCAACCTTCTCAACGGGGCGCTTTCGGGCGTGCAGGGACTTCGGGCGACGGTCACGACCGTGTCGCCCGATGCGGCACGGATGTATCATTCGGGCGGTACGAACTTGAAGCGCACGACGCTTGCCGATGCGAACCGGGACCGCGATGCGGCGGCGTTTTCGGGGCTGCTGGAGGAGATGATCGCGCTTGCGCATCGCAAGCTGCGCAAGCAGGGCCTCAACATCACCCGTTTCATCGGCACGTCCGGGAACGCGGTTCGCGCGCAAGTGGCCGTCAACATGATCCCCTTCCTGCTGCTGCGCCTCGCCCAAAGCGCGCAGAGCGCCATCACCCGACCCCTCGAATTCCTCCGCGCCGTCCGCACAACATTGATGCGCAGACGGTCCCCCCGACAACCTTTACAGACCGCCACAGACACACAGCGATCCAAGGCAGGTAAAACCCGATTTTCAGGAAACATACTATGATGCATGAAACCTGCCGGACACTCGTGCGACAAACCCGACAATGACGCTGATAGATTGGCTCCCGCTTTCAAGCGATCACACTGAGAAATGTCCCTTTCCCCGCATCACGTGCGAGGCAGAGCGGAAATGCAACAATCAGTGTTGGTGCCGTTGCTATTACCTCGGCATCAACGCCCAATAATCGAGGTCCAGCAGCACGCCCGGTGCATATTTCCCGTCCTCGCCGCGCAGGCGCGGGGCGTCGCCGCTGCGGCCTTTTGTGGCCACCAGACGCAGGCGCAGCGCCCCGACGCCGGGCGCCAACTCCGCTTTATCCAGCACCTCGGACCACGCATAAACCGTGTCCCCGGCAAAGCACGGCGCGACATGGCTGCCCCCGTTAATCGCCGCGATCATCTGCGCGTTGGCCAACCCGTTAAAACTGAGCGCCCGCGCCAGCGAGATGACATGCCCGCCATAGATCAATCGCCGCCCGTCCTCGCGCGCCTCCACGTTGAAATGCACCTTGGCCGTATTCTGCCACAGCCGCGTGGCCAGCATATGCTCGGCTTCCTCAATGGTCACACCGTCCACATGGTCGATAATCTCACCGACCGTGTAGTCACCCAGCGCATACGGCTCGCCCGCCAGATCAAAGTCGTAATTCGAGAAATGGAACCCCTCGGCGGGCATAACCAAATCCTCCGCCGCGACACAGTCAGGCAGGTCGGGGATCACCGTTTCGGGGGCCGGACTATCCGCATCCCGCTTACGCACCATCACCCAGCGCACCCATGTCAGCGCATCCTCACCCGCCTGATTACGCGCGGTCGAGCGGACGTAGACAACCCCCGTCTTCCCGTTCGAGTTCTGCTTCAACCCGATCACGTCGGATGTCGTGCTCAGCGTATCGCCGGGGAAAACCGGAACCAGCATCCGGCAATCCGCATAGCCCAAATTGGCCACCGCGTTCAGCGATATATCCGGCACAGTCTTGCCGAACGCCACATGAAACCCGATCAGATCATCGACCGGACTTTCGGGAAACCCGCAATTGCGGGCGAACTGGTCCGATGAATACAGCGCAAAGCGGCTCGGATACAGCGCCATATAAAGCGCCCGATCCCCCTCCGTCACCGTGCGCGGCGTCGCATGAACCAACGTCTCGCCCAGCTCAAAATCCTCAAAAAACCGACCGGGGTTCGTCTTACTCTCAGTCATACGCACGCTCCTGCACTCGTTGTCACGCGCGTTATGCTGCACCTGCGAGACGGTTTGCAAGGGGGATTACTGGTGTCGTTTGTCTCACTCGAAACGATTCAGGCTGGCTCAACTTAACTGCCATGATTGTAAAAGCGCTTGTTCAACTATTATTATTGTGGTTAGTTTTCAAACCGACTTGAAGAAGGGGAATATTATGAGCTTCTTTTCCAATTTCGCGGATTCATTCTTCTTCACAATAGCATTCTTCGTGGCGATTCTTACTTTTATCGATTGGCTCATCGGCGAAACCGCGCGTGCTGAATTGCGTGAAAAAGCGGGTGAGGCATGGCTTTATGTCGGCGATCACGGGCTGTATGACATCGTATTTGCCGGGATCGAGGTCATGGCAAAAAAAGCTGAAAAAGTTTTTGGTCCGGATTTTCTGTCATTGAAGCGTGTCTTATCAACTGGGCTTTTCACTTTTTGTTATGTTTTCGTATCCTGCATATACAAATTTATCATTTATCCGAAGGAAGTTGATATAAAGTACAAACCTTGCGGAATTTTTTCTGAGTGCGATTCCGTATCAGTATCAATGAATATTCCTTCTGAGGGGGTGGTGTTAAGTTTCTTAAAAATATCTCCTGCCATGATTGCGACGAGCTTTATAACAATATCAATTACGATTTACTTATTACAAAAATTATATTGAATAAAGATAAAAAATTTTTTATTATATTTTTATAGCAATATTAGATATTGTCCTCGCTTTGATTGCCGCAACAATCGGTATTGTGCTGATATTTTTTTTACAGAGCTATACCGGCGAACATATTATGCATGGATTCTTATCTAGAGATCCTAATGTTTTGCTGAATGCGAAAATATATGGGATAATTACCACTGAATCTCTTATATTCACTGTCATTCCAAGTATAATATACATAACTGCGATAATTATTATACTGCTGTTTAAATTTTTCAGGAAAGTAATTGAGCCCGCAACGATGCTCATTCTGCTCAGGTTTCACGAGTCAAAACAAGGCATCCTGACGAATATCGCTATCGGCGTTGGCATACTCGCCAAACTGTTACAGCAATTCAGCAAAATATATATCACCTGATTGAAGCAATGTTGTTGTGAGCATTGAGCGTCGCGCCATGCGGTGCTGATGGTCGTGGCAATCTTGGTGTTTGGCATGACCGGGAACAGCCGCTGGGCACTCTCAACACTGCCCCCCGAAAACACCCACTACGCTGACGATTTCGCTGCGGGATGCGAACTAGAGCGATTTCAAGGGCAATGGAAACCTGATCTCCGGCAACCCCGCCTCAATCGCCTTCCGCTTCCCCTCGTACTGCGCGGGCAGCATCAGGGCTTGTCCCAGCGTTTCCATCGGCTCGTCCACCGCAAAGCCGGGCGGATCGGTGGCAATCTCGAACAACACGCCGCCCGGTTCGCGGAAGTAGATGGCGTTGAAATACTGGCGGTCAATTACGGGCGTCACATCCATCCCCGCCTCAACCGCCCGCGCCCGCCATGACAGCTGATCGGCGTTATCCTTGGCCCGAAACGCGATGTGATGGATCGTCCCCGCGCCGGGCCGCCCCGAAGGCGCGCTTGGGTCGCTGAGAATATCAATCACCGATCCCCGCCCCGCCGCCAGAAACCGCCGCCGCGTCGCATCCCCCGCGCGCTCAACCCCCTCGTCAGTATACCCGAACACCTGCGTCAGCAGCCGCGCTGTCGCCTCCGGCCTGTCGATATGCAGCGTCGCCCCGTGGAACCCGTCATCCGGCCCGTCACCCTGCGCCCGCGCCGTCTCGATCAACTCAATGCACAGCCCGTCAGGCGCGCGCACCGCAATCATCCGCTCGCCAAACCGCTCATGCGGCCCGTCAAACGCCACACCATCGCCCGCAAACCGCCCGATCCACGCATCCAGAGCGCCAACGGGCACAGCATAGGCCAATGCGCGCGCCATCCCGTTCCCCGCGCGCCCCGGGCCCGCGTTCACAAAAGGGAAATACGTCATCACCGACCCCGGCGCGGCATCGCGGTCGCCATAGTAAAGGTGATACGTGTCCGGCGCGTCAAAGTTCACGGTCCGCTTGATAAACCGCTGCCCCAGCGTTCCGGTCATAAAGTCGATATTCTCTTGCGGCCCGCCTGAAATCGCGGTCACGTGGTGCAAGCCGATCATCGGATTATTCATTCGGACCTCCCCGCCGCCGCGCAACCATCTTGGCCGCCCCTGCGTTATGGTGTAGAAGTAGCCCCCATTTCAAGGAAGCCATTCAATGCCCCAGAACTGATCGTATTTCTCGTCATCGGCCTGATCGCGGGTTGGCTCGCCAGCTTCCTGGTCGGTGGCGGCGGGTTGATCCGGCACTTAATAACGGGTGTGCTGGATGCATTCGTCGGCGGCTTCGTGCTCTCCGCACTTGGGGTCACCTTGGGCATCGCCAATCCGATATTGGCCCAGATCGTCACCGCCATGATCGGCGCGATCATCGTCATACTGGTGGCGAGATTAATCGCCTAGCAGCGTTACCCCATCCCCGGCTCAATCGCCCTCGGCTTGCCCGCTTGTTCAGGCAGCGGGATAAACTCCGACTCGTCGCCGGGCACAGACTCAAACCGCCCGCGCCGCCATTCCTCCTTCGCCTGCTCGATCCGCTCAGGGCGCGAGGAGACGAAATTCCACCAGATATAGCGCGGACCGTCCATCGGTTCGCCGCCAAACACCATAAACCGCGCCGCATCCAGCCCCCGCACCGTGATCGCGTCTCCGGGATGCAAGATCAGAAGCTGCCCCGGTTCAAACACCTGCCCCGCCACCTCGATCCGCCCCGAAATCGTATAGAGCGCCCGCTCCACATACAGCGGCTCCACCTCGAACCGCGCGCCCGCCTCCAGCGCCACATCGGCGTAGAGCGTGTCGGACAACGTCTTCAACGGCGACACCTCGCCGTGCGCCTGCCCCGCGATCAGGCGCATTGTGATGCCTTCCGCCTCCAGATGCGGCAGCGCCTCCTTGCCGTGATGCACGAAAGTCGGGGCCGTCTCCTCATGCGCACCGGGCAGCGCCAGCCACGTCTGTAGCCCGAACAACCGCTGGCCGTTCGCCCGTCGCTCATCGCTTGTCCGCTCGGAATGCACGATCCCCTGCCCCGCGCACATCCAGTTCACCGCCCCCGGCGTAATCGCCAGATCGGTCCCCAGACTATCCCGATGCCGGATTTCCCCCTCGAACAGGTAGGTGAGCGTGGCGAGGTTGATATGCGGGTGCGGGCGCACGTCGATCCCCTGATCGGTCAGGAACTCCGCCGGCCCCATCTGATCAAAAAAGATGAACGGCCCGACAAGCTGCCCCTTGGTCGAGGGCAGCGCCCGGCGCACCGTCATCTCGCCCAAATCCACGGCGCGCGGTGTGATAACCGTCTTAATCGCGTCCACCGACGCGGCATCACCGGGGGTGGGATCGGGACAAGGAGACCAACTCATATCATTTCTCCATTCTCAAAAGACGCTCTACCCCAGCGCCCGCACATATCCCCGATGTATCGCTTCCGCCTCGCCGATCAAATCCGGCTGCGGGGCGGGCTTATCTGTGGAATTCAGCCATTCTTTCGCAATCTTCTGCTCCGATGCGATCAACTCATCCAGCACCGGAACGCAGGCGCCTTCCTCCTGCCGCTTCGTCACCCGTTTCTTGAGCGCGATGAGGTCATCAATCAGCGTGCCGGTGGCCTGATCCAAATCGCACCCTGCCATCAGCGTGGCCATATCCATCCGCCAGAATACGGCGGCGCATGTCATCGGAAACAGCAGATGTCATAAAATTCTCCGATGGGAAAACGGTCAGGATGCGATAAATTGGCCTGACGCCCCGTAAAAACCAAGGAGAAACCCATGCACCTGTCCGCGCAAACACCCGTCGTGATTTCCGGCGGCGCATCGGGACTCGGTGAAGCGGTGGCGCGGCGGATGCGCAAAGCCGATTGCCCCGTCGCCCTGCTTGATCTCGACACCGAACGAGGCACGCGGGTTGCGGCGGAGACAGGCGCGCTCTTTATCCGGACAGACGTAACTGACCCCGACAGCATCACGGCGGCACTCGACCAAGCCGCCGCCAAAAACGGCCCCGCACGCCTGTCCGTCGCTTGCGCGGGTATCGCGCCGGGTGCGAAAACCGTTGGCCGCGAGGGCGCGCATGACGCCGCCTTGTTCGCCAAAACCATCGCCATCAATCTCACGGGCGTTTTCAACCTCACCTCACAAGCCGCCGCTGCGATGGTCGCGCTTGAGCCGCTCGACACGGGCGAGCGGGGTGTGATCATCAACACCGCCTCAATCGCCGCTTTCGAGGGGCAAATCGGCCAACTCGCCTATGCCGCCTCAAAAGGAGGTGTCGCCGCGATGACTTTACCGATGGCCCGCGACCTCGCCCGCGACGGGGTGCGCGTCATGTGCATCGCGCCGGGCCTGTTTAAAACCCCGATGATGGAGGGATTACCGCAAGACGTGCAGGATTCACTGGGCGGCAGCGTCCCCTGCCCCTCCCGTCTTGGTGATCCGGGCGAGTTCGCCATGCTCGTCCAGCACATCGCCCGCAACCCGATGCTCAACGGCGAGGTTATCCGTCTCGACGGCGCCCTGCGCCTGCCACCGCGTTAAAGTTCTGAAACCCGAATGCTCTTGGCCGACATCTGATAACCGACATTCGCAAGCTCTGTCTTCGCGGGCACGGCACGGATGGCCCCGGTCACGCGGAACGGTGTCCAAAGGTTTTCCTCCAACGCTTCCATCGGCATACCGTCTTCATATTCGATAAAGACAATCTGGTTCGGCGGCGGCGGCGGAACATGGATACATGCCCCCATATAAGGCACCAAAACGAAGGCTTTTGCCTCGGTTGCCTCAAAATCCAGCGGCACAAGATAGCCCTCCAGCGAAATCGTTTCGCCGTCGAGCGCGTCGATGATCTCGCTGCCATTCTCATCAATCAAGGCCATCGCCTCAGCGATATCCTCATCGTTCATGGTGTCGATCGCCGCATTGAGCTTGGCGGCGGCAGCTTGTGCTTCCGCGGACAGGGGCGGAGACAAGTCTTTCCACTCTATCTCACGCGCGTCCGGGTCTTCGACACCATACACTTCCGACGAGCCGAAAACCGTCTTCGACAATTCTTGGAAATCGAAAGCCTGCGCCTGAAGGGCGAAAGGAAGCGTCAGGCCAAAGGCCGTGGCAAAAAGTAGAGCGCGCATAATTAACTCCTGATCGACATGCCATCTGCGAGCGAGCGGCGATAAGCCCGCCATGCCGGAATAAGACCCGCAACAACCCCCGCGATAACGATAAACGCAAGTATAGCGCATTCTCGCACACTGGGGATATCAACTTTTAGATAGAGGCCATAGCGGTTGTCGAGAAGGGGCTGCAGGGTAAACAACAACACATACACGAATACCAGCCCCAGCACTGCCCCGGCCAGCGCGATTAATCCCGACTCCGCCGTCAATAACACTGAAACAGTACGTGGACTGGCCCCGTTGGCGCGCAGAATGGCCATTTCCCGCCGCCGCTCCTCCAGCGAGGCCAGCAGCGTTGTGACAAGCCCCAGCAATGCCGTGATTATCACCATTAGCGACACAGCGGACAACGCCCGCTCTGCCACCCCGACCAGCGACCACAGGTTAGACAACGCCACCCCCGGCAGAATGGCCGTCAGGGGTTCCTCTTCATACTCATTCACGAAACGCTGGAACCGGAAAGTCGTGATGCGCGATTTCAGGCCCACCAGCGCCGCCGTAACGGTCTTAGGCGTCAGGTCCATATTCCGCACCCGCTCGGCGGGTATTTGCAACCCTTCGACCCGTCCGCCGCCCTGCCAATCGACATGGATCGCCTCGATGGCTTCAAGGCTGACATAGACGGCGCGGTCAACCGGGGTGCCGGTCTTGGAGAGGATGCCCGTCACGCGAAAGGGTTTGTCATCATGCTCAGCCCCCTTGCCCCGGCCTGTGCCGTGAGAGACGATAATCCGATCGCCAACGGCATAGCCCAGCGCCGCCGCGACATCCGCGCCGATCACCGTATCGAACAAATCACCAAGCGTCGTGCCCGCCTCAAAGCGCAGGCCCGTATCGCGGCGGTAGCGGTAATGCTCAAAAAACCCGGGCGTGGTGCCGACAACGCGATAGCCGCGATGACTGTCACCCAGCGAAATCGGGACGATCCAGTCCACTTCGCTGCGCGCCGC
>CALFAK010000038.1 GCA_937948985.1 uncultured Neomegalonema sp. | reverse complement strand
ATCCGGTCTATAACCACCAAATGGCCCGCATCGTTCAGATAACCGGCGTCTCCGGTCAGGAACCAGCCGTCAGGATCAAACGCCTCGGCATTAGCCTCATCGTTTTTGAAGTAGCCGTGCATCATGTTCGGATGTTTGACGACAATCTCGCCCAAGCCTTCTGTGTCGGGATCGCGGATTTGCAACTCGCAGCCGGGCATCGGGAAGCCAACCGTTTCGTGGTCAACATCGCCGTCCTTGTGGATCGTATGCGCGCCCAAGGCTTCGGTTTGACCGTATAGCTGTTTGAGCGGAACACCCATCGCTTGGAAGAATTTGAACGTGTCCGGCCCCATCGCCGCCCCGCCCGTGGCCGCTGATGTAAGGCGTTTGAAGCCGAGGCGATCGCGCAAGGCGTTGAAAAGGAACGTATTCGCAAGACTGTCTTGCCGCCCGCTATCGACGGCCTTAACGCCGCGTTTGACGCCCCATTCATACACTGACTGTTTCCAGCGGCTCGAATCCATCATCCGCGCGCGAATATCGGCGGCGACCACCTCCCAAACACGAGGTGACAGCAGCACGAAAGTCGGTCCGATTTCGCGCATATCGGACATCGCGGTGGCCTCTTCCTCCGGAAAGTTCACGGTCATCCGCGCGATCAGGTTCCACGCGACGGAATACATCTGTTCCATGACCCATGACAGGGGCAGAACGGCAAGATATTCGTCCTCCGGCCCCTTTGGATCAGCACGCAGATAGCTGCTGGCATGGCCCAGAAACGCGGCATTGCGCCACTCGGCCAGTTTCGGGTTGGAGGTCGTGCCGGAAGTGGTGCACAGGACACCGATCTCATCTGCAGACGTGGCCGCGACCATCTGTTTGTAGCGGTCAGGATGTTCCGCGAGCACTTTTGCGCCGATCTCTTCAAGCGCTTCCAGCGACATCAATCGCGGGTCGTCATACTTCCGCATCCCGCGCGGATCGTGATAAATGATGTGCTTCACCGAAGGAATTTTATCTTCAAGATTCAGGAATTTGTCGATCTGCTCCTCATCCTCGGCGACAACAATCGTCGGCTCGGCGTAGTTGATGAGATAGGCAACCTCGTCTTCCAACGTATCGCGGTAAAATCCGAGGCTTCGCGCGCGGCACGCGTGGGCGGCGACCTCTCCCCATACCCATTCAGGACGGTTATCGCCGATCAGACCGACCACACCCCCCGGTTCAAGGCCCAGCTCTGCCATACCGACAGCCATACGGGCGACGTGGTCGTTGAATTCCCGCCACGTGATCGCGTTCCAGATGCCGAGGTCTTTCTCCCGCTGCGCCACAGCATCAGGCGCAATTTCAGCATTCCGGGCGAGCAGCTTGGGCAGCGTATCGTACACGGTGACATCGTTAAGATGCTTCGGCGCGGGCAGCCAATTGGCGACATCGCCGGATACATTGAGTTTCGCGCTCATTGGTCCAACACCTCCGCGAGGGTTATGCTGACATTCGGGATGTTAAGGGGCGTGGCGGGGGCGGCCCAGTCTAAAATCTGTACCGTTCCATACCCGCCTGATGCGGGGTCGCGGTGGATGTGCAATTTCTCGTTTGGCAGATCGACCACCCAGTAATCGCGCACCCCGTGTTGTGCATAAAATCCGGCTTTCTGCGTAAGATCGAAGCGTAACGTGCTGTTTGAAATCTCGATCAGCAGCAAGATGTCCTCGCCCTCGGCATCCTCGATCAGCACACCACGCGGCAGAAAGCTGAGATCAGGGCCGAGCATCAGATCATCAGCAAGGAACAACGCGCCGTCCGTGACGCAGCTTGTGGTTTTTGGGATCTGGTTCCACAGAGTTGCTCCCACTGCCAGGACAGCGCTGGCATGGCGGTTACGCGCGGGTGACATTGTTACAAGCACTCCTTCGATCAACTCAACGCGCTTGTCATGCGGCAATGTCCCCGCATCCAGCATTGATCGCACTGCCGCTGCGTCCAGTCGCGCGTGGCTGTAGGGTGCGGGTGCTTCTGCGAGGCCTGTATGCGGAATACGGCTCATTCCGCCGCCTCAGGCAGCTCATCTTCGCCGAGGTAAGCCGTGCGTACTTTCGGGTGCGCCATCACTTCGTCGGGGGAGCCTTCGGCGATTTTCTGGCCAAAATCCAGCACGGCAACGCGGTTGGAGATATCCATCACCACGCCCATATCATGCTCGATCATAACAACCGTGACGCCCAACTCTTCATTGAGATCAATGATGTAGCGGGCCATATCCTCTTTTTCTTCGAGGTTCATACCCGCCATAGGTTCATCCAGCAGGATCAATTCCGGCTCAATCGCTATGGCGCGGGCCAGTTCGACACGCTTGCGTAAACCATAGGACAGCGCACCTGCGGGCATATTGCGCACATGTTGGATTTCAAGGAAGTCGATAATCTCCTCAACGCGCGCCCGGTGTTCGTTTTCTTCCTTCTGCGCGCCGCCTATCCAGTAGGCCATTCCGGTGAGGAAGTTGTTTTTCAGCAGATGGTGCCGTCCGACCATGATGTTGTCGATCACGCTCATATGCCCGAAAAGCGCGAGATTCTGGAATGTCCTGCCAATCCCCATTTTCGCACGGTCATTGGTGGAGCGTTTCAGCAGGGACTCACCGCGAAACCGAACCTCACCTTCTTGCGGGATATAGCGCCCCGAAACGCAGTTCAGCATCGAGGTCTTGCCCGCGCCATTGGGGCCGATGAGCGAGAAAAGCTCGTTTTTGCGCACTGTAAATGACACATCGGTCAAGGCGCGCACGCCGCCAAAGCGCAGCGAGACATTGCTGATTTCGAGTAGCGGTTCGCCGGATTGAACCAAGATCATCTCCCCCGAATGTGCCGATTCATTGTGGCATCGTTTTCATGGGAACAAATTTAACCACTTCGCGGTGATGAGCAAGCGCATCATGGCAACTATCGCTATAAATCCCTGAAACAGTCATTTATAGCGCTGTCTCAAACGCGCACCAATCGCGGCACCGACTACAAAAAAATCTAAATGGCACTGAAATCGGAAAACAATTAATTCTAGTTTTGTTCTGCAATGTTTCACGTGAAACATCATGCTCAAACGCCCGCAATCAGGCCCATTGAGACTTAATTCGCAAACAGTGCCGCCATTGCGATGATGAAGAAAATTTCACCTTAAAGGAGAGCTGTCAAGAATACCCTTTTAACACCAGACGGTTACCCGTGATTTGAGAAATATTACCGTTTTCCGTCAAAACACGCATCGCTACCAAACCCGCGCCGCAGTGATGCCAAGAGGATATGCCAAAGCGACAGAGAACGCCAAAATGACATGACGTTTCTCCTTAAAGGTGAGCAACCGCTCGCAATCCCGCCCTACCAAGAGATTGCCCCTGTGCGTTGGCATCACTCCTTAAACGCAGGCTCAAAGTTGTCCAAAATCGGCTTGAGCAGATAGTTCAACGGCGTGCGCGATTTCGTCTGGATATAAATCTCCGCCGGCATCCCCGCCACAAGCACATTTTCCTCGCCCAGCTTGGCCCGCTCCTCATCTGTCAGCAAAATCTCAACACCGAAATACGGAAATCCTGTCGTCTCATCAATCTTCCGGTCTGAAGATATCGAGACGACTTCGCCGAACAATTCCGGCGTCGTGCGGGTGTTGAACGCGGGGAACAGAACCCGCGCGGGCGTTCCTTTGCTCACCTTATCGCGTTTGTCGGTGCCGATTTTCGCTTCCAAGACCAACCGGTCCGCAACGGGTACAATCGTCATAATCGGCGTTCCCGCACCGATAACCGCCCCGGCGGCGTTGACTTGCAGGTCTTCAACAACCCCGGCAACAGGCGCACGGATATCGATTTTCTTCAGAGCATCCTGCGCCATAATCATCCGCTGCTCAAGCTCGGCAATCCGCACTTCCGCATCGCGCAGCTCGGTAATCGCGGCCTGGCGGCGCTCCTCGCGCAATCGGGTCAGTTCGATTTGGGTTTCCTGAATTTGCCGCTTGAGGCGCGATTCCCCCGATTCCAACGCCCCGATTTCCCCGTCGATACGCGCGCGTTCGCGGGTAAACTGCTCAATCCGGGCGCGTGTGGTCAGGCCACGATCCAGCAAATCCTGTTGCGTCGCCAACTCGGCACTGATCGACCCCAATTGCGTCTCGAACCCTTTGGCCCGTGAGCGCGACGCCTCAATCTCGTTGATAATCTGAGCAATCCGCTCGCCCAGTTGAGCACGTTGTTGGCGATAGCTGTTCAGCTGTGAACGGAACAGGTTGCGCTGACCGTCTACAACTGTTTCCAGCTCAATGTCCTGTCGGGCGCGTTCGAGAACGTCTTCAGGAAAGTTGATGCTTTCCCGCTCACTGCGCACCGCAATAAAGCGTGCCCGGCGTGCTTTCAGCTCCATGAGTTGATTATCAACAATCGAAAAGCTGGCTTCTTGCGTGGTTTGATCGAGGTTCAGCAGCACTTGCTGTGCTTCAACCGCATCGCCGTTTTTCACAAAAATCTCGCCGACAATGCCGCCTTCATAGTGCTGCACGGGTTTGGATTTCGACTCAACGCGCAATTCGCCCTGCGCGATCACCGCGCCTTCCAATTCCGCCTCCATCGACCAATAGGTCATACCCCCGAACAGGGTGCAGATCACGATACCGCCGAACAAGACATATCCGGTGGCGCGCCAGCGCATCGGATCATGTGCGTAAACGGGTTTCTGTTTCATGATACACTCCCAACAGGGGGCCGGGTCATCTGCGTGACCTGGCCGTGGTTACGGGTTGTTTGTTTCAGGATTTCGTCACGTTCGCCAAACGCCTGTTGCGCACCGTCACGCATCACCAGCAGTCTGTCACAAACGGCAATCGCGCTGGGGCGGTGCGCCATAACAATCACCGCACGCCCGCGCTCTTTCGCTTGCCGGATGGCATGGATCAGGGATTGCTCCCCCTCGGCATCAAGGTTCGCATTCGGCTCATCAAACACCAGCAACGGCGGATCACCGAACAGGGCACGGGCAAGACCGACACGCTGGCGCTGCCCGCCTGACAGCTGCGCACCGCCTTCACCGATCTCCGTGTCATACCCGTTTGGCAGTTTGAGGATCACCTCATGCGCTCCGGCCCGCTCCGCCGCGAGCACGATCTCACGCTCATCGGCGTTCTCTTGCAGACGCGCGATATTGCTGGCAACGGTGCCGTTAAACAGGCCCACGTCTTGCGGCAGATAGCCGACCAGCTTGCCGAAATCTGACTCCGACCATTGATCAAGCGTCGCGCCGTCCAGCCGTATTTCGCCCGACACGGGTTGCCAAATCGACACGAGTGCGCGGGCCAGCGTTGACTTGCCGGATGCGCTGGGGCCGATCACGCCAACCGCTTCGCCGGGTTGAACATCGAACTTGATGCCGCGCACAATCGGCGTGCGCATTCCGGGGGCCGCCACCGCAACATCCTTAACCGTAAGCCGCGCGGCGGGGGCGGGCAGGGCGGTTTTGGGTTCCAACACGGGTGTCGTCGCGAAAAACTGTTGCAGCGATTTCGATCCCTGCCGCGCCCGCACGAACATCCGCCATTGCGAGATCGCCTGATCAATCGGTGCCAACGCGCGCCCCATCAGGATCGACGCGGTAATCATCGCACCGGGTGTAATCTCCTGACCAACGGCCAGATACGCGCCAACGGCGAGGATTGCAGATTGCAAGAATAACCGCAGCGCTTTTGACATCGCTTGGAACAGGCCCGCGCGCGCGCTGTGCTTCATCTGCGCTTCTAACGCGGCGCCCCGGCGCTGTCCCCAGAATTTCTTCGCCGTGTCGATCATCCCAAGCGCGCGCACCGCCTCGGCTTCACGCCGCACAGATTCCGCGAATTTCTCACTCTCGGCGGTCGCTTTGCGCGATTCAATCTCAGGTTTGAGCGTCGTGATCTGGTTCAGCGCCGCGATAGACAGCAAAAAGATCGCCGCTCCAACCGAAAACCACCCCAAAATCGGGTGCAGCGCAAAGATCACTGCCAGATAAACGGGCGTCCACGGTGCATCGAAAAAGGCGTAAGGGGCCGGGCCGGAAAGAAACTGCTGGATCGATTCAAGGTCTCGCATGGCGGTTGCGGGTTTCGCCCGCTCACCGGGGATCAGCGCCGTGCGCATCGTTCCCTCAAACACGCGCCCGTCAAGCAATGCCTGAAACCTGGCTCCCGCATTCGACAAAATCCGCCCGCGCAGAAAATCGAGCAGACCCATCATCAGAAACAGACCACCCACAAGCAGGAACAGCGCTTGAAGCGTCGGAATACTGCCACTGGCCAGCACCCGGTCATAAACCTGCAACATGAACAACGGTCCGGTCAGCATCAACAGGTTCACAAAGAAACTGAAAACAGCCGCGATAATGAACAGGTTGCGCGCCGACCAAAAGGCCGCTCTGAATTCGTCTCGCCCACGTTGGAGCGCCGGGTTCATCATGTCTCAAACCTCATACACGTAACTTTACCATGCTTAGCACAGCGCTCGCGATTTACGAACATTGTTCTACAATTCACTCAACCACCTACAGAACCGTTATCATCGCTGAAAACAAATGCTGTGACGCTTAACACGCACGATTATTTTGACAGGTTTGCCAGCGTGATGGTCGCTGCCAGAAAGACAAGCGTGACAACGATGGCCGAAACAGTGGCACGATGCAGGCTGTCCAACCGCGATGCGCCGCGCATTTTGGTGGTGATAAAGACAACCGCGAAGGTGATAAGAAAAACGCCGATAAGGGGCACAGTATGACTCCGGTTAAGCGATGATAATGTCACTTTTCGTCATAACACGATGCCGCGCATTGTGTTGGCAAAGATTTCCCCGCCAACGGCTTTGCGTAGATTGGCCGCAGGGTTGCCGCGTCAGGTTGCTTGGCCCTGATCATCCGTCGCTTTGACAATGAAGCGCAGCCATTCCTGCACTTCCTGCGAATCCCATTGCGCTTCACCCAGAAAACGCCCGATCTCACGCGCATCCGGGCCTAAAATTGCGGTCACGGGCAGGCCGAGCACGCCCATCTCACGCGAAAGATTGGCCTTGGGATCTGTGTAGGCTCTCAGCTGATCAAGATTATGCTTCTCCAGATACGGTTTCGCCTTCTTGATTCCCGCCTTATCCAGCGAGATGGTCACCACCTCCACCCCCTCATCCCCCAGCATTGTTTGAAGGTTGTTGAGATAGGGCAGCTCCTTGCGACAAGGCGGACACCAGATCGCCCAGAAATTCAACACCGTAACCTTGCCCTCAAACGCGCTCAGATCCATCGGCTTGCCATCCGGCCCGATGAATTCTTTGGCCCGGAAAGGGCGCGGCTCTGGATGCAACTCAAAATCCGCGAGGTCATCAGGCAACATCTGCTCAAAAACGCGGCGTTCTTCCTGATCAAGCGCGGAAGCGGACCCGTCCTTCGCCCAAGTATTGCCCGTGAGGGCAAACGCGCCGTATAGGAGGGCTGCGCTGACGGCGAGTGTTCTCGTAAAGGCGTGCATGTCGAATTCCCTGTTCCGCGAAGGACCATACCAATGACTTCAAATAGTGCCTCAACTGTGTCGAATTCAATGTGGGGCGGACGTTTTGCGGACAGACCCGACGCGATCATGGAAGAGATCAACGCCTCCATCGGCTTCGACAAAAGGCTCGCAAGTCAGGATATACGCGGGTCTCAGGCCCACGCGGCCATGCTGGCGGCGGTCGGGATTATCTCGGATAGCGATCATAAAGCCATATCACAAGGGCTTGAGGAGATCGGCGGGGAGATTGAGCGGGGCGAATTTATGTTCCGCCGCGACCTCGAAGACATCCACATGAACATCGAATCACGCCTGCGCGAGAAGATCGGCGAACCTGCGGGACGGCTTCACACAGCGCGCTCGCGCAATGATCAGGTGGCTCTTGATTTCCGGCTCTGGGTCAAGGAGCAATGCGCGGAGGCGGAGGCCGCACTGACGCGCCTGATCGATGCGTTATTGGTGCAGGCGGCTGCGGGGGTGGAGATCATCATGCCCGGCTTTACCCATTTGCAAGTCGCACAGCCCGTGACATGGGGGCATCACATGATGGCCTATGTCGAAATGTTCCGGCGCGACCGCGCTCGCTTTGCCGATGCGCGCGAACGTATGGACGAATGCCCGCTGGGCGCTGCGGCGCTAGCCGGAACAGGGTTTCCGATTGACCGCGCGATGACCGCTGAAGCGCTCGGTTTCGCAAGGCCCACCGCCAACAGCATCGACAGCGTCTCCGCACGCGACTTTGCGTTGGAGTTTCTGTCGGCGGGCACGATCTGCTCAACGCATATCTCGCGGCTGTCGGAGGAGATTGTCATCTGGTCCTCCGCGCAGTTCAACTTCATCACCCTCAGCGACAAGTTCACCACCGGCAGCTCGATCATGCCCCAGAAGAAAAACCCTGACGCGGCAGAGCTTACGCGCGCCAAAGTGGGGCGGATTATGGGATCGATGGTCACGCTGTTGACGGTGATGAAAGGCTTGCCGCTCGCCTATTCCAAGGACATGCAGGAAGATAAAGAGCCTGTCTTCGACGCGGCGGATGCGTTGGCGCTGGCGCTTGCGGCGATGACAGGGATGGTGGCGGATATGCAGCCGAACGTGGCGCGTCTGCGTGAGGCGGCGGCGCAGGGCTTCTCAACCGCAACCGATCTCGCCGATTGGCTGGTCCGTGAGTTGGGAATGCCCTTCCGCGATGCCCACCACGTGAC
>CALFAK010000037.1 GCA_937948985.1 uncultured Neomegalonema sp. | reverse complement strand
CGCGGGACGCGGCGCGAATGCCCGCCTGACCGTTGATCTTGAAAGCCAAACCATCACCGGCCCCGATGGCGGCACGATCAGCTTTGAGGTCGATGCCTTTAAAAAGCACTGCCTGATGAACGGCCTCGACGACATCGGCCTCACGATGGAAAAAGAAGCCTCCATCACCGCCTTTGAAGCCAACCGCAACAGCGCCACCCCGTGGATGAACGCGTCGTCGTAAGGCTTGGGTGTATGATGTAAGGCTGTAGGTGATTGCGCTCTGCGCAATGCACCTGCCGCGTGGGGCTGGTAATAATTTTTAGGGTGGCCGCTTTGCATTGCAAAGCTTTTTGGAGCCGCGTAAGCGGCGACACGCGACCGACCGCCCCCACGGGCGGGAGCTTGTTCTTTGTGTTGGGGTGGTTCTCCGCATAGATAAACCCGCGATTTAGGAGGCGAACATTGCGCTCCAAACACTGTCATTCCCGCGCAGGCGGGAATCCATTCAGCCATTTTCTCTGCTGACGAACAGACTCCCGCCTGCGCTGGCGTGACACTGCACTGCTCACACCCTATCTTGTCTGCTCAGACAGGAGCACCGCCCGATGGACACCCCCGACCTCGCCCCCGCGCCGATCACGCTGCCCACCGTCACTCGCCCCGACCGCGAGAAGCTGGAGGGCGGGATACGGTTTGAGATGGTCAGCGAGTTCACCCCCGCCGGCGACCAACCCACCGCCATTGCCGAACTGTCTGAAGGCGTCGGCGAGGGCGAGCAGGACCAAGTGCTGCTCGGCGCGACGGGCACGGGCAAAACCTTCACAATGGCCAAGATCATCGAGGAGACACAACGCCCCGCAATCATCCTCGCCCCGAACAAAACGCTCGCGGCCCAGCTATACGGCGAGTTCAAGGAATTTTTCCCGAATAACGCCGTCGAATATTTCGTCAGCTACTACGACTATTACCAACCCGAAGCCTATGTCGCCCGCACCGACACCTATATCGAAAAAGAATCCCAGATTAACGAGAACATCGACCGGATGCGCCACTCCGCCACCCGCGCGTTGTTGGAGCGCGATGATGTGATCATCATCGCCTCCGTGTCGTGCATCTATGGCATCGGCTCGGTCGAGACGTATTCGGCCATGACGCAGGATTTTCTGGCGGGCAACCAGTATGACCAGCGCGAAGTCATCAACGGCTTTGTCGCCCAGCAATACCGCCGCAACGACGCCGCCTTCGGGCGCGGCACGTTCCGGGTGCGGGGTGACTCAGTCGAGCTGTGGCCCGCCCATATGGACGACCGCGCCATCCGTTTCTCGTTCTTTGGCGAGGAGTTGGAGGACATCACTGAGTTCGACCCGCTGACCGGATCAACCTACACCAAACTTCCCAAAATCCGCGTCTACGCGAACAGCCACTATGTCACCCCGCGTCCGACGCTCAATCAGGCGATGGACAAGATCAAGGCCGAGTTGGAGGTGCGCCTGAAACAGTTGGAGGCCGAGGGCAAGTTGTTGGAGGTCCAACGCCTCGAACAACGCACCACGTTTGATCTGGAGATGCTGGCCGCCACGGGCGTGTGTCAGGGGATCGAGAACTATTCCCGCTACCTCACGGGCCGCGCACCGGGCGAGCCGCCGCCCACATTGTTCGAGTATATCCCTGATAACGCGCTGGTTTTCGCCGATGAGAGCCACGTCACCGTGCCCCAGCTCGGCGCGATGTATAAGGGCGATTACCGCCGCAAATTCACCCTCGCCGAGCATGGCTTCCGTCTGCCGTCCTGCATGGACAACCGCCCCCTGAAATTCGAGGAATGGGACGCGATGCGCCCGCAATCGGTGTTCGTCAGCGCCACACCCGGCAAGTGGGAGATCGAGCGCACGGGCGGGGTTTTCACCGAGCAGGTCATCCGCCCCACGGGCCTGATCGACCCCCCCGTCGAAATCCGCCCCGTCAAGATGCAGGTCGATGATCTGGTCGACGAATGCCGCCGCGTCACTGAAGAAGGCTACCGCGCCCTCGTCACCACCCTGACCAAGCGCATGGCCGAAGACCTGACCGAATACCTGCACGAACAGGGCATCCGCGTCCGCTACATGCACTCGGATATCGACACGGTCGAGCGGATCGAGATCATCCGCGACCTGCGCTTGGGGGCGTTCGACGTGCTGATCGGCATCAACCTGCTGCGCGAGGGGCTGGACATCCCCGAATGCGCGCTGGTGGCGATTTTGGATGCGGATAAGGAGGGTTTCCTGCGCTCCGAAACCTCCCTCGTGCAGACCATTGGCCGTGCGGCGCGGAATGTTGAGAGCAAGGTTATTCTCTACGCCGACCGGATCACAGGCTCAATGGAGCGCGCGATTGCCGAGACGGACCGCCGCCGCGCCAAACAGGTCGCTTATAACGAAAAACACGGGATCACGCCGCAATCGATCAAGAAAAACATCTCCGACATCATGGACTCGATCTACGAAAAAGACCGCGTCACGGTGCAGATCAAAGGCAAAGCGGGCAAGGGCGAGCTGGTCGGCGACAACCTGCAAAAACACCTCGACCACCTGCGCAAGGAGATGATCAAAGCCGCTGAGAACCTGGAGTTTGAAGAGGCCGCACGAATGCGCGACGAGGTCAAGCGGTTGGAGGCGGTCGAACTGGTGGTGGCGGGCGACCCGATGGCGCGCCAAAACGCAATCCGTCTGGCCGAGGAGGAAGCCGCTTGGCAGTCTGGGCGCAGCACAGCGGGCAAGGGCGGGACGCGGAGTTATAAGGGGAAGAGCAAGGGGAAAATGCGGTGAGGCAAGCGTTTGCACAGCAAACGCGGACGGCATCGAAGCCAACACGGTCTATCGCGGCAGGTTTTCGGCAAAGCCGAATACCGAGAGCCGGGCCAAAAAAGAAGTAGCTATGGCACTAAGAAATGCTGCGCATGCCCGGTGAGGTAGGTTGGATTTCAAGGGAAGGTTGACGTTAGAAAAGCACCAGCTCCCGGTGATTTGCTACGCAAATGCACCTGCCGCGATGGGGCATGGCTTGTTGCAACACCGCCGCTTCGCGAAGCGAAGTGTTGTCAAGCGCTCTCCATCCTTATCGCCCGTCCCGCTTCAGCCGTGCGTAATCGCGCTTCAGGGATGCGCATGGTCACCATTGTGCCCGCATCCACCTCGCTGGCGATTTCGATGCTGCCGTCCATTTTGTGCATAATGCTGTTGGCAATCGCGAGGCCCAGTCCCAAACCGCCCTTACGCGCGCTATAGCTGTCCGCATGCGCCTGTCCGAACGGCTCCAGCACACTGTCGAGGTATTTGGAGGCGATGCCGCATCCCTTGTCCGTCACGGTGATCGCATAGCCGCCATCCGCCTCCAACCCGCCGACAATATGGATTGCACTGCCGGGCGGAGAGAACTTGATCGAGTTTGAGATCACATTCAGCAGCGCTTGGGTCAGCCGCTGAGGATCGGTCAGCGCTTCGGTCTTTTGCCGGCGTTGCTGATACGACAGCACAATCTCTCTCTCCTGCGCCTCAATCGTTAAGATGCTGACCGCCGTTGCGATCACATCCTCCAGCGTATGATGCGCCTCATCCCAGCTCATTTTGCCCGTTTCCAGCCGTGACACATCAAGCAGGTCACTGATTTCGGATTTCAGCAACGCCGCGCTTCGATGCACATCATCGATATATTCGCGATATCTGGGCGGGTGGATCGGGCCGAAAAGCTCGCGTTGCATCACCTCAGTAAATCCGGCAATCGCGTTGACAGGCGTGCGCAGCTCGTGACTGACATTGGCAAGCAGGTAGTCTTTGGACAGGTTCGCCTCAATTGCCTCCTCGCTGGCCGCCGCCAGTTTCGCTTCTACTTGCGCCTGTTCACGCTCCTGCTTCTCACGCGCGAAAGACCCCACAAGGGCCGCGAAAACGCTGAGTGAGAAAAAATGCGTATTCACCGCCAACGCCCCGATTGAAGTCTCGGAAAACGGCACGCTCGCGAAGTAAAGAAAATACCCGATAATGCACAAAACCGCCATCGACCGGAATCTCGGTACGATCAAGCCCACACCGAACGCCAGCAGCAGCGACAAAGAGAACGGCATGTAATCCGCCCCCGGCGCGCTGTACAAAGTTGACATCAGGATGTTCGATAAAACGGCTATCAGGCAGTAAACAAAGATGATCCGCTCGGAAACCGCCGGAGACGGATTTGCGCAAAACATCACCCATGCGACGAACATCAAAGCACATGTGACGAACCGGATCGTCAAAATCAGACCAAGCTCATCCCCGGCAATCAGCTGATCGACAACGAAAAACCCCGCAAACGCGAGGATGCCGGCAAACATGGTCCAGCACCGAAAGCTGTACTTCTTGCTGTAATCCGCCTTCCAAAACGCGGCTTCTTCTTCCGGTGTTGCGAACGTTGGCAGTGTGAATGCTTGCTTCAGCCTGTTCATAGGTGATGTATCCGGCAGCGTGGCACATGCCCCCCTGCAGTGTTTCCTAACAGTTGTTTTCTTAATTTGCGTAACACATAAAAAGTGTATTTATCACTCTCTAATGACGGAAGATGCCTATGCAACCGATAAAAGCGGTTATTTTCGACCTCGACGGCACCCTGATCGACTCTGTTCCGGATATCCATGCGGCGGCGGTCAAGATGTTGGAGGGGTTGGACCGCCCGGCAATCTCGCTGACACAGGCGGCGCGTTTTGTCGGTAATGGCGTCGGTAAATTCGTCGAACGCTGTATCGACGCGACAGGGCAGGGGGACAGCGCGGTTCTGGCGCGCGCTCACGCGGATTTCAGGGAGCATTATCACGCGGACCCTTCCAGCCTGACGCGGCCCTATCCGGGCGCTGTTACGGTTTTGGACGGCTTGCGCGCGGCGGGTATTCCGATGGGGATTTGCACCAACAAGCCCTACGCTCCTACCGTGGCAATCCTTGAGACGTTGCAGTTGAGCGCGTATTTCGGTGCGGTTGTGGGCGGCGATACAATCGTGCTCAAACCAGACCCCGCCCCGCTGCATTTATGCCTGGAGCGGATGGGTTTGGATGCGCAGGGCGCTGTTTTCGTGGGTGACAGCGAGACCGACGAGCAAACAGCGATCAACACGGGTATCCCCTTCGCCTTTTTCACGGGAGGCTATCGCAAGAAACCGGCGGAGGAATTCAAGGCCGCGTACCGTTTCGATCACCATGATGCGCTGTTGGGATTGTTGGGCGTGGGCTGAGTGGCCGCTCCCGCTATTCCGCTGCGCGAATGACCTGCCATGATGGGGTGGAGCTGTCGCTATAGCGCGCACTTCTTCGCGAAGCGCCTCTTAAAAAAACCGCCCCCCGAAGGGAGCGGTTTCTGGAGTGGGTGGCGGCGTAATTAGCAGGAGTAGTAGAGTTTGTATTCAACAGGGTGCGGTGTGTGCTCGTATTCGTACACTTCTTCCCATTTCAGATCCATGTAGCCTTGGATCTGATCCTCGGTGAACACGCCACCTTTGGTCAGGAAGGCATGATCTTCGGCGAGGGAGTCGAGCGCCTCACGCAGCGAGCCACAAACCGTCGGGATGCCCGCCAGCTCTTCCGGTGGCAGATCGTAGAGATCTTTCTCGGAAGGATCGCCGGGGTGGATTTTGTTCTCAATGCCGTCAAGCCCGGCCATCAGCAAAGCCGCAAAGCACAGGTACGGGTTCGCCGCCGGATCGGGGAAGCGGGCCTCGACACGCTTGGCTTTCGGCGACTCTGTCCACGGAATACGGACACAGCCTGAACGGTTGCGGGCCGAATATGCGCGCAGCACAGGGGCTTCAAAGCCCGGAATCAGGCGCTTGTAGCTGTTGGTGGACGGGTTGGTGAAGGCGTTGAGCGCCTTGGCGTGCTTGAGAACGCCGCCGATGAAGTAGATCGCTTCATCCGACAGGTCCGCATAGCCGTTACCCGCAAACATCGGCTTGCCGTCTTTCCAGATCGACATGTTGACGTGCATCCCCGTGCCGTTATCGCCCGCGATGGGCTTTGGCATGAAGGTCGCGGATTTGCCGTAGGCGGCGGCGACATTGTGGATCACGTATTTGTATTTTTGCAGGTTGTCCGCCTGCTCGACCAGGCCGCCGAAGATCATGCCCAGCTCGTGCTGCGATGCCGCAACCTCGTGGTGGTGCTTGTCAACCTTCATGCCGATTTGCTTCATGGTGGAGAGCATTTCGGAGCGCATGTCCTGTGCGGAGTCGATCGGGTTGACCGGAAAATACCCGCCCTTAACGCCCGGACGGTGGCCGGAGTTGCCCATTTCATACTCGGTCCACGAGTTCCAAGGGCTGTCAGCGGCATCAACCTCAAACGCCACACGCTCCATTGAAACATCAAAGCGCACATTGTCGAAAAGGAAGAATTCAGCTTCCGGTCCCCAGAAAGACTGATCGCCCATGCCGGAGGATTTGAGATATGCCTCGGCTTTGTTCGCCGTGCCGCGCGGGTCACGCTCGTAAGCTTCGCCCGTGTCAGGCTCGACCACATCCGCGAAGATCGCGAGGGTTTTTTGCGCGTAAAACGGATCAATATAAGCGGATGACGCATCAGGCATCAGCTTCATGTCGGAGTTTTCGATGCTCTTCCAACCGGCAATCGACGAGCCGTCAAACATCCAGCCCTCGGCGAACCAATCCTCGTCGATGATGTCGACGATGGCGGTCACGTGCTGCATCTTGCCACGCGGATCGGTGAAGCGGATATCGACATACTCGATGCCTTCTTCCTGGATCTGCTTGAGAATAGTCTTTGCGTCACTCATTCGGTGAGTCCTTTCGTTTCGGCATAGATGGAAAGCGCCGGGGCGCTCATTTTTGTGCTTAAACTATAGTCAGAGCGCTTCGTTGCCTTCTTCACCCGTGCGGATGCGGACGGAGCTTTCGATGCTGCTGACGAAAACCTTGCCGTCACCGATTTTTCCGGTTTTGGCGGCGGTGACGATGGCCTCGACAACCTGCGCTGCAAGGTCATCGGCGACAACGACTTCAATTTTCACTTTAGGAAGAAAATCAACGACATACTCGGCACCACGATACAGCTCCGTATGCCCTTTCTGGCGACCGAAACCTTTGGCTTCGATCACGGTCAGGCCTTGCACGCCGACTTCTTGCAAACTCTCCTTCACATCATCCAGTTTGAAGGGTTTGATAATAGCTTCAATTTTTTTCATGCGTATCGTGCCCTGATAAACCGCGCCCGCGAGCGCATTCGAACAAGTTATAGCAATCGGCGGGCCAAGTGAAAAAAGTGTTTAAATTCAAATGTAACCATCGTTAATGCATTATTCGCGGTGTAGTTTTTGCCTGAATTTTAGGCAGGCCGCACAGTTTTCAGGCAAAGACTTACATACCGACAAAAAAGGGCGGTCACCTCGCGATGACCGCCCCCGAATTCTGCCGTGCGGCATTTTTATTTCAGTTCATTCGCTTCGCGCGTCGAACGGCGGTAGGCCGCCTTTTCGTGCATCAGGCCGAACAACAGCGCCACGACACAGATGCCGATGGCCACGTACAGCCACATCGCCTCGGACCCTGCGCCCGGATAGATGGCTCCGGCAACGCCTTCCCAACTGCTGAATGCTGATCCCATGAGATCGTTCCTTTCAATATGACATTAAAGAGCGGCCGGCACGCGGCCAGCCGCCCGAACGGATTAGTGGCTGCTCGCCGTAGAAGGATTGATGCCTTCGGGGTAAGCGGACAGCGGCACTTTCGTGATGTCCAGCCCCGCGATCTCCGCAGCCGGAGGGACGCGCAGCAAGCCCAGAACACGCAGGACCAGCGAGCACAACACACCTGGAATGAAGCCGAGCAGGAACATTACGCCGGCACCGATCAACTGTCCCATGAACGAGACGGTTGGTGCATCCGCACCGCCGAGAGCGGGCAGACCGGAGGCGAAGATGCCAACCGCCAACACGCCCCAGACACCGATGACACCGTGAACTGTGACCGCGCCAACCGCATCGTCGATTCCGACACGCTCGAACATCGCGGCGAAGGGCTTGAGCATACCGCCACCGATGAAGCCGATCGCGAAGGCCAGCGGGGGCCAGTACACGTCCAAACCGCCCGCGCAGGAAATAATCCCGGCCAGTGCGCCGGACATCATCCAAAACGGATCGCGCGTGATCACCCACGCACCGATAATACCGCCCGCAAAGCCCATGAGAATGTTAAAGCTGAGCGCGGAAAGCGTGGTCGGTGTTCCGTAGATTGTCGCCCATTTGTCAGGGAAGAACGACCAGCCCTCGCCGGGCACAATGACACATGCCATCAGGAAGCCGAAGAACCCGACGATAATCATCATCAGACCAACCAGCGTCAGCGGCATGTTGTGGCCGCTCAGCGCGTTGGCTGTGCCGTCCTCGTTATACTTGCCGATCCGTGGCCCCAGATTGATGAGCACGCCCAGCGCGAAGAAGCCCGCGATCATGTGCACAACGCCAGCGGCGCCGAAATCATGATAGCCGTATGTCGTGACCAACCAGCCACCCGCTGACCAGCCCCATGAGGCCCCGATCACCCAAGCGACCGACCCCAGCACAATGGCGAGCAGGATGAACCCGAACACCTGAATACGCTCGATAACCGCCCCCGAAAAGATCGAAGCGGTCGTCGCCGCGAACAAGGTGAACGCACCCCAGAAAACGCCCGTCGCGTTATCCGCGAGGTTCGGCCCCATGACCTCACCTGCCGGATTCGCGAAGTCCAGACCCGTCTGCCAGCTTTCGGCGGTCGGCCAGAAGCCCGGTGCCCATGCCCAGTAGATAAACCAGCCGAAGAAGTAGAAAGTCGGCACCATAAACGCGAAGGCGAGGATATTCTTGATCCCCGAAGCAAGCACGTTCTTTTGACGCGAAGCGCCCATCTCATAGGCCAAAAAGCCCGCGTGAATAATAACCATCAAAGGTATGGTCAGGTAGTAATACATTTCTGCGAACATCGTGTTGGAGGCATTGGCTGCCCCGCCCGATTTCGCTTCTAAGGTGGCAATTTTCGCCACCAATTCAGCAATTTGCTCTTCCATCTGTGGTCTTCCCCCCAAAGGATTCCCGGTTTTTCGTTATGTAACCTGCAAGAGGATACATAAAACCGGAAGAAAACCAATACTCTTCGTTTTTTGGACCAATATTGGGCCAAAATTGCGGTCAAGCGGCAACGGCATCCTGACGGTTTTCCCGTATCGGCAGGTGGCAAATGGCTGAGAATGCGCCAACGCCGATGCCGATCCACCAGACCACGTCGTAGCTGCCATAAATATCGTAGAGCTTGCCGCCCAGATACACGCCCAAAAACCCGCCCAACTGGTGGCTGAGGAACACAAATCCGTAAAGAGTGCCCAGATATTTCATCCCGTACAAATACCCGATCAGCCCCGCCGTCAGCGGCACGGTGGCCAGCCACAGCGCGCCCATTGACAGGCTGAAGATAATCACGGTCAGCGGCGTGGGCGGCAGCATGATGAAGCCGATCGCAACCACCGTGCGCAGGGTGTAGATCATCGCCAACAGGTATTTGCGCCGGTAAATTCCACCCAGCTTACCCGCGAGCAGCGTGCCGAAAATATTGGTGATCCCGATCAGCGTCAGCGACGCGGCCCCCAGCGCCGCCGATCCGCAAACCTCCGTCACATAGGCCGGAAAATGCGCGGTGATGAAGGCGAGTTGATAGCCGCAGGAGAAAAAGCCCAAGAATAACAGGATGTAATCAGGATCTTTCGCCGCGCGCCCCAATACCTGCAACAACGTCTCCTCTGCCGCGCCGCGCTGCACTTCCGGCGAGGGCGGGGCTTTGAGCAGGGGCAGGACGGCCAACACCGCCAGAATGCCGACCGCGAAAATCATCATGGTTGAGGACCAGCCGACGGAGCGCTCCAGATACTCGGTCAGCGGCGGGATCAGCACTTGGCCCGCCGATCCGGCTGCCGTGGCGATGCCCAGCGCCATCGAGCGGTTCTGCGGCGATGCCGCCCGCCCGACAATCGCCAGCAACACCCCGAATCCGGTCCCCGCCACGCCCAAACCGACCAGCACGCCCGAACTCATCACCTGACCCAGCGGCGTCGTGGCGCTGGCGGCCATTGCAAGCCCGGCGGCATAGATCAGCGCGCCGAGGATAATCGCCCGCCTGTCCCCGAACCGCTCCGCAATCATCCCGAACAGCGGCTGGCCCAGCCCCCACGCGAGGTTCTGCACCGCAATCGCCATTGAGAAATCGGCGCGGGGCCAGTTGAATTCGTCGGCAATCGGGACTTGGAACACCCCGAAAGACGCGCGGATGCCGAAGGAGGTGATCAGGATCACCGCCGTCCCGATCAGGATCGGAACCAGTGAACGGTCATAACCCCGAATATCCGTCATAACGCCCTCATGGGAAATAATCGCCGGGGATCAGCCCTTGGGCGATAGCGTAGAGCAGGAAAGACACGCTCACAACCGAGCAAACCGTCGTCAGCAGGATCGCCGCCGAGGCGCGCTCGGACCAGACATCGTATTGCTGGGCGATCACGAACACATTCGTCGCGGTGGGCAGCGCGGCGAGCATCACAGCCGTCATTACCCAGATCGGATCAAAATTGCCGAAGTAACTCAGCGCCAGATACATCGCCAAGGGATGCACGACCAATTTGATCGGCACGATATAGCCCAACGCGCCCGGTATCCGGCTCAACCGCCGCAGGGCCAGCGTCACGCCCATCGCGAACAGGGCGCAAGGGGCGGCGGCTTGGGCGAGATAGGCAATCAGGCTTTCGACGGGAGCGGGCGGTGAAACCTTCCAAACCGCCGCCGCCACGCCGATGATGGTGGCGATGATGAAGGGGTGAAACAGGATCGAGCGCATGACTCCCGCCGCGATCTGCACCGCGCTGCCCTTGCCGCGCCCCGATACGGCCATCAGCGCGGGGGCGAGCGCGAAATGCAGCACGTTCTCAAAGCAAAAGATCAGCGCCACAGGGATCGCCGCCGCCTCGCCAAGCGCCAATATCGCAATCGCCGGACCCATATAGCCGATATTGCCGTAGGCTCCGGCCAGTCCTTGGATCGTGGACTCGCTCACCGATCCCCGGCTCGCCAGCAGACCGATGATGAATGTCAGCGCGAAAATGCCGAAAGTCACGGCGATATTGATACCGATGAAGTCCCAGCTGGTCAGCTTTTCAACAGGCGTTTTCGACAGCAGTTTGAAGAACAGGGCGGGCAGGGCAACGTAGATGATAAATGTGTTGAGCCAGCCCATCTCCTCAATAGGCCGCTTCGACAGGCGCGCGGTTACGAAGCCGATAACGATCAACCCGAACAAGGGCAGGATCAGGGTGAGCACGTCTGCCATAGCGGGTGATCCGGTTTATTGAACCCCCGATTTACATCCCGCTTTATGCCGGATCAACCGCTCATAATCATGCCTCGAATACAGAACTCGCCGCGCCTAAGCTGGGTTTTCAACCCGCTCCAACACAATAGCGGCATGTCCCGCGGCTTTCACCTTCGGCCAGTGTGCGGCGATCTTACCTGAACCATCGATTAAGAACGTGGTCCGCTCGATGCCCATATAGGTCTTGCCGTACATCGATTTTTCTTTCCACACGCCGTAATCCTCGCAGATTGTGGTCTCCTCATCAGACACGAGGATCACGTTCAGGCTGTGCTTGTCGCGGAATTTGTCATGCTTTTTGACGCTGTCTTTGGATACGCCCACCAGCACAACGTCGTGTTTGGCAAATTCATCGGCGAGGGCCGTGAATTCCAACGCCTCCTTGGTGCAGCCTGAGGTGTCGTCTTTGGGGTAGAAGAACAGCACGACGTGCTTACCCGCAAAATCGCTCAGCGAAACGGTGTCACCGCCATCGCGCGGAGCAGTGAAAGCGGGGGCGGCATCGCCGATTGCGGGAACCGTGTCACTCATAATCGATGTCCTTAAACTTTTTACAGCGTTGCGGGATAAGATTTACGCGGAAATAATATGCATTCGTGTAAGGTCAATCTGGGCGGCAACGGATAAAGTGATCTTGGCGGGTGCTTGGCTGCACACGTCCTATAGGAGCCGTCTTTTTTGGTGCGAGCAATACCATCAGCATTTAAGCGGCTTTGCGGCCTGATAATGCGTGTCAGTATCGGCTTGTTGGTCGTTCTCGGCTGCTTTGTCGCGCGGGTCATGTTGGCACCGATTGATTTGCCCATTCCCAAACAAATGATTGATGATCTGATGGCGCAGGCCGCGCCGGGGTGGCGTGTGGATGCCGCCGCCGCTGAGTTTGATTTGTTCAGCGACGACGGATTGACGGGTCTGAAGCTGCGCGATGTGCGGTTGCTGGATGAAAATGGCGGTGAGGCGGCGTCGGTGCCCGCAGTGGCGCTGCGTTTGGCTCTGAGCGCGAATTCCGACTATCGCAAGGCCGTCTCGGTACGCGAAGTCCGCTTGGGCGGCGCGCGGGTTGAGGTGACGAAAACGCCTGAGGGCGCATTTAAGATCGGGCTGGGGTCGGTTGATGGTCTGATCGGTGATAACAGCGGAGAAAGCGACTTTGCCTCGCTTTTCGATCCCGAAGTGCTCGACCTTTTGCCACGCCTCGCGGTTAAAGGTGCGCAGGTTCGCTATCATGACGAAAGCCGCGACTTCGTCATCGAAACCAAAGGCGGCAACGTCTTATTTGATCCGTCCGCCGAAGCGGTGACGGTCAAGCTGGATGCGGAATTTGAGACCGGCAAAAACAGCGGCTCGTTCATCTCGATTGTTGCCGAGCGTGCAATGGCAAGCGGGAATATCACCGCAAACGCGATGTTTCATGATCTGAATCCGGCTCATTTCGCGGCAATGGACGCAACACTTTCACAGTTGAGGGCGGTTGATGTGCCGCTCAGCGGGACGGCGGTGGTGTCGCTGGATGCGCAAGGTGCGATTTTGTCCTCAACCGCCGATATCAGCGCCAATGACGGCGGCGAGATCGTAATCGACGATACGCCCCGTATATTGAACCGGCTGGCGGCACAACTTGCGTATGATGGCGATCTCGTATCGGGCCGCGTGAGCGCCCTGTCATTTGAAGACAATGGCCTCGCGCTGAATGTTGTCGGCGATTTCGCTGAACGCAAAGACGGTCAATGGGCGGTGGATATTGAAAGCCCCGGCCTGGCGTATGATGAGACAGCCAGCGGACAATCCCTTCGCACAGGTGAGATCAAGGCAGCGGCTGTGATTGATTTGAGCCGACACAGAGCGGTGTTGAGTGAGGTCGCGCTGTCCGGTTTGCAATTGCGCGATAAAGCGGACGGAACCGCATTGGACAGCGGCCCCATTCGTCTGACGGGATCGGTGGATGGCAGCGTCGGGGCGACACGTCTGACGGCGTTTAGCGGTACAGGGCTGAAAATCCGCGCGCCCGGTGACGTGCAGGTTGCGGTTATCGGGTCGTTTGCTGGGTCAGGCTCTTACGCGTCCGGTGTCGTTGAAATGACGGATATGCGTCTTGCCGATCTGACGCTTCCGCACGCGGCGGCGACGGTGAAGATCGCGAAAGCCGGTCTGTCCGGTGTCATCACGCCGGGCCGGAAAGAAGCGGCCATCACCGACTTTTCGCTCAGCGGTCTCGATGCGACGTTGCAATCCACCGCAGAGCGGGTGTCGCTGGCACAGTTGCAGGGAAGCGCCGATCTGCGTGATGAGCGCCTTGCGCTTAACAATCTGCGCGCGGGGGGCATCATCGCGGCGATGCCTGACCTCTACGACGCGCCATTGAGGATTGATCAGGTTGAGGCATCCTTGGCGGTTGCCAAAACGGCCAATGGCGCGGCGATTAATATCGCGTCGGTTCAGGCGGTGGTTGAAGGTGTGTTCGCGAAAGCGCGGGGGCAGGTGCGACTTGCCGGAGATGATCTCGCCGGTAAGCTCGAAGCGGAGGTTGCGTCCGTTGATTTTATGCGCGTTCCGGCCCTTTGGCCTAAAGGTGTCGTGCCGGGGGGGCTGAGCTGGATCAAGGATAACGTTAAGCAAGGCCAAGTGGATGGCGTGACCATCCGCACACAGTTCGATACGGCGGCACCGCAGGTGGATGCGCTCGATCTGTTGTTCGAGTTTCACGACGCCATCGTCCAACCCGCCCCCGGCTTGCCGCCGATACGTGATGGCATCGGCCGGGGCAGGGCGACGCTGGACCGCTTTGATCTGTCCGTCTCAACCGGGCATGTCGCCATTCAGGGCACGTCCGGCTTCTCGATCACGGATTCCAGTTTCTCTATCATCGATTTCTCGCCGTATATTCCCGAAGGTCACATCAAGCTGAACGTTGATGGCCCGGTGCAATCGGTGCTGCGGTATCTCGATCATGAACCGCTGGCACTGCTTAAAGACTCCGGGTTTGATCTTTCTTCCGCGTCGGGGAACGCTAAAGGGCGTGTTGTTGTGACGCTGCCGTTGGATTCGGATTTGCGTGTTGAGGATGTGGCATTCAAAGCGAAAGCCCAAGTGCGGGAATTCGCGTTGGTGGAACCGCATACCAACATCCCGATCTCCGGCGATACCATGCAGATTGATATCTGGCCGGATGGTTTGCGTTTTCGCAGCGATGCGCGGATTGACGGGTTGAGCGCGCGGCTTGACTATGAACAAGCCTTCGCAAAGCCGACACCGGGCGAGCCGGAAAGCATACTGAAGTTGGAATCTTATCTGACGCGTGAGGATTTCGCCAAACGGGGCGCGGATGTCAGCGATTTCTTCGATGGCGTCGCGGTTTTGGAGGCAAAAATCGGCCTGTTTCCCGGTGGCGGGGCGCGTATTGCCGCTGAAACCGACCTGAGCGGGGCGGAATTGCGCATTGACCGGATTGGCTGGGTCAAGCCGATCCAGACCCCTGTGACAGCGGCCTTCCAAGGCTTTCGTAACCCTGATGGCGTCGGCAGTATTGAGAAAATTACCGTTCGGGGTGATGGCGTTAATGCCGATGGCGCGCTGAGTTTTGATGCCACGGGCGGCTTGCAAAACCTTACCTTTGAGCGGCTGTTGCTTGGCGATAAACTTGATGCGGCAGTGCGGTATACGCGGGGTGCACAGCTGGGAATGCGGATCGAGGTTGCCGGGCGCTTGCTTGACTTGCGCGTGCCTTTTGCGGAGGCGATGGACGCGGATGCGCCTTCCGAAGTTATGGCCCCCGCAGGCAAAGGTCCGGTCACGGAGGTCGCGGCGCGGATACAGCAAGTGCGGTTGCGCGATGACTTGGCGATTGCGGATCTGTCGGGTGGCATCCGGTTGCGCGGTTCGCGGATTGACGCCGCCAAGGCCGAGGGGCACATTAATGGCGTCGGCCCCGCCCTGCTGTTGGCCGAACGTCGTGACAATGGCCTCGCTCTGAGGCTGACCAGCACGAATGCGGGCGCGTTTTTAGACGGTGCCGCCGTCTTCAAAGGCGCATCCGGTGGCAATTTGGTGCTGGAGGCGCGCACACGCGATGACGTGCTGCCCTCGCAAATTACCGGGCGCATCAGCATGAACGATATCACTGTGCGCAATTCACAGACTCTGCGTGAAATTCTCTCCGGCGGTTCCATCGGATCGCTGGTGCAGTCGATGATTGCGGGCGGGTTGAATTTTCAGAAAGTGGACTTGCCGTTCAGCGGTATCGCCGGGCGTTGGAAAATCGACGGCGGAGTCGCCTATGGCAGCTCGCTGGGCCTGACGCTGGGCGGGGCGTATGACATTGACAGCAAGGGCATCGCGCTGAATGGCACCATCTCGCCCGCTTATGCCATCAACGGCGCGTTGGGCGCGGTTCCGGTGTTAGGGAAACTGCTGACCGGAGGGGAAGGGGAAGGCATTTTCGGGGTGACCTACGCGGTCAGTGGCACGACCGACACACCGAATGTCTGGGTTAACCCGCTATCGGCGCTCGCACCGGGCTTTCTGCGCAAGATCGTATCGGGTGTTATGGACGGGCAGGGCGGTATCGACACCCCGCGCACGGCACGCATTGGAGTGCCTTCTCAGAGCGGCCGGTAAGGTGGGTTCTTCTTCAGCGGAGTG
>CALFAK010000036.1 GCA_937948985.1 uncultured Neomegalonema sp. | reverse complement strand
CGCCTTCATGGCCGCCAACACGCGGGGCGGGGACATGGGAACCGTGGTCATGCGCACCCCGGCGGAGGCGGCAATCGCGTTGGCGACTGTGCCCAGCGGCGGGACGATCGGTGTCTCGCCCACACCGCGCACGCCGTAGGGGTGACCGGGGTTGGGGATTTCCAAAATCTGCGTGTCGATCATCGGCAGGTCGGAGGCGACGGGGATGCGGTAGTCGAGGAAGCCCGCGTTTTGCAGCTTTCCGTCATCGCCGTAGATATATTCCTCGTTCAGCGCCCAGCCGATGCCTTGCGCGGCTCCGCCCTGGAACTGGCCCTCGACATAGGCGGGGTGGATGGCTTTGCCCGCGTCTTGGATCACGGTGTAGCGCGTGACTGTGGTGCGGCCCGTTTCCTTATCGACGATCACATCGGCGATATGCGTGCCGAAGCTGACGCCCGCGCCGTCAGCGTTGACCTCGAAATGGCCCGCAATCGGCCCGCCTGTTTCAGCGGCCTGAGCGGCGATTTCGGCGAGGGTCATCGGCTCGAATTCACCCGCGTTGGACCCTGCGGGATGGGCCGCGCCGTCGCGCCATTCTACCGCTTCGGGCGCAATGCCCCAAAGTTGGGCGGCGCGGTCGCAGAGCGTGGCTATCGCGTTGCGTGCGGCGTTGATGGTGGCGAGGCCGCTGGCGAAGGTCACGCGGCTGCCGTCGGTCACGTCGTTATAGCCAAGCGAGGCGGTATCCGCGACGATGGTGCGGACTTTCTCATAGGGGATGCCGAGTTCCTCAGCCGCCATCTGGCACATGGAGGCGCGGGAGCCGCCGATGTCGGGTGTGCCGACGGACAGGCCGACCGTGCCGTCCTGGTTGATGTTGAGCGACGTGCAGGTCTCGCCGCCGAAGTTGAACCAGAAGCCGCACGCAACACCGCGTCCTGCGCCCTCAGCGAGAGGGGCGGAGTAGTGGGGGTGGGCCTTGGCCGCTTCCAATGTGGGGAGCAGGCCGATCTGGTCGAACATCGGGCCGTAGGAGGATTTTGTGCCGTCGCGCGAGGCGTTTTTGATGCGAAGATCGAGCGGGTCCATGCCCAGCTCTTTCGCCAACTCATCCACAGCGCTTTCGACCGCGAAGGCGGGCATTGGTGCGCCCGGAGCGCGGTATGCGGCCTGTTTGGGGCGGTTGCACAGCACGTCATAGCCTGTGCTGCGCACGTTGGGCAGATCGTAGCACGCGAACGCGCTCATCGCGCCGAATTCGGCGGGCGAGCCGGGATACGCGCCGCCCTGATAGCGCAGCGTGATGTCACCGGCGACCATTGTGCCGTCTTTCATCGCACCGATGCGGATGTCCATTGAGGCCGAAGCGGTGGGGCCGGAAGCGAGGAAAACTTCCTCGCGGCTCATCACGATTTTCACCGGACGGCTCGATTTGCGGGACAGGGCGAGGGCCACGGGTTCGATGAACACGGTGGTTTTGCCGCCGAACCCGCCGCCGATTTCGGAGGCGGTGACGCGCAATTGTGAGGCATCCATGCCCATGATCGCCGCGCAAGCGTTGCGGACGTGGAAATGGCCCTGCGTGCAGCACCAGATGTCGCCTTTGCCCTCGGAATCGAGGGTGGCGAGGCAGGCGTGGGGTTCGATATAGCCCTGGTGAGACGCACCTGTCTTGAAGCTGCGCTCGATGATGATGTCGGCATCGGCCAAGCCCTTCGCCACATCGCCGTGGCCGAATTCGTGAACGGCGGCGACGTTGCTGGCCTTTGTAGGGGCGGGGGAGATGCCGGAGGTGATCAACCCCTCGCGGATGATCGGTGCGTCGTCTGCCATTGCCGCATCCACATCGGTGACGTGGGGCAGGACTTCGTAGGTTACGTCGATCAGCTTCAGCGCCTTGCGGGCCTGTGCCTTGGAAGCGGCAGCGACTGCGGCGACGGCGTGGCCGTCATAGAGGGCTTTTTCGCCCGCCATGCAGTGATCCAGCACATCGTCATTGCCGCCCGTTTCGGTGGCAAAATCCGCGCGTGTGATGACGGCGTGGACGCCCGGCGCAGCCTCGGCTTTGCTGGTGTCGATGCTGAGGATACGGGCATGGGCGTGGGGGCTGCGCAAAATCGCGCCCCACAGCATCCCCGGCGCGGTCATATCCGCCCCGAACCGCGCGCGGCCCGTTACTTTGTCAATGCCGTCAGGACGGATCGGGCGCGTGCCGATGGTTTTGAAATTGCGGTTCAGTGCGTCACTGGAATCAAGTGGCATGATTACCCCGTCTCATATCTTCAGCGGTTTCCATTACGGCGCGGATGATTTTGTCGTAGCCGGTGCAGCGGCAGAGATTGCCCGCGAGCCAATAGCGGACTTCTTCTTCCGTGGGGTTGTTGTTTTTCTCCAGCAGCGACTTGGCGGCGACGAGAAACCCCGGTGTGCAGATGCCGCATTGCAGGGCGGCGTGTTCGAGGAATTTCTTTTGCAGCGGGTGCAGCTCGTCGCCCGCCAGTCCCTCGATGGTTTCGATGTTGCGGCCCTGTGCCTCCGCACCGAGCACGAGGCAAGCGCAGACGAGGCGGCCATCGACGGTGACGGAACACGCGCCGCAATCGCCCGTGCCGCAACCTTCTTTCGTCCCCGTCAGATTCAGGCGGTCGCGCAGCACGTCGAGCAGGGTTTCATCCGGCTCGCACAGGAATTCGGTGGGGTCGCCGTTTATCGACGCGGAGATGTGAAGGGCGCTCATTGGGCGGCTCTCTCATAGGCTGTTTGGATTGCACGCTTGGCGAGGACGCCAGCGACTTCGGTACGGAATGCGACGGTGCCGCGTTTGTCGTCAATCGGGCTGCACGCGGCCTCGCAAGCGGCGGCGAGTTTGGCGAGGGCGTCGTCGTCAAGCTTTGTGCCCGTGATTGCGTCCTCGGCATCTTCAACGCGCACCACGGTTGGGGCAACCGCGCCCAGCGCCACGCGGGCATCCGTCACGGTTCCGTCCGGATCGCGGGTGACACTGACCCCGACGCCGACGACGGCGATGTCCATTTCGGTGCGGGGGATAAAGCGCAGATAGGCATCAGATGATCCCGCCGCGCGTTCGGGCAGGAAGATCGATTCGACGAATTCGCCCGGTTCCAGCGAGTTTTTACCCACACCCACGGGGATCGCGCTGGCTTTGACATCGCGGGTTCCGTCGGGGCCGACGACGCGAACGGTTGCACCCGCCGCGACCATTGCCGGAACCGTATCCGCCGCCGGAGAGGCGTTGCAGAGGTTTCCGGCCAGTGTTGCGCGGCCCGCGACTTGGGTGGAGCCGACCAGATGCGCGGCCTCGACAATGCCGGGCCAGTCTTGGGGGAGCGTGGGGTGTTCGCCCAGCTCTTCGCCGGAAACGGCCGCGCCGATGCGATAGCCGCCGCCTTCGCGGGTGATGGTGCGGGTGGAGGCGATGCGTTTGATATCGACGATCAAATCAGGCTCAACCCGACCGGAGCGCATTTGCACCAGCAGGTCTGTGCCGCCGGACAGGGGCCGCGCGATGCCCTTTTCGCCCGCGAGCAGGGCAACCGCCGCTTCGATGGTTTCCGGCGCTTCAAATCGCATGATGGTCCTCGTCAGGTTGAAATCTTGTAAGGGATACAGAACCGTGTTTTGAGGGGCCGCGTCAATGCCCCTACAGACGCAAATTTAGTCGTTTGCGCCGTGTTTCCAATGATAAGGGCGTAAAGGTCGCGGAGCGGAGGCATTTCTTGCGTCAGGTGAAATCGCTTAAAGCGATAGCATCGCACAGTTTTCCAATTTTGGTGTTGGAATGGTTTTCAGCGTGCGCTTGACATTTGTTTCTATAATGTTCTATTTGATGCGTAATTGGTAATGAAGAAGGACACATTTAGCGCTACATGGACTGGACACTGGGCATAGATCGTCAGCGCGATGCGCTGTTGCGGATGGTCGCCGCGTTGCTCGTTATGGCGGGTGATGGCGGTGTCTTGCCGAGGCATGTGCGGACGGGGATTTGGCGGGTTTTGCGACCCGCTGAAGCGGCGTTCCGGCGGCTGGTTGTTGTGGTGAAGGTGGTTTTCAAGATTGAGGCGGGCTTGGCCGTGCCGCGTGGCGGGCCTGTGCCTGCGATTCCGCGTGTTTCGGGCGGTGCTGTTGCGCGGATTCCGGCATTTGCGCTGTTCGATGCGCGCAAATCGTTCAAGGCGCGTTCCTCCGTGAAGGGGCGAAAGCCTGTGCCGCGCATCCGGTTTTTTGACGAGGTGCAGGTTTTTGAGCCTGTTGTCGTGATCTCGCCCGATGATACGGTCAGTGCGGCTCATTTGATGCGGCGATTGCGGGCTTTGCATCTGGCGCTGGGCGATGTGCCGAAACAGGCGCGGCGGTTGGCGCGTTGGGAAGCGAAAAGGCTGGCGACGCGGGCTGAAACGGGTCGTTATATCGCGCCAATGCGGCCCGGAAAGCCGCCCGGTCACAGGGATCGGGGGAGGCATCCGGTGGATTTCGCGTTGAAAGAGTGTCACGAGATGGCGCTTTATGCATTGCATGATCCGCCGGATATGCTGAAAAATCAAATACTTAGAGTGCCCACCGGAAAGGTTCCGGCGGGCCTGTAATCGTGCGGATTTGTGGAGAGGATTTATGCGGCGCAATGTTTGGGAGTGATCGTCGTGGTATTCTGTTACGGTGTTGGCGATGAGTGACCCGATATTTTATCGATATTATGCCAGCCCGGTCGGTGATTTGCTGATTGCCGGCGATGATGAGTATCTGCGATTTATCAGCTTTCCGTCCGGCAGTCGGGCGGTGTCGCCCGAACCTGAGTGGCGACGGGATGAAGGGCTTTTCGCACCCGTGCTGGCGCAGTTGGCGGCGTATTTCGCGGGCGAGTTGACGGTTTTTGATCTGCCGCTGCGCCCCGCCGGAACCGGATTTCAGCAATCAGTTTGGGCGGCACTGCTGGAAATTCCGTTCGGGGAGACGCGATCCTATGGCCAGATCGCCGCGCGCATCGGCAGGCCGAAAGCAAGTCGCGCCGTCGGGGCGGCGAACGGGGCCAATCCGATACCAATCGTCATCCCCTGCCATCGGGTGATCGGGGCCGATAAGTCGCTGACGGGCTTTGGCGGCGGGGTTGAGACGAAGGATTTCCTGCTGCGCCATGAGGGTGCCGGAAACGCGCAGATGGATTTGTTTTAGCGCAGATTCCAGCCCGTCAGCATTGTGCTTTGCGCATCCCGCCGGATTGTAACGCGGCCCCCCCAGCTGATGTCGAGAGCTATGCTGTTGGCGGCGGGTGCGCCGAGGATGTGGGCGGCGATGACGCGCAGCGGTCCGCCGTGGGTGATCACGATGAGGGGAACGTCTGTGATTTCGATGCTGTTCCACCATCCGATGACGCGGGTGGCCATCGTGTTGACAGACTCGCCGTTTGGCGGGGTGTAGCCACCTGTATCCGCCGCCCACGCGTCGATTTCCGTGCGGGGAATGTCTGACCAGAGGCGGTTTTCCCACGTACCGAAATCCATCTCGACAAGGCGCGGATCGGTGGGAACGGGCCGGCCCGCGAGGCGGAAGGCAAGGGTGTGGGCGCGGGTCATGGGGCTGCTGAGAAAACGTGCGTTTTCAGGCAGGATTGGCGCGATACGGGCGGCGTCAGCCTCTAAAATTTCAGGGTCTGCAGCAATATCTGCCGCGCCGTAGCAGGTGCCGCGCGGGGCAATGGTACGGGGGTGGCGGATCAGATGTATATCCATCCGCTGACCCCCAAGAGAAACGCGGCTTCAAACACCTGCTGCTGCGCGCCGAGGGCGTCTCCGGTCCAGCCACCAAGCGCGCGGCGCATGTGCAGCACGATCCAGAGTGTTGTGATCACGGCCAGCGCGAGGGCGGTGATGACCGTGCCGATCTGCCCCTGCGCGCTGGCGAGACCGATCAGGGGGGCGATAGCGATGAAGCTCATCAATGCAAGGCGGACCCATGCGCCGGGGGTTGCCACGCGGGAGATGGGGGCGATCTTGCCCTCGTTTTCCGGGCGTGCGTAGCCGAGCCATTTGACGGTGAGGAAGAGGCTCGCGCGGCTGAGACCATGCGCGGCGATCAGGGCGACGAGGGCCGTCATCGGGGCCAGCGCGCTTAGTGTCAGCAGCTTGAGCGTGATGCAGAAAATCAGGGCGAGGACGCCGTAGCTGCCCATGCGGCTGTCTTTCATAATCTCCAACGCATGGGTACGATCCCGACCGCCGCCCGCGCCATCCGCGAAATCAGCAAGGCCGTCCTCGTGCAGCCCTCCGGTCAGTAATACGCCGAGACCAAGGGCGAAAAGGGCTGAGATTGTGGGCGTGGTGAGAGGGATGAGCGTGATGTAGGCGAGACCGCAAAGCGCGCCGATGATCACACCCGCAAGTGTGAAATAGGGGGCGGCACGATCCAAGCGGCCTTCTTCCCAACCTGTCCATTTCGGCGTGGGCAAGCGGGTGAGAAACTGTAGAGCGGAGAAGAATGATTGTGCTTCGCGTTTTATCATGACTTGCATTTTAACGCGGATAGTCCGCAATGTCAGTCAGAATGGCGGCAGCGGAACGGACAAGCGGTATTGCGAGCGCGGCACCTGATCCCTCGCCCAAACGCAAGCCGAGGTCCAGCAAGGGCCGCGCGTTCAAGGTGTTGAGCAGGTCCACAGCGCCCGGTTCGGCGGAATGATGGGCAAAAACCATGCGTTGCCGCGCCGCGATGTTGATTCGTGTGGCGGCGAGAGCGGCAGCGCCCGCGATGAAACCGTCGACTATGATAATGCGATTTTCCGCCGCGCCGCCAAGCATGAACCCGGTCATCATCGCAATTTCAAAGCCGCCGAACTCAGCGAGTACTGTCAGCGGATCTGTTGTGTCAGTGCGCGCCGCAGCGCGTTGCAAGGCGGCGCGTTTACGGGCAAGCCCGGCATCGTCCAATCCCGCGCCCCGACCTATCACGCCATCTAATTGCGTCGGCGCAAGGCGGTGAAGCAGCAAGCTGGCTGCGGCGGTGTTGCCGATGCCCATTTCACCGGGTGCGAGAATATCCACGCCGTCTGCGACAGCCTCACGCGCGAGTTCGATGCCGCGATTTATGGCGTCTTCGCATTGCCGCATCGTCATCGCGGGTCCGAGTGCTGAATTTGCGGTGCCGTGAGCGATTTTCGCATTAATCAGCGCCGGTCGCGGCGCGATATCTGACATGACACCCGCATCAACGACCATCAACTCAGCCCCGGCAATACGGGTGAAAGCGGAGATGGTTGCGCCGCCAGCGAGGAAGTTTTCAACCATCGCGGCGGTTACTTCCGGCGGGTGAGATGAGACGCCTTCAGCGGTAATGCCGTGATCTCCGGCGAAAATAACCGAGCGGGCTTTGCCCAATTCAGGCCGTAAATCACCGCGTATGAGACCGATCTGAACCGCAAGCTCTTCCAGCCGTCCCAACGCGCCCACAGGTTTTGCTTTCCCGTCTATGGCCGCACGCAAGGCTGGGGTCAGGCTGCGGTCGATACGGGGGATGTCGATCATAAAAGGTGCTCTCGGGTGTATGATTGTTTGCTGTGAATGCCTTTGCGCGTTTGGTTGTACAAGGGATGATTTGTGAAGTGATCGGGCTGCACGGACATTCACAGGAATGTGATCGTGTTGCGCTGCTGCCAAGGCTAACGACGTATTCGGCATGTGACTTCGCGTCGCTGTATGGGGCGTCGCTGGACGGGGGGGAAACTTCGCGCTATCGGTAGCGTCATGTGGAGCTTTGCAAATCCGAATAAATTCATGCGCGTGTCCGGGAAGGTGCTGCCTTTTCTGAGCGCTATCGCAATCACGTTGTTTGTCGTGGGTCTCTACCTGTCGCTTTACGTCGTACCCGCTGATTTTAAGCAGGGGGACGGGGCGCGGATCATGTTTGTGCATGTTCCGGCGGCGGCGATGTCGATTATCGTCTACCTGATCATGTGCATCTGCTCGGTTTTCGCGCTGGTTTGGCGGCATCCTGTGGCCGATTTGAGCGCGAAGGCGGCGGCACCGATCGGGGCGGCGTTTACGTTGCTGGCGCTGGTGACAGGCGCGATTTGGGGCAAGCCGATGTGGGGCGCGTGGTGGGTTTGGGACGCGCGTTTGACCTCCGAACTGATCCTGTTTTTCTTTTACATCGGTTATATCGCCCTCTGGGATGCGTTTGATGATCCCGCGAAGGCGGCCCCGGCGGCGGCGATTTTCTGTCTGGTGGGCAGTGTTTTCGCGGTACTGGCCAAATACTCCGTCAAGCTGTGGGATACGCTGCATCAGGGGCCGAGCATGACCATCGGTGGTGAGGAAAACCTACACGATATCTTCCACCGCCCGCTGCTGATTATGATCGCGGCGTTTTATATGTATTTCCTGACACTGTGGCTGGTTCGGGTGCGGGCGGAAATCCGTGAGCGGCGGATACGGGCGATCCGTCAGGCAGCGGTTCAGGAGTGACGCGATGATTCCCGAATACGATAAATATGCGCCTTTCATTTGGGCTTGCTACGGCATCACTCTGGTGGTGTTGGTGCTGGTTTTATGGTGGACCCTGTCGCGGGCGGGGCGGGTGAAGGCCGAGCTTGAGAGCCTTGATGGTGAACGGCGGCGGGCGAAAGCGGATGTGACATGAGAGCGTTTGTTCCGGTTTTCGTGTTCGTGGGGCTGCTTGGTGTTATGGCGTGGGGGTTGTTGATCCGCGAGGATCGCGATGCCTTACCTTCAGCGTTTATCGAGAAAACCGCGCCCGCGTTTGATTTGCCGCGTTTGATGGCTGATGGGCAGAGCGTTACGCATGATGCGCTGACGGGTAAAGGGCCGGTGGTCTTGAATTTTTGGGCATCATGGTGTGCGCCGTGCCGGATTGAGCATCCGAAATTGGTCGAGTTGGCCGAAAGTGGGGTGCGGGTGATCGGGATTAACTACAAGAATGAGCCGGAGAAGGCGCGGGCGTTTTTGGAGGCGCTTGGTAATCCGTTCGAGGCGGTCGCGATTGACGAGAGCGGGCGCACGGGGATTGAGTATGGCGTTGCCGCACTGCCGGAGACGTTCGTGTTGGATGAGAACGGGGTGATTATCTACAAGCATGTCGGCCCGATCAATCCGGGTGAGCTTGAGGGCAAGATTTGGCCTGCAATCCGTGCAGCCTCGGCGCGGTGATACAAAAAAAACGCCCGGCGAAACCGGGCGTTTCAAATTCTTTAAACCGAGACGCAATGCGTCGGGACGGTATTAGTCGAGCAGAACGAGGTTCGCTGCCGACTCGCGGCCATCGCGGCCTGCTTCTACGTCGAACTGGATTTTCTGACCGTCGTCGAGGCCTTGGATGCCTGCACGCTCAAGAGCAGAAATGTGTACGAATACGTCGCGCGATCCGCCTTCAGGCTGGATGAAGCCAAAACCCTTGGTTGGGTTAAACCATTTCACGGTGCCTTTAGCCATCGTGATATCTCCTTTAAGTGTACTGCCCGCAATGTGCGGCAGCTCTGGCGCAGTCAGAGCAAGGTCGTAGAAAACTGCAGCCGTGAAGGAGACAGTGAAGCGATTCTTGGTAACTCAGCATCGCCTTGATGCCTGATTCGGGTACAAAATACCAGAAAAACATTTTTGGCGGTCAACCCCCTATCGTCTTACGTTCGCCTTAATAATGAAAGCGATCAGCTTTAGCTGGATTTTTTCGCTCGTGTTCGCTTTAATAGTGTGGTGGCGGGGTGATTTCGGGTGCTTCGCCCTCCGGTTCCATCGATTTGAGATGGGTGATGATAACTTCGAGTTTGCGCTCGATCCTGCGGATGGCGTCCCATTGGTCTGCCATTTGCGCGGAGATGTCGTCGATGGCCGCATCGTGATGGGCGAGGTGTTCCTCGATGCGGGTGTCTTGCGGGTCAGTGCTCATGCAGCCTCATTATCCTGTGGTTTGATGTTCTTATGCCCTTTCCCTGTCTGCGTCACTGGGCTAATACCCGTGCGGTGGAATAGCGGGAGAATATCATGCCCATCGTTACAGTTTTCGGCGGTTCTGGTTTTATCGGGCGCTACGCGGTGCGCAAGCTTGCCAAGCGCGGCTGGCGGGTGCGTGTCGCGGTGCGCCGTCAGAACGAGGCGCTGTTTCTGCGTACAGCGGGAGATGTGGGGCAGGTTGAGCCGATCCAGGCCAATATTCGCGATGAGGCCTCCACGGAGCGAGCGATTGTCGGTTCTGATGCTGTGATCAATCTGGTGGGAATTTTATTCCCAACGGGAAAGCAGACCTTTGACGCGGTGCAAGCGGACGGGGCGGAGCGGATTGCGCGGTTGTGTGCGAAGCATGGTGTGACCCGGCTGGTGCAAATATCGGCAATCGGTGCGGATGCGGAGTCGGAAATTGCGTATCAGCGTACCAAGGGCGAGGCGGAGCAAGCCGTGCTGAAGCATGTGCCAAGCGCAGCAATCTTGCGCCCTTCATTGGTGTTCGGGCCGGAGGACCAGTTCTTTAACCGCTTTGCCGGGCTTGCGCGGATGATGCCTGTACTGCCATTGATCGGGGGCGAGACCCGGTTTCAGCCTGTTTATGTGGGTGATGTGGCCGAGGCGGCGGTGCGTGCGGTTGAGAGCTCTGCGGCGCGGGGGCAGGTATTTGAGCTGGGCGGTCCGGAAACGCTCTCGATGCGTGACGTGTTTGAGCGTGTGCTGTCAGAGACGCGGCGCAAAGCGTTTATCTTGCCCGTGCCTGATTGGGCGGCGCGGATGCAAGCGTGGGTATTTGAATTGCCGAACCGCTTGCTGGGTCTGCCGCCGATGCTGACGCGGGATCAGGTTGCGATGCTGGCGGAAGATAATGTGGTGTCGGAGAGTGCGAAATCGTTGGAAGATCTGGATATCCAGCCTTCAACGCTGGGCGCGATCTTGCCGACTTATCTGTATAAGTATCGCCCTTACGGGCAATATGCGCGGACTAAATCGACATAAGTTGAGTGGCCAACTGCCGCTTGCGCGTGCTTTTTTGAAAGTTGCCCCGCATCAGGTGCGGGGCAACAGATTTATCAGTTATACCGACGCATCAGGGCGGATAGGCGGCCTTGGATTGTGACGGCGTTCGGCTTGTAAACCTGCTTTTCATAAGCGGGGTTCTCGGCCTCAAGCACGATAGATTTGCCGCTCATACGCAAAGTTTTGAGCGTCGCCATGTTCTCACCGTGGATATAGGCCACGACGATTTCGCCTGTGCGGGCGGTATCACTGCGCTCTACAATGACCGTGTCGCCATCGTTGATGCCCACACCCGTCATGGAGTCGCCTTCAACGGTCAGTGCGTAAAATTCACCGGAGGAGGGGACAAGGTTGCCGGGAACCATGACCGTGTCTTCGTGGGCGCGGGCCGCTTCGATTGGCAGACCGGCGGCGATTTTGTTCATCATCGGTATTTCGCGGAACTCATTAGGCATTGGCGCATTGCCGTAGGGGCGCCCGCCTTCGATCACGCGGGGTTTGAAGCCCTGCGCCTGTGCCGCCGCTTTGGACATTTCTTCCGGGCGTTTGATGATTTCAAGTGCGCGGGCGCGGTGGTGAAGGCGGCGTAGAAAGCCGCGTTCCTCTAACGCGCTGATGAGACGGTGGATACCCGACTTGGACTTCAGTTCCAGTGCTTCTTTCATTTCATCGAAGGAAGGTGATATACCTTTTTCGCTGATGTAATCGTCGATATATGTCAGTAATTGATGCTGTTTTTTAGTCAACATGGGGCTTCGCCTTCCCAGTTATTTCCCTATCGCTTTTCGTTCTATTTAAGTTCATTCCCTGTGTCAAGTCAGGTCACGTTATTTTTTTACAGTATTAATATTTGTATCGGATCGCCCGCTTTGCGCGGGTTTTCATCGGCAGGACGCATGGCAAGGGCGTTGGCTTCTGACAATAATGCGAGGCGCGAACTGTCCTGACTGTCGAATGGGGTGCAGAGTAACGTACCGTTCCTGCTTTGACAACATGCGCGCATGTAATGTTCACGCGGGCCGTTCCGTGGCAAGTCGACGGTGAGGGTCGCTGTTTGCAGGGTGGGGGCGTCTCCGGCAAGGCCCGCGAGGCGGTCAATTGCGGGGGCCATGAAGATGCGTCCACAGACCATTGAGGAAACGGGATTGCCCGGCAGGCCGAGCATGGGCGTGCCGCCAAGCATCCCCGCCATCAGCGGTTTTCCGGGGCGCATGGCGATTTTGTAGAGGTCGAGTTCGAGACCGATTTCCTTGAGCGCGGGGCGGATGAGATCGTGATCGCCGACGGATGCGCCGCCCAGTGTCACGAAAAGGTCGGATTGCGCGCCCTCGCGGCCAAGCCGCTGCAAGGTGGCGGTGTCGTCGGCGGCGATGGGAAGGATTTCGGCACTGGCGTGCAGCGCCTCGATCAGGGCGCGCAGGCCGAAATTGTTGGACGATATGATTGCGCCGTCCGGGGTGTGTGCGCCGGGCAGGACCAGCTCGTCCCCTGTGGCGAGGAGGGTCACGCGGGGTTTGCGATGGACGGTGACGAAGGGTGTGCCGTTGGCGGCGAGCAGGGCGATATTCTCCGGTGTCAGGCGCCGGGGAGCGGTGAGGAGTGTGTCTCCGGCGTTGAAATCGAGGCCCGCGCGCCGCAGGTAGGGGCCGGGGTCGAGGTTGTCGTTCAGGATGATGCGGTTCCCCTCGCGGGTGACATCTTCCTGAATGATGATCCGGTCGAGCGGTTCCGGAGCGGGTGCGCCTGTGAAAATGCGGATGCAATGGCCCGGCGGAACAGCGCCGTTGAAGGGGTGTCCGGCGGCGGATTCCCCGGTGATTGTCAAGGATGCGCCGGGGCTGACTTCTGACGCGCGGACCGCGTAGCCGTCCATTGCCGAGGCGTTGAAGGGGGGCTGGGTCCGCAGGGCGGTGATTGGTTCGGCGATGACGCGGTTGACGGCGTCCGTGATCGGCACGACCTCGCGACCCACGGGGGCCATCAGGGCGAGGATGCGGGCGCGGGCTTCGGTGACGGAGAGCATAGGTGTCATGCGCCCTCGAATACGCCGGATTTGCCGCCCTCTTTATGAGTCAGGCGGATGTCGGAGATTTGCATGGCTTTATCGACGGCTTTGCACATGTCGTAGATGGTGAGAGCCGCGACGCTGACGGCGGTGAGTGCTTCCATCTCGACGCCGGTCTGGCCCGTGACTTTGGCGGTCGCCTCGATCTCAATGCTGTTGGTGGCCTCGTCGGGGGTGAAATCGACGGAGACTTTGGAGAGGCCCAGGGGGTGGCAGAGGGGGATCAGGTCTGACGTGCGCTTTGCGCCCATGATCCCGGCGAGGCGGGCGACGCCGAGGACATCGCCCTTCTTGTGGCCTTTGGCGAGGATCATAGACAGCGTCTCAGCGGTCATGGTGATGCGTCCGCGTGCTGTGGCGCTGCGCGACGTGACGGGTTTTTGTGACACATCGACCATTGCCGCCGCGCCGCTTTCATCGAAATGGGTAAATCCGCTCATATCGTCCCCGTTTTTGCTTGAGGAGAGGTAGCCGGATTTTGAGCGCGGGAGCAAGGGGAGGGGCGCGACATTCTTGTGTGAAAACCCTGTTCGCGGTGCGCGATCGCTATGATATGCGGGTCGGATAACGGAAAAGGGGCGTACTAATGGGGCAAATCGCGTTTTACATCGGTATTGTTCTGACGGTGATCGGGCTGATCGGGCTAGGCCTTTGCATCCGCAAAGCCATCGCCATCAAGCGGTCCGGTGAGGATGAGGGCAGCCGGGCGGCGCTGAACATGTTGGTGGCAATGAACATGGCCTCGGTCGGGACGGCGTTTTTCGGGTTGGCTTTGGTGGTGGTCGGGTTGTTGTTTTAGGGGCGTACGGATGATGCACTTGATGGTTGTCTTGTAAAAGCCACCCTTTTGGATGGCTTTGATCATGCTTGAAACGCCTCAGCTTGCCGCCAGATTGCGGAGGAAGTCGCGGGCGGGATCACCGTCCCAATCGACAAGACCCCAGACGCGGGCGACGACGTTGCCTGATTTATCGACGATAAAGCTGGTCGGGGTGGCGATTGAGAAGCTGCCGAAATGTTCGATGGAAAACAGCGAGCCGTTGATCTTCTCGGAATCCATGATCGGGGTCAGGCTGTTGAGTTGCTTCCCGTTCAGAAAGCCCTGAATTTGGCTCATGCTCTGGTCGAGGCCCAGCGCGACGACTTTGATGCCTTGACCGTCCATGTCACGGGAAAGGCGGTCGAGGACAGGGAGTTCTTTGTGGCAGAAAGGGCAATCCGCTTGCCAGAGTGTGACAACCATGACGTTGCCCTCGAAGTCCTTGAGGGTTCCTTTGCGGCCATCGGCATATTCGATTTGTTCGACGGGAATTGTCGCCCCGATGTCGGAAATAACGACGTTGCTGGCAAAGCTGTCCAAGGCGCCGGCAGGGGTGAGTGACAGGGTGAGCGCGTACAGGGCGGCGGCGATTGTGGTGAGGAAGCGCATGGGTTCTCTCTCAAAAAAAATATGGTCAGCCTCAGAGAAGCTGACCTTCGTTAATTTTCAGGTAACGGATTAAGGGTGCTTATAAGGTGCCCTTGATGATCAGGTCATCGAGAAACGCGGTGGTATCCTCATCGGTCCATTCGCGCGGGCCGACGAAAACGCCGACCATCTGCGCATTCTCGTCGAGAATCACATGGGTCGGGGTTGCCGCGAGGCACAGATCGCTGAAGATTGCGGCGCCGGGGTCGAGATTGACATCGACGTTGTTGTGGCCTTTGCGATCAAGGTAGGCGCGGGCGCTTTCTTTCGTGTCTTGCACCGTCAGCGAGAGGAAGTTGATGTCGCTGCGGTTTTTGTATTCGCCGAGCATCGCGTTGACGGATGGCAGTTCAAGCTGGCAACCGTGACAGATCGTTCGCCAGAAGCTGACGATTGTGGGATTGCCGCGCAGTTCATCAAAATTGCCCGTTGTGCCGTCCTCGCGGATGAAGGCGATATCGGGCATGGCCTCGGGTGAGGGAGTGTGTTTCATGCCCGGAAACATCATCGAGTCGCGGCGCATCGGGTTGGAGCAGGCGGCATAGGCGCTGCTGACAGTGCTGGCGAGAATGGTGGCGGCGAGGAGGGTGCGTAAGATCATGATGCGGCCAGACTTTGCAGGAATTCAACGGTGCCGGGCAGGTTCCAATCAACTGTCGGCTCGGCCAGAACAGCGATGATTTTCCCGCTGGGGGCGATGAAGAAGGTGGTTGGTGTGCCCACTTGGTCAGGGTTGAACAAAAGACCGGAATTGACCGCGTTAACGTCAACCGCGCTGTCCAGATTGCTCAGTCTCTTGCGGTCATAGAATTTTGCGATGCGGGTTTGTGCCGCCTCGGGGGTTTCGCGATACACGAAATTGTCGATGGAGACGGGCAGCAAGCGGATGTTGTCGATGCCGCGCGCTTTGAGATCAGCGGCCAGCTTATCGAGCATGGGCATTTCTTTTCCGCAGAACGGGCATGTTGTGAACCACACGGTCGCCAGCACCAATTCGCCCTTGAAAGAGGCGAGGGTCGCTTCTGACCCGTCGGTCATGATCAGGGGGCGTGTCGGTGGCTCAAAGGGTTCAAAACCTGTGATGATTTTGCTTTCGAGGGTATCTTGTCCGGCCACCGCCAGTGTCGGCATTGCCAGCAAGCTCAGGACCACGGCGCATCCGCGCAAGAAACGTTTAATCATAAATGTACCTCTGAAGATTTTATGGGGTTATACAGCATCGGCGGATCAAAGTCCGTGAAGATGACTTCACAATCACCTGATTAACTCTTGTTTGGTGTGGTTGTCTGTCGGGTTCACGGATGCTTTTAATGAAAGATTGGGCAACACAATGGCGGACCCGAAAGATAAAAAGCGCGTGGCCGATGCGATGGCCAAGCTCGATCAGATGCGGCATGAGGCGGGCGGGGCGCTTACGGGTCGGGAAGCGCGGCAGCGGGCGGGTCTTGACCCGAACGAGGCGAATGAGGATCCGCCTCTCGATTGGCGGATGACACCGCGTAATGTTGTGATTCAGGCGTTGGTGATCGCGCTGTTCCTCGTGGTGTTGTGGTTCCTGCTCAACGCGTTTTTCGGTGGATTCGGGGAAGTGCTGAACCGATGAGCGCGGATGAGAAGGCGCTGCGCCCGAAATTCTGGGAAACGGTCCCGATGGCGGAGATGACCACGCCGGAATGGGAGGCGCTGTGCGATGGCTGTGGCAAGTGCTGTATGCTGAAGATGGAGAATGAAGACCCTCCGCATGAGATCGCCTATACTAACATCGCGTGCCGTCTGTTTGATGAGGAAACCTGCCGCTGCTCCAGCTATGCGATGCGCTCGGTTTTGGTGCCGACCTGCATTCAGCTGACGCCTGAAAGTATCGTCGGGGCGCGCGAATGGATGCCGAAAACCTGTGCGTATAGGCTGTTGGCGGATGGGGAAAAGCTGCCCGGATGGCATCCGCTGGTTACCGGTGATCGCAATTCTGTTCACAGTAGTGGAAATTCCATGCGCAACGCGACTGTTCCGGAGTATGAGGTTGGTGAAGAGGATTGGTACGACTACGTTATTGAAGAGGGCCACTGATGAATTTCAGCAGCGACAACGCTTTCGGGGCTTCGCCGGAAATTATCGAGGCCATCGCGCGGGCGAATGCGGATGCGCTGGGGTCTTATGGCGCAGACCCGCTGGCAGCGAAGGTTGAGGAGCGGCTGAAAGAGATATTTGAGACCGATTTGCGTGCGTTTCTGGTCTCGACGGGTACGGCGGCGAATGCGATCACGTTGGCGAGTCTTTCGCCGCCCTGGGGTACGGTTTTCTGCCATGAGGTCGCGCATATCGCCGAGGATGAGTGCGGCGCACCGGAGTTTTATGGTGGCGGGTTGAAGCTGCACCTGCTGCCCGGTGAGCAGGCGCGGATTGATCCGGTTGCCCTGAGTGCGGCGCTGCTCGAGGCGGGCGCGCGGGGAGTGCATCAGGCGCAACCTGCGGCTCTAAGCTTGACCAATCTGACCGAAATGGGCGCGCTTTATACGGCGGCGCAGCTGTCGGAACTGTGCGGGATCGCCCATGCCAAAGGCATGGCGGTTCATCTGGACGGGACGCGGTTTGCGAATGCGCTGGTCGCGGGCAATGAAAGTGCCGCCGCGATAAGCTGGCAAGCGGGTGTCGATGTCCTGTGCCTCGGCGCGACCAAGAACGGGGCGCTGGCGGCGGAGGTGGTGATTTTCTTTGAGCCGGAGCGTCAGGCCGCGCGGATTGCGGAGTTTGAATTCCGGCGCAAGAGGGGCGGGCATCTCGTCTCGAAGGGGCGGTTGTTGTCGTCGCAGATGGATGCGTATCTGACGGATGATCTGTGGTTGCGCAATGCGCGCCATGCCAATGCGATGGGGCAGAAAGTGGCCGCCGCGCTGGCCGCGCATCCTGAGATCGATGTTCTGAATGAGCCGCAAGCGAACATGATTTTTGCGCGCATACCGTTGCCGGTTCACAGGCGTTTGCGGGAGGCGGGGGCGGCGTATTATCTGGAGCCGGCTTCGCAAACGGAAGATGGTGACGGGGAGGCGGTGATGGTGCGGCTGGTCTGTGCGCCGACGACGCCGGAAAGCGATATTGATAATTTTCTGGCGATTTGTGCTGGGGAGAATTGATGCTGCATTCGCGTCTGATCGCAGCGTTATGGGCGCTGTTGTTTGCGTTTACGCTCTCTTTCGGGGCCTTCGCACAAACGGAAGAAGTGACGCTCGACAATGCCGGCGCGCTGTTTCAGAAGTGGGAAACGGATGCGGCGCGGGCGGATGAGACGCTCAAGACAGGGGATGTGGACCCGAAGCTGGCCCAAGCCCTGCGTGAGCAACTGGATCCGGTTCGTATCAAATCACGGACATTGCTGGATGCGGCGAAGGCACAATTGGCGCCGTTGCAAGAACAGCTTGAGGCGCTGGGTCCGGCCCCGGCGGAAGGGGCGAGTGAGGACGCTTCGGTTGCCGCAGAGCGCAAGCAGATTAACGGGCAAATCGAAGATCTGAACGCGGTTGTCAGTAAATCGCAGCTGGCCTTCACCCGTGCGGACCGTTTGATTGCGACAGCGACGGAAGCGCAGAGAAAACGGTTCACAAACAAACTTCTGGAGCGCGGCCCCTTGCCGCTTGATCCGCGTAATTGGGTGGTGACCGCCAATCAGGGGATTGGTGTTGGGTTTGAATTGCTGTCAGAGGCGACGGATGAAGCGTCCCGCACCCGCCGGGCGGCGCTTTGGTCTTCGACGGGATTTTTAGCGGTTGCGGCGCTTTTGTTTGCGTTTTTGCTGATTTTCTTTTTCCGCCGCAGTGCTTTGCGGCGTTTGTCTGCGGCGATGGATGTTTATTCGCCCAAGGAGATTCATGACGAGACCGAACTGTCCGCATTCGGTGGCCTTAATGCCCATGAACCCCCGGTTGAAAAGCCGGCAAGGCTGGAAACATTGCCTGACCCGGCATTGGGGGATGGACCATCACGGGCGCGGCGGTTGTTGGTGGGTATCGGGGTTACGCTGACACGCCTGATCATGCCCATCGCCGCACTGGCCGCCATCCGGTATGCGCTTGAGGTGCTTGAGCTGTTGGGGCCGAAGGGCGAAATTGTCGTCGATGCGCTGACGCTTGCCGCCGCGAGTATGGCGGTGATGTATGCGCTGATCTACGCTTTCTTCGCGCCGGCGGTGCCATCCTTGCGGTTGTCTGTGTTGGACGACAGGACGGCGGCGAAAGCGGCGTGGTATGCGATGATGGTGGGCCTGAGTTTGGCTCTGGACATCGCGCTGATCGGTGGCGGTGAGAAACTTGGCGTTCCCATCGAGGCGCTGACGGTCGTTAATTTCTGCGTCATCGTGTTCGGTGCGTTTTACCTGTGGCGGTTTGCGAAAATCTGGGGCGGGGTCGCGCAGGCGCGGGCGGTTGCTGATGATAAAACCGAGGCCACGGGTGATGAGGAGACGCCTTTCGCGGACACGCTGATCGCCACGGGATGTAAGCTGGCATATCTCATTTCGATTGCCGCGCCCGCATCGGCGGCAATCGGGTATTTCGCGCTCTCGCGATACATTTTCCAGAACGCGATCCTCAGTGCTGCGGTCATCGGGGTGGCCGTTGTGCTGTTCCTGGTCGCGCGGGAGGCGTCTGAGGCGCTTTATGAAGTCGCGGGGGATGGCAGAAAGAAAACCGAAGACGGCAAGCCTGAGCAGCGGCTCGGATTGTTGCCCGTCTTCGTCGGGTTCGTGCTTTCGCTGATGGCCGCCCCTGTGCTTGCGCTGGTTTGGGGCGCGACGATGGGGGATTTGGAGGAGGTCTATTTCGGGCTGACCGAGGGTTTTAAGATCGGGGACAGTGTGTTCCGCCCCGGCGATTTGCTGATCGCGGCGTTTATATTCGGGCTGGGCTTGTTCGTCACCCGCCTGCTTCAAGCGTTGCTGCGCCGTGCGGTGATGCCGCGAACGCGGTTGGATGTGGGTGCGCGCTCGTCGATCGTGTCAGGGCTGGGGTATCTGGGGTTCTTTGTCTCCGGCCTGTTGGCGGTCAGCGTCGGGGGGATTGATCTTACTAATCTGGCATTTCTTGGCGCGGCGCTGGGTGTGGGCATCGGCTTCGGTCTGCAGAATATCGTCAACAACTTCGTCTCCGGCGTTATCCTGCTGATCGAGCGGCCCATCAAGGTCGGGGATTGGATCGAAGTGTCGAGCACGCACGGGACGGTGAAGAAGATCAACGTCCGCTCGACCGAGATTCAGACCTTTGACAAGGCCAGCTATATCGTGCCGAACTCGGAGTTGATCTCCGGCGCGGTGACGAACTTTACGCATGGTGATCTGATGGGGCGGGCGATCTGTCCTGTCGGCGTCGATTACGGGACCGATGTGCGCAAGGTCGAGAAGATCTTGCTGGAGATCGCCCGCGCGCATCCGATGGTCCTGCGCCGTCCGCCGCCTGTGGTGGTGTTTCAGGCGTTCGGGGCCAGCTCGCTGGACTTTGAGCTGCGCGTGCATCTGCGCGATGTGAACTGGGTGCTGACGGTGCGGTCGGATATCAATTTCGAGATTGATCGCCGCTTCCGTGAGGAAGGGATCAGCATCCCGTTCGCGCAAACCGAGGTCAGCATCAAGAATCTGGATCAGGCGTTGGAACTGGTCGCAAGAAGTACGGGGCGCGGGCCGTCATACAGGTCGAGTACGTCGGATACGGATGGGGGTTAACGGTTGCGGTGTGAGGTGTATTCGCTCAAGCTACGCTAAAGGGAGGGCGTGGCGTGATCGACGGGCTGAAACAGATAATGGACGGGGTTTCCGCATGGTCCGGTTGGGGCATGGTGGGCAG
>CALFAK010000035.1 GCA_937948985.1 uncultured Neomegalonema sp. | reverse complement strand
GCAGTGATCAGATAGCTTTCGCCGGAAAGATCGCCCCCGCCATCGGCCCAATTTGCACCGATGATGAGATCATCGCGTCCGTCGCCATCCACATCCCCCGCTGAAGCAACGAAGCGGCCGGAGAATTCAAACTCATCCTCGCCGATGAATTTGTAGGAGTTTGCTTGCGCGGCGACATGGCCGAGATCAACCTCACCATCCACGCTGCCATCAGCGGCATCAGCGGCGGCGAGATCGGCGGCAGTGATCAGATAGCTTTCGCCGGAAAGATCGCCCCCGCCATCGGCCCTCCATGCCCCGATGATGAGATCATCGAGCCCGTCGCCATCCACATCCCCCGCCGACGCGACCGGGAAGCCGGAGCGGTCATCCGCATCCTCGCCGATGAACTTGTAGGAGCTTGTTTGCGCGGCGATGTTGTGGAGATCGATCTCACCGTCGGCACTGCCATCGGCGGCATCAGCGGCGGCGAGATCGGCCGCGGTGATCAGATAGCTTTCGCCGGAATTGGTGCCCCTGCCATCGGCACCTATTGCCCCGATGATGAGATCATCGAGCCCGTCGCCATCCACATCCCCCGCCGAAGCGACAGAGGCGCCTGACGAGTCATCCGCATCCTCACCGATGAATTTGTACGAACTTGCTTGCGCGGCGACATTGCCGAGATCAATCTCGCCGTCTGTGGTGCCATCGGCGGCATCAGCGGCGGCAAGATCGGCCGCGGTGATCAGATAGCTTTCGCCGGAAAAACTGCCCCCGCCATCGCCATTTGCCCCGATGATGAGATCATCGCGTCCGTCGCCATCCACATCCCCCGCTGAAGCAACGGATCGGCCGGACTGGTCACCCGCATCCTCGCCAATGAATTTGTACGAGCTTGCCTGCGCGGCGATATTGCCGAGATCAATCTCGCTATCGATGTTGCCGTCGGCGGCATCAGCCGCGGCAAGATCGGCAGCAGTGATCAGGTAGCTTTCGCCGGAACGAATGCCCCCGCCATCGCCACGTAGTGCCCCGATGATGAGATCATCGCGCCCGTCGCCATCCACATCCCCCGCTGACGCGACAGTCCAGCCGGACAGGTCACCCGCATCCTCGCCGATGAACTTGTAACCCATAACTTCGTACTCCCGCGTGTTAGCGTAAAACGCAATCAAATGGATCAGGTATTGCGCGATTGCGTATTTCCCGACGCTCTGTGTCTCAACCTGATCGCGCTTCACGATAGATCAACGGCAACCTTTATTTGCAGCTTGCACCGCATACATGCCAAAAACAAGGATAGGCCAAAAAGCTGTGACCGCCCCATCCCCGCCCAGTGTGATCGCTTGAAAGCGGGAGCAAATCTATCAGCGTCATTGCCGGGTTTGTCGCACGAGTGTCCGGCAGGTTTCATGCGTCATAGTATGTTTCCTGAAAATCGGGTTTTACCTGCCTTGGATCGCTTTGTGTCGGTGGCGGTCTGTAAAGGTTGTCGGGGGACCATCTGCGCATCAATGTTGTCAGCCGCCGCCGTGACCAGCGAATAGACGGGGATACCAGTATCGGCATCAAGGACGACATGCGCCTTGGCCCCGAAAGACTGGCGCTGTGCTTTGGCCCAATCCGCGCTGAGGCTGTTCAGCTTTATCGAGGTCGCGTCGATCAGGTAGAGTGCTTCGCGCAGATCACGCCGCAGCTTGCGATGCGCAAGCGCGAGCATTTTCCAACGATCTGTCACCACGCCTCACTCCGCAGGCTCTTGCTCTGGTACGGGGGCGGGGCGCGCAAACCGGGGTCGCCAGACACCCAACACCACATTTGCCAGCGACAATGCCATCACGATCCAAAGCGTGCTCCACTCATAGGCCAGCGCATCTTCCAACACACCCTTCACAGGCTCGCCATCCGCAATCTTACGCGACACGCCCGCCGCATAATCCGCCTTCGCGCCAACCACGGTCAGCACCCCTTTAAACATCAAAATGCCCATTGCCGTCTTTGCCCAGGCCCAACCCTTGTCCATGAACGGCATATGAAACGCCATCGCGAACAGGCCGGACACCAATGCGATCCCCAACGATGGGACGAGGATAAAATCACTCACCAATGCGATAGATTCCCGCAAATCCGCATAGGCGGCGGGTGTCGCCTGCGGCGCGTAGACCAGCAAAAGCATATAACAGCCCAACCCGCCGATCAGGCCACATGCTGAAATGGTGTGCAGAATTTTCAAAACCTTGCGAAGCATGATGCGAGTATAGGTAGCTGAGGCATTACCCGTCTACCCGCTCTGTCCTGAATGATTGACGCACGTGCCGCTCTCGGCAAAAGATGGGAAACCTTTATAGCGGAGTCGGATCATGGACGGGCATCTCTCACAGGTTTCTCAAGACGATTGGATCGCGCGGGCCAAAACGGTTTTGCCCGCCGGAGGCTTCGGCAATTTCGACCCGAACATCATCATCCGCGAGGGTAAGGGCAGCCGGGTTTGGGACGAAAACGGCAAGGAATATATCGACTATCTGATCGGCTCCGGCCCTATGCTCCTCGGCCACGGTCACCCTGAGGTGCTGGACGCAACGCGTGAGCAGCTTGACAAAGGCATGACCTTTTTCGCCACCAACGCGCGCGGGATCGAACTTGCGGAAGAAATCGTCCGCTCCGTCCCCTGCGCCGAACAGGTCCGCTTCGTCTCATCAGGCGGAGAGGCGGATATGTACGCCATCCGCCTCGCCCGCGCCTTCACGGGCCGAGACAAGATTATGAAATTTGAGGGGGGCTATCACGGCATGAGCGCGGAGGCGCAGATGTCGCTGGCCCCCGCAAAACTCGTCAACTTCCCGCAAGCGGTGCCGGACTCGGCGGGCATCCCCGAAAGCGTGCGCGCCGAAATGCTGATCGCGCCGTTCAATGACATCGATTTTGCCCGCTCATTGCTGGCCGAGCATGGTCACGAGATCGCGGGCATCATCGTCGAGCCATTGCAACGCCTGATCCCGCCCGCCCCCGGTTTCCTCGAATTCCTGCGTGAGGAATGCGACAGGCTCGGCATTGTCCTGATCTTTGATGAGGTCGTCACAGGCTACCGCTTCTCGTATGGTGGCGCGCAAGAGCTTTACGGCGTTACTCCTGATCTGTGCTCGCTCGGCAAGATCATCGGTGGCGGTTTCCCGCTAGCGGCAACGGCGGGGCGTGCCGATATCATGGCGCATTTCGACAAAGCCATCGTCGGCGCGGACGGTTTCCTGATGCAGCTTGGCACGCTCAGCGGCAATCCCGTCGCCGCTGTGGCGGGCCTGAAGACAATGGAAATCCTGCGCCGCGACGGTGCGTACGAGCGTTTGCGCCATGTGGGTCAAACGCTGATGGATGCCTTCTCAGCGCATCTTAACGAGGCGGGCCACGCCCACCGCATCGTTGGCGATCAGACCCTCTTCGACGTCGTCTTCACCGACCGCGACGTGCGCGATTACCGCGATGTTCACGGCGCGGACATGGCCAAAAACATCCGTTTCAACACCCTGCTGCGCGAACGGGGCATCTTCAAGCCGATGGGCAAAACCTATCCGTCGCTGGCTATAACCGATGCCGATATCGATCAAACCATCGAAGCGATTGCCTACGCGGCGAAACACCTGACGTGATAGTCTGACACGACAGTTTTCTTCATTAACCTTTACTTGCAGTTGTCTTTCACGAATTGTAGCGTTGAGCCATTGGAGGGGACCAATGGCGAAGAATGTTGTTATATTTTCTGACGGTACGGGACAACGCTCAGGGATCAGTTTCGATGAGCGGCGCAGCAATATATACAAACTATACCGCGCTACCCGCTGCGGGCCGGACACAGAAATTGACCCCTCCGAGCAAGTGACTTTCTACGACGGTGGCGTTGGAACCGCGCCACCGGGCAGTAACGCCCTCTGGCGCACCTATGTTAGTGTGCGTAATATTGTGGGCATGGCAACCGGCTGGGGGCTGACGACAAACGTTGTCGATTGCTATGCCGCCATCATCCGTTTGTGGCGTCCCGGCGATAAAATCTATCTCTTCGGTTTCAGCCGTGGCGCTTACACCGTGCGTCTTCTGAGCGGTGTTCTCAGTCATTGCGGTATCCCCACACATGATGGCTCTCCCCTCAAGCCGGGTGAAGAAAACCGCCCGCCCCGTGATGCCAAGGCGGTGCGAAAGATCGCGAAGGAAGGTGTGATCAAGGTCTATCAGCACACCGGATCAGTCCGTTTGAGGGAATACAAACAGCAGTTAATCAAAAAGTTCGGCAAACCGGACAAGCCGCTGACCGACAAGGTGGAAAAACTCTACAAGTTGAAAAAGGAACGCTTGGATCAGCGATCCATTCTGGCAGCGGCTTTTCGTGACCGTTATCAGAGCGGGATGTCTGATCAGCTCGCACAAGAGGAAATGTTCGATGCGAAGCACGATATCATCCCCAACCGGGGCATATCCAACGCCGTTCCTTATTTCATAGGTGTCTTCGACACGGTTTCTTCTATGTGGCATCCCCGTGCCATAGGTGCTTTGATCGCTATTTTTATTGCCACGATATTGTCTATCGCATTGGCGTATACTCTGTATGCAAGCGGTGTCTGGCCTTTTCTCGCACCAATTGAAAAAATTCCTGAGGGTGCCGCTAAGGCTGACCCGGGATTCTGGCTGACATTCGCACGGGCCGTCAAATGGCTGTTGATTGTGACTGTCGTTCCGGGTGTTGCCTATTTTCTCTATTGCCACATCCGGTTTCCCGGTGAGTTGAAATGCGACATCCGGGACCGTGTCTATTCCAAGTGGGAAACGATGACGCTTTTCACACGGATGGTTTTCGATGACAGAACGCTCAGTTCCAGAGTTCCCTGTGCGCGCCACGCGATTGCTGTGGATGAGCAACGCGATTTGTTCGAGCTGGTCAGGTGGGAGCATGAGGACACACCCGGCGGCGAGGCAAAACTGGCAAAAGCGGAGGATCCCAATCATGTCCGCTTGCGCGAGATGTGTTTTGCGGGCGCGCATACCGATATCGGAGGCGGTTACCCCGAAGACGAATCCCGCTTGTCGGATATTTCGCTGAATTGGATGGCTAAGCAGGCCAAAGGGGTCGGCCTTCAAATCGACAACTGGTATTTTCAGTTGTGGCCGGATGCGCTCGGAGTCCAGCACGATGAATCCGTGAAATGGCCTTACAGTATGAATAAGCCCGTTGAACGTACCGGCCTTGATGATGTTGAACTGCATCCTTCACTGGAACATCGGATTCGTGCCGGCCTTGTACCGTTTCAAGGCAGCGATCAGATGTATCGCCCCAAGTCGCTGGAGAATAATGCCCGCTATGCGTCAATAATCGCCATGCTTGAAACCGTGCAGGCGGCGTCCGGATTAACCGCCAGTAACCTTGATCCCGAAAAACACGCTGACGCGAAAAGGGGCGGAAGCCGCAAAAGACATCAAGACGTGGGTTAAAAGCCGCCATTGCGCGGCATTGCTGTCGCACGGTATAGCCCCTCCATGACAGTATTCTTCGTTGCATTGGGCGGGGCCATCGGGGCGGCCCTGCGGTTTTTATCGGTCGGCTGGGTCATGCGCCTTGCCGGGCCGGATTTCCCCTATGGCACGATGCTCGTCAACATCCTCGGCTCCCTCATCATGGGCATCGCCGCCGCTGTGCTGTTGGCCCGTGCCGAGGATGTCGGTCCCAACCTGCACCCTTTTCTGCTGACCGGAATCCTGGGCGGTTTCACCACCTTTTCCGCCTTCTCCCTTGACGCTTTCCGTTTGTTAGAGCAGGGCAGGGCCATCGCGGCGGGCGGCTATGTGCTCGGCTCGGTTATCCTATCCATCGGCGCACTGATCGCAGGCGTCATTCTCGCGCGGAGTATCCTGACATGAGCGGCGTCGATCACATTGAAATAACCGCTGCCGATGCGGACCGCCGCCTTGACCGCTGGCTGCGTGAGCGGTTTCCGCAGCTGACCCAAGGCCTGATTGAAAAACTGCTGCGCAAAGGCGATATCCGCGTTGATGGCGGCAAGGTCAAATCCGGCCACCGCCTCGCGGAGTACATGACCGTCCGCATACCGCCGCTGCCCAAAAGCGCCGCACCCGCCAAACCGCGCGGGCCGGATGTTCCGGCGGCGGACGTCAAGTTCATCCGCGATATCGTGATGTACGAGGACGAACACGTCATCATCCTCAACAAACCCGCCGGAATTCCGGTGCAGGGCGGCACGGGCCAGAACCGCCATATCGACGGAATGCTCCCCGCGCTGGCGGGTGACGGCGAGACGCCCAAGCTGGTCCACCGCATCGACAAAGACACCTCCGGCCTCTTGATGCTGGCCCGTACCGGACTCGCCGCGCGGAATTTGACCGCCGCGTTCCGCTCCAAAGCCGCCCGCAAGACCTATTGGGCCGCTGTCATCGGCGTCCCCAAGCCGCGCGACGGGACCATCAAGGCCGCGCTCGTCAAAGCACCGGGCAGTCACGGCGAGAAGATGATGTGCATCGACCCGAACGACATCGAGGAGCATTTCGGCGCAAAGCGCGCGATCACCGATTACGCCGTCGTCGATACCGCCGCCACCCGCACGTCGTGGCTTGTTGTGCGCCCCGTCACAGGCCGCACGCACCAGATCAGGGCACACCTGTCCGTCATCGGCCATCCCATCATCGGCGACGGCAAATACGGCCCCCGCTCCGAGGAGGCTGAAAAGCGGGTCGAGGGCGCGGTCAGCCGCAAACTCCACCTCCACTCCCGCCGCCTGCAAGTGCCCCATCCCGACGGATCGGGCCGCATCCTCGATTTCCGCGCCCCGCTCTCCGAACACATGGCGCATAGCTGGCGGTTGTTCGGCTGGGACATGAACATGACAGACGATGAAGACCTGCTCGACGGCATCCTCGACCAACCCCAAGGCCGCAGCCGATGAGCGCGCTGCGTCTGGCCGTGTTCGACTGCGACGGCACGCTGATTGACAGCGTCCACGCCATCATCTCCGCCATGCACACCGCGTTCGCGCGTATCAGCTTGCCGGTGCCGACAAGCGAAGCCGTGCGCGGTATCGTCGGCCTCTCCGTCCCCGAAGCCGTCGCCGCGCTGGCCCCTGATCAGGACGCCGCAACGCAGCTTCATCTTGATCAGGCATTCCGTGCCGCTTCAATCGCTTTGCGCAAAGAAAGCAGCGCGGCGGATGGTGTCCTCTATCCCGGCGCCCATGCCGCGCTTGAGCGCTTGGGCGCGACTGACGCTCTGCTCGCGGTTGCCACGGGCAAGGCGCGGCGCGGGCTGGAACATTCGCTTGATGCCCACGCCCTGCGCCCCTTCTTCACCGCGACCCAATCCGCAGACGACGCGCCCTCAAAGCCCCACCCCGGAATGCTCGAAAACTGCGCCCGCCTGACCGGAGCCGCCGCTGCAGACACGGTGATGATCGGCGATACGACGTTCGATATTCTGATGGCCAAATCCTACGGCTGTGCAGCCATTGGCGTCAGCTGGGGCTATCACCCCGTCGATGTGCTGAAACGGGCGGGTGCCGATATCATCATTGACGATTTCGCGCAGCTTGACGGCGCGCTGGAAGATCTGTGGGGGCGCGGATGAACGCGAAACGCTTCTGGACCAACACCGAGGTTGCTGCGCTTGAGCAAGGCTTCGCCATCCACCTCGATGGCCGCCCGATCCGCACGCCCGCCAAAGCGCCCATGCTGATCCCTTCCCGCGCCCTCGCGGACGCCATTGCCGCCGAGTGGCAGGCGCAGGACGGGCAAATCGATCCCGACACCATGCCCCTTACCAAATATCTCAACACCGCAATCGATGGCGTCTCGCAGAATCGTGAGGCTGTGATTGACGAGGTCGCGGGCTATGGCGGGTCAGATCTCCTCTGCTATCGCGCGGGCCACCCGGCCCCGCTGGTCGAACGGCAGGAGGCGGCATGGGGACCGTATCTTGATTGGCTGGCTGAGGCGCATGACGTGCGGTTGGTGCTGGTTGTCGGCGTGATCCATACAGAGCAACCCCCCAATGCATTGGCCGTCTTGCGAGAACGCGTGGCCTCGCATGACGACATCGCACTCGCGGGCCTGCACGACCTGACCGCGCTCTCCGGTTCTCTCGTGCTGGCGTTGGCGGTATCCGAAGGCCATGCGGGCGCGGATGCCGTCTGGAAAGCCTCCCGCGTGGATGAGGAATGGCAGGCCGAACAGTGGGGACCGGACGACCTCGCCATCGAGGCCGCCGCCAAAAAAGAACGCGACTTCCTCGCCGCCGCCAATCTGCTGGCGTTGCTGCGCGTGTGATCCCCGTCTTGCAGTGCAGCAATTCCACCGTTAAAGAATGTTGAAACACGCCCGCGCATAAGGACACGCATTGATGAGAACCGTGCTCGAACAGCTTGAACAACGCCGCGAAGATGCCCGTATGGGCGGCGGGGCAGGGCGTATTGCCAAGCAGCATGAGAAGGGCAAACTAACCGCGCGCGAGCGGCTGGAACTGCTGCTTGATGAAGGCTCGTTTGAAGAATACGACATGTTCGTCGCCCATCGTTGCACCGATTTCGGGATGGAAGAGAACAAGCCCGCCGGCGATGGCGTCGTCACCGGCTGGGGTACGATCAATGGCCGCATGGTCTATGTCTTCAGTCAGGATTTCACCGTCTTCGGCGGCTCCCTGTCTGAAACCCACGCGCAAAAGATTTGCAAAATCATGGACATGGCTGTGCGCAACGGCGCGCCCGTCATCGGCCTCAACGATTCCGGCGGCGCACGTATTCAGGAAGGCGTCGCCTCGCTCGCTGGCTATGCGGATGTGTTCCTGCGCAATGTCAAAGCCTCCGGCGTTGTACCGCAGATAAGCCTTATTATGGGGCCATGCGCGGGTGGCGCGGTCTATTCCCCCGCCATGACCGACTTCATATTCATGGTTGAGGACAGCTCGTACATGTTCGTGACCGGGCCCGACGTGGTGAAAACCGTCACGAACGAGATCGTGACCGCTGAAGAACTGGGCGGTGCGCGCACGCATACCTCGAAATCCTCCGTCGCCGACGGCTCCTTCGCCAACGATGTTGAGGCATTGGCACAGATGCGGCGGTTCTTCGACTACCTGCCGCTCAATTCCCGCGATGGTGTGCCCGAACGCCCGTTCCACGACGCCGCCGAGCGCATTGATAACAGTCTGGACACACTGGTGCCTGACAACCCCAACCAGCCCTACGACATGCGCGAGCTGATCCTGAAAATCTCCGACGAGAATGATTTCTTCGAGGTTCAGGCCAATTTCGCGAAAAACATGCTGATCGGCTTTTGCCGCCTTGAGGGCCGCACCGTCGGCATCGTCGCGAACCAGCCGATGGTCCTCGCGGGCTGTCTGGATATTGACTCCAGCCGCAAAGCCGCGCGCTTCGTGCGCTTCTGCGACGCGTTCGACATCCCGCTCCTCACGCTGGTCGATGTTCCCGGCTTCTTGCCCGGCACGTCGCAGGAATATGGCGGCATCATCAAGCATGGCGCGAAACTGCTCTACGCGTTTGCCGAGGCGACCGTGCCGAAAGTCACCGTCATCACCCGCAAAGCCTATGGCGGCGCGTATGATGTTATGTCCTCAAAGCATATCGGGGCCGATATCAACTACGCGTGGCCAACCGCTGAGATCGCTGTGATGGGTGCAAAAGGCGCAACAGAAATCCTGTACCGCAGCGAATTGGGCGACCCCGATAAAATCGCGGCGCGCACCAAAAACTACGAAGACCGCTTCGCCAACCCGTTCGTTGCGGCGGAACGTGGCTTCATAGACGAAGTCATCATGCCCCACAGCACCCGCCGCCGCGTCTGCCGCGCGTTTGCAGCACTACGGAACAAGCATGTCGATCTGCCTTATAAAAAGCACGACAATATCCCGCTCTGATGCGGGGTATTGCAAAAGCTCACGGTGTCTCGAAGGGTTTTCCCGCTGCCGCCGTCAGAATCCAAGACCATTGGGTGAAGATGTGGTAATGGCCGAAATCCTGTAGCTCATGCAAAACCGCGTTCGGTAAATGCTGTTGCAGCAATTGCGCGGCGGCCAGCGGGGAGACATTGTCTTCAACGCCGTGCAACAGGGTGACGGGCACGTAGATGTCTTTCACATCGAAATCCCACCCTTGAGCATTCAACAGATTCTCTTCGATCATGCCCTCCATCGTGATCGCCACGCGTTCGGAAAGCATCTGTTTTGTGCGCTGCAAAGTGACTGGACTGCTGAGGATTTCAATATCTGAAGCACAGCGTGAGCGGCTCATATGGCGTTCAAAATAACGGTTCACATTCTGCAAAATGCTGCGGATCAGGAACGGCAGAATCTGGCGCAGCATGTTCGGCCAACGGCGTCCGATAACCATCGACAGCTGGTAAAACAGATCCAACTCGCGCCAGTTCGGGTGCTTGTATGCCGGGTAAGCCGCCGAGGAAAGGATCAGGCGATCGACCCGTGCTTGTAACTCATGCGCGACCGCCAGCGCCGCGCCGGAACCGAACGAATAAGACAGCATCGAAAAACGATCAATGTTCAGATGCGCGCACAGCTCTTCAACATCGGGTGAATAGTCGCGCAAGCTGTTGACTTGATGCATTGTGGAGCGGAAACCGCCGGGGCGGCATATCGTAATAAGGCGCATATTCAGGCGTTTAAGCGTTGGTGTATATCTGTCCGGCGCGCCGACCGCGTCGATCGAAGAGCCTGAAAGCGCATCGAAATAAAGAACCGGATAGCCATCTTCCGGCCCGATGAGGAAATATTCCAACGTGCGCCCGTCACGCAATGTGCACAGCCGCCGGACCTTTTGTCCTTCTGCGGTAGCGGCAGCGCGTCGTTTCAGAAAACTGGCGGGGCTGGAAGCAATTCTTTGGAACAGCTCGCTCTGGCTTGTGCAGCCGGTTTTGCTGAAAATCCGTTTCAGGTACGTGCGGGCGCTCTCATAACTGAGCTTGATTTCTTCTGCGGCGGTGCGCAAATCCTGCGAACGTTGCAAGGATTCGAGCAGGTCGGTTTCGCGTGGTGTCAGCAAACAATCTGCCGCGAAAGCGCGCAGTCCGTCGCTGTCCCCCGGATCGAAGGTCAGCAAAACCCCGGCGGCGCTGGGCGGAAAACCGATCTCCGTTGCGATTTCGCGCGGTAAGAGCAAGGCGTTGATATTCGGCGTTTTATGCGTTCCCGCAACGACGAGATTAACCGGCTCTGCGCTTGAATTCGCCTCCCGAACCCATTGCGCCAGTGCGCGCTGCTTGCCTGTTTCGACGGAGGTTAAAGGCAGGGTTGTGGGGCCGTCCGATAAGGTCAGTTGACGGTTTGCCTCGCTTGCGACGCTGTTTTCGATCAGCAAGGCACCGGACTCGTCAAGCACGGATATACCGACGGCAAGCGAGTCGATCACGCTGGTCAGTTGTTGTTCTTTCTCCTGAAGCGTGACGATTTTTTCCGAGATATGCATCGCCCGTTTGAAATGCTGGGCGGTCTCGCCAAGATCAGCAGTGGGGTCGTTATCGACGCCCACGTTGTTGATTTGATCCGTAAGCTCCAGAATGATCTCCGGCCATAGCGAATTATCGAGTGACGCCTCATAGACCAAATGCGTCAGTCTTTCGGAGCCTACAGAGGTCCGCGCTCCATGCGATATTTGTTCGTGTTCGCTCTTTGGCATCCAATAACCTGCTACGATTGATGGCATCCGGAAATGTCTAAAGTTTCAATCGCACGACAGTTTTTGATTCTGTGTGTCTCGCGTCACACACGGCCGAGAGCAAATCCTTTCGCGATGTAGTTGCGCACGAAGTAGATCACGAACGCGCCCGGGATAATCGTCAGACACCCTGCAGCCGCCAGCAGGCCCAGCTCATAGCCGGAGCTGGAGGCGGTTTTGGTCATGATCGCGGCGATGGGCTTGGCCTCGACCGCCGTAAGGGTCTTGGCCAACAGCAGCTCGACCCAACTGAACATGAAGCAGAAAAATGCCGCCACGCCGATGCCGCTGGTGATAGTGGGGACGAAGATTTTGAAGAAGAAGCTGCCGAAGGAATGCCCGTCAACATAGGCGGTTTCGTCCAGCTCTTTCGGCACGCCGGACATGAAGCCTTCTAAAATCCACACGGCGAGCGGGATGTTGAACAGGCAATGCGCCAGCGCCACGGCGATATGGGTGTCGAACAGGCCGACTGACGAATACAGCTGCAAAAACGGCAGCGCGAAAACGGCGGGCGGAGCCATGCGGTTGGTCAGCAGCCAGAAGAACAGGTGCTTGTCGCCCGTGAAACGGAAGCGCGAGAAGGCATAGGCTGCGGGCAGGGCCACGGCCAGCGAAATCACCGTGTTGATCGTCACGTAGATCAGCGAGTTGAAGTAGCCCCAATACCACGTCGGATCGGTGAAGATGACGCGGTAGTTCTCGGTTGTGAACTCTTGCGGCCAGAGTGTGAAACCGCCGAGGATTTCATTTGTGGTCTTGAACGACATGGCCAGCAGCCAGTAGATCGGCAGCATCAGGAAAAAGATATAGAGGGTGGGGACGAGCCAGCGGGGCATTATGCGGCTCCTTTGGTTGGGGCCACGCAAAAGCCCTCTCCCTTTGGGAGAGGGTTGGGTGAGGGTGGTGAAGGCTGCGATGCCCTCACCCCGGCCCTCTCCCGAATGGAGAGGGAGCAGGTCGCGTATGTCTCGAAGCTGCGCATCATCCCTCTTCCTCCTGCCGGGTCATAATCGTGTAGAACAGCCAGCTGACCAACAGTGTGATGAGGAAGTAGATCAGGCTCATCGCCGCCGCAGGGCCCAGATCAAACTCGCCCAGCGCTTTCTTGACCAGATCAATCGACAAGAAAGTGGTCGAGTTGCCGGGGCCGCCGCCCGTAAGCACGAACGGCTCGGTGTAGATCATGAAGCTGTCCATGAAGCGCAGCAGGATGGCGATGGTCAGAACGCGGTTCATCTTCGGCAACTGGATGTGCCGGAACACCGCCCATTTGCCCGCGCCGTCAATCTTGGCGGCCTGATAATAGGCGTCGGGTATCGAGACGAGGCCAGCATAGGCGAGCAGGACAACCAGCGAGGTCCAGTGCCAGACATCCATCGCGATCACGGTAATCCACGCGGCCAGCGCGTTCTGAGTGTAATCATAATCAATACCCAGCGCATTGACCGTATAGCCCAGCAACCCGATATCCGGCAGCGCGAATATGTTCCACATCGCGCCGACCACATTCCACGGGATAAGCAATGGGAGGGCCATGAGGACGAGGCAGACGGGAACCCACGGGCCGGTTTTGGGCATACTCAGCGCGATGGCGATGCCCAGCGGCACTTCGATCAGCAGGATGATGGTCGTGAACAGCAGTTGCCGCCCCAGCGCGGCGTGGAACCGCTCCGAGTGCAGCGTCTGCTCGAACCAGTCCACCCCGCTCCAGAACCAGACGCCCTGCGAAAAGCTCTCCTGCACCGAATAATTCACGACGGTCATCAACGGCACCAGCGCATTGAAAGCGACCAGCAGGACGACGGGCAGCACAAACCACCACGCGCGCTCGTTTTGGGTTTTAGCGCTCATGGTTTATCCTTGAAAAACCCTCACCCAACCGTCTCCTCAGGGGAAAGGGCTTCAGGACAGTGCGGGGAATATGGTATCGTGCCCTCTCTCCCGTCGAGAGAGGGCCGGGGTGAGGGTCTTTAAACATCTGAGCCCTCCACCAACCAGCCATCCGCGTAAATCCGCGTTCGGGCAGGCTCGAAATTCAGGGCGATCTCGCCTTCGGGGATACGCGCCCCCTCATTGAGAATAAAGTTCACCCGCGCACCGTTGGCATCGGCCTCGACCACCATATGCCGTCCGGTATCAGCAACGCGCACAACCTGAGCCGGAACGCCGTTCTCAGTGATGGAGACAAACTCAGGCCGCACGCCAACTTCGGTTTTTCCGGTCGCGCGCGCGCCCGCGTTTTCGGTCGGCACATGCACACCGCTAACAAAAGCGCCGCCGTCCCTGATTTCGCAGGGCAGCACATTCATGCCCGGCGAGCCGATAAAGTGGCCAACGAAAGTGTGCGCGGGGCGCTCGAACAGGTCCACGGGCGTACCGATTTGCACGATCACGCCTTCATCCATAACCACGACCTGATCGGCAAAGGTCAACGCCTCGGTCTGGTCGTGGGTGACATAGATCATGGTCGCGCGGACCTTGTGGTGCAATTCCTTGAGCTTTGAGCGCAGCTTCCATTTCAGGTGCGGGTCGATCACTGTCAGCGGCTCGTCGAACATAATAACGTTCACATCATCACGCACGAGGCCGCGCCCCATCGAGATTTTCTGCTTCGCATCCGGTGTCAGGCCCGCCGCGCGACGTTTGAGCATGTCGTCGAGTTCCAGCATTGTTGCGATCTCACGCACGCGGGCGTCAATCCGGCTCTCCTCCACACCGCGATTGCGTAGCGGGAAGGCGAGATTATCGTAGACGGTCATGGTGTCGTAAATCACCGGAAACTGGAAAACCTGTGCGATATTACGTTGATCGGGGGGCAGGGCGGTCACATCCTGCCCGTCGAACAGGATTTGCCCCTCAGAAGGTTTTACGAGGCCGGAAATGATGTTGAGCAGCGTGGACTTGCCGCAACCGGACGGGCCGAGCAAGGCATATGCACCGCCATCACTCCAATCGAGATCGATTTCTTTCAGCGCATAATCATCCGCTGATTTGGGGTTCGGCATATAGCTGTGGCGCAGTTTTTTCAGGCCGATCTTTGCCATTATGCGCGTCCTTTAGGCATATGCCGTCTTCTCCCTCTCCCGTGGGGAGAGGGTTCAAGCAGGGTGTTGTTATATGGGGTTATCATACGACCAGCGCCCCATGTCCGTCGAAGAAAATGCAGCCCGTCGTGTCGATGTAGAAATCATGCTTTTCTCCGACATCATAGGCGTGGACACCCTGAGACTGCGCCACCCAGACATCGTTCCCCATCGCGAAATGGGCAATGCTTTCAGAACCGGACAGCTCCGTCACCTGCACGGTGCCGCTGACGGCTGCGCTGTTCGGCGCGGGGGTCGAGGTCACAAAATGCGGGCGGATGCCCAGCGTGTACGTACCATCGGGCCGCGCCGCAATCGGGCCTTGCGCGGCAAAGCGGGTTTCGCCCAGCAGGATCTCATTACCGCGTTTTTGCGCGCTGGCGATGTTGATGGGCGGGTCTGAGAAGACTTGCGCCGTCGCCACATCGCGCGGGGTTCGGTAGATGCCGCTGGTCTCGCCGAACTGCGTTACACGCCCGTCCATCACCGTTGCCGTGTGTCCGCCGAGCATAAGCGCCTCTGACGGTTCGGAGGTTGCGTAGACGACGATTGCACCACGATCCGCAAACAATTGAGGCAGCTGGTCGCGCAACTCCTCGCGCAGTTTGTAATCGAGATTGGCGAGCGGTTCATCGAGCAGGACAAGGCTGCTGTCCTTGACGATGGCCCGCGCAAGGGCCGTGCGCTGTTGCTGTCCGCCGCTGAGTTCGGCGGGGCGGCGTTTGAGGTAGGGGCGCAGCTTGAGAATATCGGCGGCCTCATGAACGCGGCGTTCGATATCTTTACGGCTCTCGCGCGCGACGCGCAGCGGGGAGGCGATGTTGTCGAAGACGTTCATGGAAGGGTAATTGACGAAAAACTGATGCACGAGACTGATATTGCGTTTCTGGGTCGAGACGCCGGTGACATTCTCGCCGTTGAACCGGATTTCGCCGGATGTCGGACGCTCTAACCCTGCCATCATTTTGATGAGACTGGTTTTCCCGGCATTGGTCGCGCCAAGCAGGATGTTGAATCCCTTCGTGGCGAGCGTCAGGTCAGTTTCGTAAATATGCGTTTCCACACCAACACGCTTGGTGACGTTTCGCAGTTCGAGGGTCATCGGTGTCCTCTTGACGGTGTCATTACCCGCGCAGGCGGGTAATCCATTTCGCAGATTTCCCGGCAGTTGGAATGCGGAGGAGTGGATACCCCACCTGCGCGGGGTATGACAGAAACCGCGAGTGTCAGGCTTGTCTCATGGATATGCGCCTCCACGCTCATACGTTTCGTGACATTTCGCAGTTCGAGGGTCATGAGGGCTTCCTTCGGTGGCGGTGTCATTCCGCGACCTGGTCTCGGAATCCATGTTTCAGAAAATGCGGAACGATGGACCCCGCGATCAAGTCGCGGGGTGACGTTGCTTGAGGGCGCTTACTTCGCCGCCCAACGCTTGATGAGTTCGTCGTAAGCGATGGTTTCGCCCTGTGGCTTTTCATTCTCCAACTTCGCTTTGGGCGAGCCGGGTTTGTTGAGCCAGTATTCAGGATCACGCTCCTCGTTCAGGCGCGGGCCGCAGCCGCCGTAGACATTCGCGCCTTCGTCAGCGCGCTGCATCCGGCCCATGACCGTATCCATTTCACCCGCGAGACGGTCCATCGCCTCTTGCGGTGTGAAGGAGCCTGAGTTCACGTCGCCGATCTGCTGCCACCAGATTTGCGCCAACTTCGGATAATCAGGCACGTTCACGCCTGTTGGCGTCCAGTTCACCCTATCAGGCGAGCGGTAGAACTCGACGAGGCCACCCAGTTTCGGCGCGCGCTCTGTGAAGCTCTCGTGGTTAACCGAACTGTCGCGGATGAAGGTCAGGCCCACATGGGATTTCTTCACATCGACGGTTTTAGACACCACGAACTGCGCATAGAGCCACGCGGCTTTGCGGTTTTTCTCAGGCGTGGATTTCAGGAAGGTCCATGAACCGGCATCCTGATAACCGAGCTTCTGGCCTTCTTCCCAGTACGGACCGTGCGGCGAGGGGGCCATGCGCCATTGCGGGTTACCCTCGTCATCGACGGTGTTGTTACCGTCTTCTTTCGGGGCCACCATCGATGCGGTAAAGGCGGTATACCAGAAAATCTGCTGCGCAACATTGCCTTGTGACAAGGCGGGCAGGGATTGGTAGAAGTCGTAGGATGCCGCACCGGGAGGCGCGTATTTACGCAGCCATTCGTCCCATTTGCGGATCGCGTAAACCGCTGCGGGGCCGTTCGCCGCGCCACCGCGCGAGACGGATGCGCCGACGGGGTTACAGGTGCCTTCCTCCATGCGGATGCCCCATTCATCAACGGGAACACCGTTCGGACGGCCTTTGGAACCTGCGCCGGCCATCGAGAGCCACGCATCGGTCATGCGCCAGCCGAGGTCGGGCGCGCGTTTGCCGTAATCCATGTGGCCATAGATGCGGGTGCCGTCGATTTCCTTCACGTCTTCCGAGAAGAACTCCGCAATGTCTTCATAGGCCGACCAGTTGACCGGAACGCCCAGATCATAGCCGTATTTGGCCTTGAACTGCTTTTGCAGGTCTTCGCGGTCGAACCAGTCTTTGCGGAACCAGTAGAGGTTCGCGAATTGCTGGTCGGGAAGCTGATAAAGATCGCCGTCCGGTCCCGTGGTGAAGGACTTGCCCATGAAGTCATCAACGTCGAGCATCGGGTTTGTGACGTCTTTACCCGGGCCGGCTATGAAATCGCTGAGGTTGACCGCGAGTTGCAGACGCGAGTGCGTACCGATCAAGTCGGAGTCGTTGATATAGGCGTCGTAGAGGTTCCGGCCCGTCTGCATTTGTGTCTGCACGGCCTGAACAACTTCACCTTCGCCGAGCAGCTGGTGGTTCACCTTGATTCCGGTGATGTCCTCGAACGCCTTTGTCAGCGTTTGGCTCTCGTAAGTGTGCGTCGGAATCGTTTCAGACAGGACATTGATTTCCATGCCTTTGTAAGGTTCGGCGGCCTTGATGAACCATTCCATTTCCTTCTTTTGCTCATCTTTTGAGAGCGCGGAGGGTTGGAATTCCTCGCCGATCCATTTCTCCGCCGCCGCCATATCGGCAAAGGCCGATGGTGCGAAGGCCAGCATCGCCAATGCGGTGGATGCTGTGACTAATAATTTTTTCATAGTTACTCCTCCCTAAGAATCCTGTTTTCAGGTTGAATGAACCATCGGGCGAATTGGAGGACAGCGTCAAGTGAAAATTTGGGGTTTCATTTTATGTTCATTTGAATATCAATGATGATGTGAAATCAAGCGGGCCGTCATGATTCAACTCACCAAACGTCAGTCTGCAATATTGTCAGTTGCCCGCCGTGACAGGCGTGTGGACGTTGATGCATTGGCGCGTGAATTTGCACTGACAACGCAGACAATCCGGCGCGATCTGGGCGAGCTGTGCCAGCGGGGTTTGCTTACCCGCGTGCATGGCGGGGCAATCCTCAGCAACTCTGTCGCGAATGTCGGCTATGAGGAAAGACGCGGCCTGTCGTCACTGGCCAAGCAGCGCATTGGCGAGCGTGCAGCCGGACTGGTGCCGGAGCGGTGCTCGGTCAGCATGAACATCGGAACCACGGTTGAGCAGGTGGCGCGATCGATATATGAACGTATCGATGTGATGATAGTCACAAATAATTTGAATGTTATCAATATCCTCAGCGGGTCGCCCGCAAAACAATTGATCCTTGCGGGTGGCGAGGTCCGTCAGTCTGACGGCGCTGTTGTGGGTGAGGAAGCGGTTGAGTTTATGCGTGGTTTTAAAGTGGATTATGCGATTATCGGCGCTTCGGCGCTGGAAGAGGGTGGCGCGGTGATGGATTTCGATCTGCGCGAGGTATCGGTGGCCAAATCGATTCTGGATAATGCGCGGCACACTATTCTGGTCGCGGATCACCAGAAGTTTCAACGCAGTGCGCCCATCCGCATTTGCAGCATGAAGCGGATAGATACATTCGTTACTGACCGTGACCCTCCGGCGGCTTTTGTAAAAGCCTGCGCGCGGGACGGAACACGGATTATCGTGGCGGATGAAGTATCTGAAGATGAGGTCGGCCATGTCCCTGCGTTCGGTTGAAAGTGTCATCGATCTGGCCGTAATCGGCGGTGGCATAAACGGGTGTGGCATCGCGCGCGATGCGGCGGGGCGGGGGCTTTCTGTTCTGTTGTGTGAACAGGACGATCTTGCCCAAGCAACCTCATCGGCATCGACAAAGCTGTTCCACGGCGGATTGCGGTATCTGGAATATTACGAATTCCGGCTGGTGCGAGAGGCGCTGATCGAGCGGGAAAATCTGCTCAAAGCGATGCCGCATATCTCATGGCCGCTGCGTTTTGTGTTGCCGCATCACAGCGGATTGCGGCCCGCATGGCTGTTGCGTCTGGGCCTTTTTCTCTATGACCATATGGGCGGACGCAAACTATTGCCCGCGACACGGACCTTGAATTTGCGCAAGGATGCCGTTGGTAAGCCGCTGCAAGAACGGTTTGCGAAAGGATTTGAGTATTCGGATTGCTGGGTCGAGGATTCGCGGCTTGTGGTCCTGAACGCGCGCGATGCGGCGGAGCGCTCGGCGGAAGTGTTGACGCGAACCCGTTGTGAAAGCGCGGAGCGGGTTGACGGGATCTGGCATCTGAACTTGCGCGATCTGTCCGGTGGCACGACACGGCTGGTCAAAGCGCGGGGTATTGTTAATGCGGGCGGGCCGTGGGTTGAAGATATCATCCGCACCAAACTGCGCCAGAATTCGAGCGATAAGGTGCGCTTGGTCCGGGGCAGTCATATCGTGACGCGTAAGCTGTTCGATCATGATCAGCCGTATATTTTCCAACAATCCGACGGGCGGATCATCTTTGCGATCCCGTATGAAACTGATTTCACATTGATCGGCACGACCGATGCGGAACACGAGGGGCCGCCCGGAACGGCGGTTTGTACGCCTGAGGAGGCGGAATATCTGCGCAAAGCGGCATCCGAATATTTTGAGAAGCCGATTGCGCCGGAGGATGTGGTGTGGACCTATTCCGGTGTCCGCCCGCTCTATGATGACGGCGCACCCTCGGCCACGGCGGCAACGCGGGATTATGTGCTGACGGTTATGGATGAGGACGGGGCCGCGCCGATCCTGAACGTGTTCGGCGGCAAAATCACCACCTATCGCAAGCTCGCAGAATCCGCGCTTGAAAAACTGAAGCCGTTTTTCCCGGCGATGGATGATCCGTGGACAAAAGCTGTGGCGCTGCCGGGGGGGGATTTCCCGATCGACGGGGTGGATGACCTGCTGTTCCGGCTGAGAGCGGCTTATCCTTTCCTGGATGAGCGTTGGGCTTTGCGGCTGGTACGTGCCTACGGAACGGATGCGTTTGAGGTTCTGGACGGCGCGCAA
>CALFAK010000034.1 GCA_937948985.1 uncultured Neomegalonema sp. | reverse complement strand
TGGACTTATAACAACGAGCGACCCAACATGGGCATCGGAGGCATAACGCCCGCCATGAAACTGAAAACCGCAGCCTGAATTCTACAGCTGGACCCCATTAAAAATGGGGGGATTACCGTATATGCACGATTACTGCGCATGAGAGTCCGCTTAATTGAAAAGAAATCATCAAAGTCATCGTCTATGACTATAACTTTAATTACGTCTGTATTTTGCATTTTTATATGCTCTAAATTTGCAGCCAGCAATTTTTTATGTAAATTTTAATCATAAAATTTACGTATGATATGCTAAAGCTTCTGTTAATTTTTATTAATTCAAAAATATTGCTTTATCTTTAACGAAGTATGGAAGTTGCAACAAACGTATTAATCTGTATTTTTCTCTTTATTAAACAGTTCGCGTAAATCGCTACAGGAAACACGCATTGCTGTATGTGCAAAAAAAACCCCGCACGGGCGGGGTTTTCGGCAAAGCTGTATGTCCACTCAAGCGTTTTCGTTTATCCATTCAACAATTCGCCCCTTCGGCTGTGCACCGGTCTTGGAGGCAATCAATTCACCGTCTTTGAATAACATCAGCGTCGGAATGCCGCGCACCCCGTAATGCGATGGCGTGTTCGGGCTGTTATCGATATTGACCTTTGCCACGGTAACCTTGCCTTCCATTTCAGTACTGATCTCTTCCAGCGCAGGCGCGATCTGACGGCAGGGTCCGCACCACTCGGCCCAGAAATCCACGAGCACAACTTCGCCCGACTTCAATACATCTGTTTCAAAAGACTCGTCGGAAACTTCCTTGAGCGCCATTTTTCTATACTCCTTGCGCGCGGGTTGTTTAAGGGCCGCGCAATGCACGAAAGCTAGGTATCTGCGGCCTCAACGTCAACAGGATCAAAACGTTTTTCGTCCAAAGACCCGTCATTCAACAACGAGGCCAATGCCGCATCTAACTGCTCTATCGAAGGCTCATCAAGGCGGTTCTCGTCAATCCACAACAAATGACAACGCACATCACGGCTCTCAAACATGTCTGTGAGCGCCGCCCGATAAAGCGCGAGTTGGCGTAAATACGCACTTGGGATTGACCCATCAGCGGGCGCCCTACCACTTTTGAAATCGATCACATGCGCTGTGCTATCGGTAATGACCAATCTGTCAATTGTGCCGACGATCGGCCTGCCTTTCAACGCGCTGACCGGGCCGTGAACCGGCACTTCGGCCATAGAGTTCGCCCCGAACATCCACGCGTAATCCTGATGCTCCAAAATTCTAAGAACCGGAGCGATCAGTCCCGATGCGCCAAGCTTTGCGGCGGCCGCAAGTCGTGTATCAGAGGATAGTGGCGCGAGGTGTTCGAGCAGAAGGTGAAGCCGTGTCCCACGCTCCGCCGATGACAGGGGAGGGTCTGAATCCTCGAACTCCCCCGACAATGGCATCGGCGCGAATGCATCAGATTTGCCCCCGCCAACGCGCGAAGGCGCAATCGCCTGTGCCGCACTCGTCTCCGTTTTCGGGCGTGCCATGAGTTCGGCAGGAACGGACAGGGGAGTCAGCAATGGCTCCTCCACGGCGCTCTGTTTCTTCTTGTCAGGCGTGCCCTTTGTCTCGAAGATCTTGCTGGGAATCACCCCGCCATTCCCATCCAGCAAGGGTGTCGCGCCCGTTTCGGGGGCTTGGGCAAATGCATTTTCGACCAGCTTGGCCCAGCTCGTATCCTTCGGTTGGTTCGTTCCGTACCAACCGCAGACGATCAACCAATCCTCCGCGCGGGTCATCCCGACATAAAGCAGGCGCCTGTACTCCTCCAACCGCTTCGCATCGGCGTCAGTGCGCATCACTTGCACCATATCGGGGGCATCGCTGGAAATCGGTGCCCAGATCGGCGCATGTTCGCTCACGGGAAAGATACGCGCGTAATTCTTCTCACTTGGTAACGCGCAGATATCGGGAAGGAAGACAATCGGCGCTTCAAGGCCTTTCGAGCCATGCACCGTCATGATCCGAATTTCATCCCGGCCTTGCTCCATCTCGCGCTTGATCTGGGTATCCGCGCTTTCAATAGCATCGACAAATGTTTGCAGGCTGGGCGGGCCGTTGTTCTCAAATTCCAGCGCTTGGGACAGCAATTCGTCAATAGGGTCCGCCGCCTCAACGCCGAGCCTGTCTAGCAATCGGCCCCGTGCGCCGTGTTGGGTAAGCACCCGCTCGAAAAATTCAAAAGGCCGTAAAAAATCAGCCGCTTTGAGCATTTGCGACAACAACGCATGGGCGGCTGTGAAATCCTCCCTATCCTCTTTCCGGGCGATGAGTGCACCCCATAAGCGCCCATTTCTGGGTTCCGCAAGATCATACAGTGCCTCTTCGCTGAACCCGATAATCGGTGAACGCAGCACCGTCGCCAAAGTCAGATCGTCTTCAGGCAGTAAAGCAAACCGTGCCAGGGCCAGCAGGTCTTTAACCGCCAATTGCGTGTTCAACTGCATCCGGTCCTTACCTGCCACAGGCAGCCCGCGTGCTTTCAACATGCTGATAACGGCCTCAGCAAAATCGTTCCTGCGTCGCACCAGAATCAGAATATCACCCGCCCTCACAGGCCGTGCTTTGGCGGGCAGTTCGTGCGGGTTTTCGGGGTCGAGCCATGCGCTGATCTGATCTACAATTCCGCGCGCAAGGCGCAGCTGCGGCGCTTCATCAGGCAGTTTGTTGACAGGTTCCCACCAATCCGGCGGATCATCCTCATCCAGTGTGCTGATCGGGGGCCAAAACTCGACCCGCCCCGGCGCGTGTTCGCGAAAAGCGATATGCGTTGGCGCATCTCCGGTTGCCGTTAAACCATCCAACGCAGCCGGATTCTTAAACACCTCATCGACCACCTTGAGCACAGCGGGGGCGGAGCGGAACGAATGTCGTAATTGCGGTTCACGCAACGGGTCTTGCGGGTCGGCAAGTAGCGCCCGGAATCGCGTGCGCACCTTATCCAGCGCATCGGGGGCGGCCCCTTGAAAGCTGAAGATGGACTGTTTTTCATCCCCGACCACGAATAGGGTGCGGTTCTCCGGGTTGGCGCCGTCCCCCGCGAAAAACTCCTCGGCAATCGCAGAAACCACCCGCCATTGTTCCGGTGAGGTGTCCTGCGCCTCATCCACAAGGATATGATCCACGCCCCCGTCCAGTTTGTATCGCACCCACGCACTCGCCTCGCTGTTCTGCAGCAGGTCGCCCGCGAGGCGTATCAAATCCCCGAAATCCAATGCATCTCGCAAATGCTTAAGCGTATCGACTTCATGAATAAGCGCTTTCGCAAATGGAATCAGGTTTAGCGAATCCTCTGCCGATTTGATCGTTCGCAGCCGGGCATTCAGGTCAACCAGACGCGTCTGAAACCGTTCGACCGTTTCCAGAATACCGGGATCAATCGCTTTGACCGCTTTGGTTGGAAAGCGTGTCGTTGAGCGCGGATTTCCCTTTGTCAACAGCGCGAAATTTAATGCATCCAGCCATTCGGTTTTTGTGGCGCTTTGCATTGCGGGCAGTAATCGGGCGGCGGATTTCGTTTCGTGCGATCCCCCTTGAGCGAAGCAACGGGCCATGCCACGGATGTCGTCGGCATCTGTTTTACTGAAAAACGACTCCACCGCGCTTGCTTCAGTTTCCCCGGCTTTGATTTCAAGCGCATCATAAATCGCATCAATTGTCTCTGTCGCATCTCCCGCAAATGCACCCCGCTTGGCCACAATCTCAGCTACCAGAACAGAAATGCCGGATTCTTGCGCCCTGCGGATCACATAGTCAGTTGCTTGCGTCAGTTCAGGCTCACGGCCTTCACGCGCCCGCACAAATACCCGATCCAGCGCTTCTGCAAGGATCGTTTGCGCTTCGATTTCATCCATCAGATTAAAGTGTGGTGACACCCCCGCTTCTAAGGGAAAGCGGCGGAGTAAACTCTCGCAAAATGCGTGAATTGTTTGAATTTTCAGACCGCCCGGTGTTTCCAGCGCTTGCGCGAAGAGGCGGCGGGCATTGTTCAAATCGATCCCGCTGTCGAGCTTCGTCTCCGGCTCCTGCAATGCTTCAAGCGCATAGCGCAGTGCCTTCTCCTCCATTAATGCCCAACCGCCCAACTGCTCGAACAGTTTGTTCTGCATATTCGCTGCGGCGGCGCGGGTGTAGGTCAGACATAGGATGCGCGACGGATCGGGTGCTTTTCCTCCCGTACCCAGTAACAACCGCGCAACGCGGTCGATCAGCACTTTCGTTTTGCCCGACCCCGCATTCGCCGTCACCCACGCTGAGATATGCGGATCAGAGGCCTGAGTTTGGGGCACGAGCGGGTTTTTCGGATGCGCCTCACTCATTGCGCAAAATTCCCGCTGCCTTCCCATTCGCCCACACGGGCGAGATGGTCATAATCCCCAACCCAATCGGTTGTCTCAGGCCGCGCTTTTGACCAATATGCTTGTGTTTCGTCACTGTAAGCGATCAGCAGTTCCGTTAGACGGGGCAAAGCCTGAGTCACCAGTGTCTCCACATCGTCGACCTTGACGTTCTCTCCGGCTGAACGCGCTGTCCCCATCAGTTTGATATATTGCAGTTGCGAGACGGGCAGGGGGGGCACAGGGAAAGCGCCTTCTGCAATCATGGCCCCCTGCAATGGCAGCTGCTGCGCCCATCCGGCCTTGACTTGCGCTTTGGACGGACAGCTTGACCCCTTGTAGTCATACAGCGCGTAGGTCGCATCCGGACAAAGGTCGATCCGGTCAGCCCTTGCGGTCAATTCAAACGGTCCGAAATGTGGAACATCGAAAGTATGACTGCCGTTGTTTTCCAGCATTACTGGTGTCTGAAAATCCAGCCTGCGCGCGGCTTCTTCTTTTACAAACCACGGCCCGACACGATCTGCCCGCGCCTCATACAACGCTTGATAGCTGGGCCAATCCGCAATGCTGTCGAGTGCCTCCTGAGTCACCTCCCTAAAGATTGCCTGCGCCGCATCATCGTCCCATGTATGCTGTGTTCGCTCCACAAAATCCTCAGCAATACGGTGCATGATCTCCCCGCGCGTCCGCTGATCCGGCTCCGGCACCAGCGATTCCAGAGGATAAAGCCGCAAGATACGGCTCGCATAGATCGCGTATGGGTCACGGATCAACGTTTCCACTGCTGTGACGGACAGGCGTTTGGGGCGCTTATCAATCGGTGGCTTCGGATTTGGACGTTCGCAGGGTGTTGCCTGTCCGGCGGGTTTGCCGAGATCAAGCGCCCATTGCAGATATTTCCGCCCGTCCTTGCGCATATCTGCCAGCACATCCGGGGCAAAGCCCTTGTCGGGTGCATTGCCAAGCAGTGTGATAATCCGTTGCAGCCAGCGGGAGGGAACTGTCGGTGTGCCGCCACGCTTGCGCGAACGGGTTAAGATCACATCCTCCGCTGAGATTGCCTGTTGAAAATCATGCGCGGAAAGGCCGAGCCGTCGCTCCATTGGGGGCAGTCCGAACTCACGGCGCATCGCGCGGCTCATCCACGGGTCAGGATCGGGCAAGCGGGGCCAGCTGTCTTCATTCAAACCACCGAGAATCATGCGATCCGCGCGCTGCATCCGCGCTTCCAGCGTACCCCAGATGAACACGCGCGGGTGATTACCGAACGGGGCGCGGGCGCTGCGCCCATTCATTAACCCGCCCAGCAGCATAGGGATCGCGCTGACTTCAACTTCTCCCAATGATGCACCATGTGTGGACAGGTCATCCATGAAACCAAGCGCGGTTTCGCCATTAGGCCCGTCCCAAAGCGCCCGATTGCCGTCCTCATCAACAGCAAAAGTGTCCGCTGCCATACGCAGCAAATTGATTGCGGTATCAAATGAGACAAGGTTTTTCCGCATCGCATGAAGCGGTTCAAGCGCCCCTTCTAGCGCATCAAGCCACACCAAGACGCCTGAGCAATCATCCTCACGCGCTGTGATGGTTGTGCGTATCGCGCTTATATTTGCCCCCGTGGGTGTATCCGCTCGCATCGCGTGGCGCTCTATAAAGCGCACATGCTTGCCATGATCGCTGGCGCTGTGACCCAGTTTGCAAAGCGGGTGCTTCAGCAGCGACAAAAAACCAATCGGATCGCCCGAACCACCTGAAATATCGCGATCTTGTCCGAAGGCTTCCTCTGCCAGCAACGACAAAAATATCCCGGGCGGAGTCAGCGCCAGCGGCACACCGCCTGAATCATCGCTGCGTATCCCCCAGCGCAGCAAAGCCGCAGAAACACGGCGTGCAAGCGTCCGGTCAGATGTGATTAACGCCACTGTCCTGTCTGGCGTCTCTAAGGTTTCGCGGATAGCCAGTGCGATGGCGAGGGTCTCTTCTTGTGGCGTTTCAGACTCGATCAGTGCAACGCCTTTCAGCGCCCCGACTGCCTCACTTTTGATCCGGCTTTGATGGGTCATCCACTCGTGTGTGACCGGGGCGGGGCGCATGGCGAGGCTCAGAAAAGTTGCGCGCGGGCCGACATCCACGATCCAGTCCGCAACGTTATCCCGTGCAATCGCACCATCCCGTCCGCCAATTCTTGCCAACAATCGTGACAGACCCGCTTGCGGATGATCCGGTTCACCTGATTTTTTTTTATTATCACGCAGTGCGGCAAAGGTCTGCGTATCGAGATCACGGTCCAATCCCGGCAGGATCACAGCCCCTTGCGGTAAGCGTGCAACGGCTGCGATCAGATCGGCACTGATCCCGACACTACCCGTCGAACCTGCAACAATAACCGGGTCAGTGGGTGGACTTTCCTGCCATGCTGCTATTTGCGCATCGATCAGCGCGGCGCGCCGGGCAACCGGGTCCATCTTGCCTTGTTCTGCAAGGTGCGCCGGCCATGCCTCGCTCAAAATTTCCAAAAACTGCAGCGTCATGCTCCAATGTTCGGAGTGATCTTGAGGAAATACCTGCCTTAGCGCATCCAGTGACAACCGCTCGCCATGCGCGGAATCCAACAGTTGCATGAGATCACCCGCCAGCGCCACAGCGGTCGCTTCCTGCGCCAAATTCGGCGCAACCTTGGCCATGCCCCGCACCAGCTTTGTCAGCGTCAGCAGACGATCAGTCGGATCAATCGCATCCGGCAGGTTCGCCGTTAAATTACCCCCCTCCAGATCGCCAAGCGTCAAAATACGTGGCGTCAGAATCGGTTTGCCGCCCGCTTGCTTAACCAACGCCTCTGATACACCACGCGCTCCCCGCCGTGTGGGCGCATAAATCGTAATACGTGAAAGGGCGAAAGGATCATCGCTGCACAGCCTTGCATAGAGGCCGGATGCCAGCGCCCCGGCAAACGGTGTTCCCATTGGAATATTGAACACCCGTGGAGCGGTTGATGGTGCGAATAAATTCATCTTAACAGTGCCTTGGCGGCGTCATCCAAACCTTCGGGCGTGCCGACATCGCACCATCCTTCGGTATGGACAACGCCATAAGCACGGCCTTCTGCGATGGCTTTGTCCCACAGTATATTCAACGAAAACGCGCCCTCCGGTGCGCCCTCGAACAAGCGCGGATGTAGAATTTGTACGCCTGTAAACACGAAGGGTGCAGAGGGCTGATCACCACGGCGTACCAACCGCCAATCATCATCCAGTGCAAAATCCCCGGCGCGCGTATATCCAACCGCGCCTTCGATTGGTGTGAGTAACAGCAAAGCATCCATTTTTGCGGGATTCCAGCATTCCCAAAGCGGATCAAACGCGTTCTTGCCCAGCCAGATATTATCGCTGTTAACAACATAGAACGGCGTATCACCGAGTATGGGAAGGGCTTTTGATATCCCGCCGCCTGTTTCTAAAATTTCATCGGACTCATCAGAAAATGCGATCCGAATATCATCGCGTTTTTCCAGATGTTCCCGCACCATATCGGGCAAGTAATGCAGGTTCACGACGGCATCTCTGATACCCGCTTCAACCAACCGATCCAGCGTTCTATCGATGAGGCTGCGTCCCGTGACTTCCAACAATGGTTTCGGGCAATCCCGCGTCAACTCTCGCATCCGCGTTCCAAAACCTGCCGCCAGTACCATAGCTTTGGTCGGAACATTCATGTCAACGCAATCCGCTTAAGCAAGGCTTCTGTTGGTGCAGGGACATGGCGTTGGATAAAATCACGCAAAGTATCAAGGTGAGGTGCTTCCAGATCACGCTCCAAATGTGCCCAGACCCTTGGAATCATAGACAAGTAACGTGGTTTTCCGTCACGTTTACAAAGGCGGGCGAAAATTCCGACAATTTTCGCGTTTCTCTGAGCACCAAGACTGGCGTAGTCCGCACGGAAAGATGCTGCATCAAGGCCGGGTTGGTGGCTGAGAAAACGTTTTATCATCATCTCCGCTATTTCCGGCGATACATCCCTGCGGGCATCTTCAAGCAGCGAGACGAGATCGTAAGCCGGATGTCCGAGCAATGCGTCCTGATAGTCCAGCAGTCCCACACGCGCGTGCCCGTCGCGTTCAGGTAACCAAATCAAGTTCTCAGCATGATAATCACGCAAGACCAGCGTAGAACGGGTTTCTGCGATATTTTTCAATACTTCCGCGAAAATCCCCAAATAGTCATTGCGCATATCTTGCGATGGTTCCACACCCGCCGCCGGACACCACCAATCTACCAGCAGCGCCGCCTCCCGTAATAAGGTATGCATATCGTAGTCAGGGGCTTCATCGTATTTCGCGATTGTAAGACGAGGCAAAATGTCGGTAGCCGCTTGATAAAGCTCAATTTCCAAATCTGGCGACGCGGTGCATACGGGGGCGAAAATGGCATCGCCCAAGTCTTCGAGCAGCAAAAAGCCGTGCCGTGCATCCTCTGCCTTGATTTCAGGGGCGCTTAATCCGCGCTGTTTCAGCATCCGGGTCACAGCGATAAAGGGCCGTACATCCTCACCCGCCGCGTAGGGCGCATCCATCAATATCGCTTTTTTCTCCGGGTTTGAGACACGATAATATCGCCGTCCCGATGCGTCGCCCGGAATGGCAAAACAGTTCGCTTCCCCCCAACCCGCCGTATCAAGAAACCGTGTTCTGAGATCGTCGCGTGATGCACAAACCGCAGTTGCGAGGCTTTCCGCCGACCTTCCCATACCCGATATCGTCGCAATACGACCACCATCGTCGCTTGGTTTCAATCGAATTTCCAGCCTGTCTGGCGGTGCCAGATGTTCTAAACGATCCGGCCATTCGATCAAGGTAACGTCCGCTTCAAAGTCCAAACCGATTTCTTCAAGTTCATCCGGTTCCGCCAAACGATAAAGATCAGCATGAATAATCCTGAAATCCGGCGTTTCGTAGTGCTGTGTGATTGTAAAAGTGGGACTTGGGACAGGTTCGCTTTCCCCAATGAAACTATGAATGATCGCCCTTGCGAGAGTCGATTTACCCGCACCTAAATCACCAATCAAAAAGAGCGTGTCACCAGCAGCCAAAAGCTGAGCTATCATCTTTCCAAGTGCAATAGTCGCATGCACATCAGGCAACGGACGCTCTAGTCGTGTGGTCATCATTTCGATTATTCAGCCGCGTGAGGTGGCGCAATTTCGCGCTCCCGATTGATTGCAGCGCGCACTTCATCGGCATCAGTGCAGAAGTTGAAAACAATAGCTTCGCGTGTTTGACCAATACCATCCTGAAATGAGATTGAGCCGCCTTGGCGTTCCACGAATTGTCGCACAAGTGTTATCCCCAACTCAGTGCGCCGCAAGTCCGGCATCGAATCCCCAAGATCATTACGGGCAAAGATGTCACGAATATGGGAAGGTATTGGCTCTTTAAACGCGCCAACCCACACGCGCAGCTTATCACCATCCCGTCTTGCGCCGATTTCGATCGAGTCTTCGTTCTCAATCCCGGCGCGAATCGCGATCAAAAGCGTATGAATAATTTCCCGGAAGCGGGAAGCATCACCGGGAATTTCACCAATTGAAGAGGCGCAATCGATATCGATTTTCTGAGGACCGGGCGTATTCCGCTTAACAAACTCCGCAATTGAGTTCAGCATTGGTTGGACTTCGATAGACTCGATGCGAAAAGCGAAATAGTCAGATTGCAGCATCGCCAAGTCAATGATGCCGCTGATGAGTTGTCTTAGGTCATTCGATGCCTGTGAAATACCGTCAACATATTCATGCTGGCGTGTATTAAGATCGCCATACATTTCTTGTGACAGGATCTCTGAAAATCCAACAATTGTATTTAGGGGAATTTTCAGTTCGTGCGAAGCTCCGTGAATGCTCTTGAGAAACTGTCCCCGCAGCATCAGAATCTCTTCCAACTGCTCATTTTGCTCTAGCAGCACACGCTCTTTATAAAATGAATCCGTGATGTCGCTAAACGCAAACATGGTGGCCCCGTCCGGCAGGGGGGCTGACGCCATGCTCAGAACACTGCCATCTTTACGTATCAGTGTCTCCTGCCAAACCTCCCGCGACTCGCTCGCGGCAGAGATTTGCCCCAGCGCGCGTGTCCAAATCGCCTTGTTCTCATACAAAGGCGTGCATTTCTTACTGATCTCAGTAATGTGAGCGCCTTCAACATCTTCCGCTGCAAGGTTCCATATCTCTCTGAAGGCTGTGTTGCCGATACGGCAACGGCCATCCAACCCGAAAACAATAATTCCTTCTGTCAGTCGCGAAAAGGTCGATAAATACACCGCTGAAACAGTGGCCGCATCGCGTTGCAATGCATAGTAATCCGTCACGTCTTCCAGCAATAGCATAACGCCACCCATCGGGTGCGCCTGAACGATCACACGCAGTGCCGTTCCGTCAGCCAAATGCCATTGACGTGCCACTGAATCATCGCGGTTTTTACAGGCTTGCAAGAACTCGTCACGCCATACCGGGAAACTGCGAACTTGCGGTACGCGATTGATTTCGCGCAAGTTATTCAAAATCTCGCGCAAACTGGGATGCGTTTCAAGCCAAGCACGATCCAAGCGCCAAATATCGTTTGCGGTTTCGTTCGCGTAAGTAAGTCGCAAATCGTTGCTGAAAACAGCAACGCCCCGATGCAAGCGGTCCAACGTTTCTTCATTTGCGCGCATTTGCATATTCAGCGCGGCGCTCGCGGCAACTTGCTTTGTTACATCAATGGCAAAACCAAGCGTTCCCGATTTATAGGGGACTTCATGAAATTCCAGCGAACAACTTTCACCGCCAATAATCGTTTTAAGTCTTTCAACTTGAGGTTTTTGGTCTCTTCTTGCACGTTCCGCCAAGTGCTTAGGTTTCTCAGCGTCCGGTCCGCTGAGTAATTCGATCTGACAGCTGATGGCCACATCAATGGCGGGAGCCTCAACCGCTTGCACGAACAGGCTGTTCATCCAGTCAAGTCGTCCTGTGGAATCTCTGCGCCATGCATAAATCGGCGCGCAATCAAAACCTTCTTCCAGAGTCAGCGCCCGTTGTTCCGCTGAAAGCAAGCGATCACTCATACGGGGCAAGAACTCCCGTTCCGTCTTTGCATCATTTACGGTAATCAATGCTTCAGAGCCTAGTGTAAGGCCGCTGATGGTTCGCTGTTCGTCTTTTGGACCTGCGAAATTTTCTTCAAACGCAATGCCATCTTCAAACAGGCGATCCATTAGTTCTTTTAAACGGGCCGAATGATCTGTCCTGACCAAATTATGCGAAATTACTTCCACATCGTCGCGCTCTTCCAGTTGAAGCAAGTCTTGCGCGTTGCCGGCAGCGGTTTTCAGGCTGTTGTCTGCCCAGATGATCGCGCCGTCAGAGCGTTCGAGAAGGATCGCATTTAACGTATCCTGCGCTTTTAGATGGTCTCGCTTAACCTCTGCTGTTTCCGAGCGGAGATACTCAACTTGGCGCAGATAGCGGTGTCCTAAATAACAAAGCAGAATTGCGGAACTTAACACAATTAATGAGGGATAAAGTCCGCCATTAACAACCGTGCCAAAAAACGCATTACTAATGAGTGACACGCCAGCTATAAGCAAGACGGCCACGGACAAAAATATTAAGAAAGAATAAACGCTTAAGCGTGGCATCCGGCTTGGACCATTCACTGTTTCCTGTCCAATCAATATGCGTTCGGTTTCAAATTTACCAGCCGAAATTGCCCAATCGTGAGACTGTTGCCTCAAGATTAAGCGGTTCATCCGCCAATTCCAGCGATTCCGGGGTCCAGCTGATCTCAATCAGCGCACCGGGAAGGTTTGTATCTGTGTTTCGTTGGTTGGAGAATGTGATCGTGGCCCCCCGCCTTTCCAGCAGGGTTTTGGCGATGAAAAGCCCCAATCCCATCCCTTCATATCCCCCTTCGCGCGCCCGTTTTCCGCGCCTTGTGGTCAAGAACGGATCGCCGAGTCGGTTCAGCACGTCGTTGGAAAAGCCCGGCCCGTCATCTTGGATGCGAACCGTAAGTCTTTCAATTTGATCGATAATTTCGATCCACACTACCGAATCCGCAAAGTCCACGGCGTTCTGAATCAGGTTGCGCAGCGCGTGGATGATCTCCGGGCGACGCTCCACCTCAGGTGAAGGGATGTTGTTATCATCGACGATCTCACCATCGACAAAGTATTCAATCCGCTTGCCCGTGTGTTCGTGTGGCCCGGCGGCCTCTTCCAGAATAGAAAGCAGCGGCGCGGTCCGTATATGCTCCATATCCTGCTTACGCAGTCGCGACATCTGCGCTAATATATCCCGGCATCGCGCGGTTTGTTCGCGAATTAGAGCCAAATCCTCTGCCTCGTCTGTGCCTTTCGGCAAGGAGCGTTCGACTTCTCTGGCTGTCAAAGCAATAGTTGCCAGCGGTGTCCCCAATTCATGCGCTGCCGCTGCCGCCATTGTGCCAAGGGCGGATAACCGCTGTTCACGGGCCAGCGCGAGTTGCGTCGCTGACAGGGCTTGAGACATGCCAAATGCCTCATCCGCGACCCGTCTGACATAAATTGCAATGAAGCCAACCCCGGTTAACAGGGCGCAACCGACGCCCAAACGGTACGTTTCTGGTAACTCTAGGATGCCACGCTCGGGGTGCGATAGTGGCAAATGAATCACTTCTAGGATCAGTATAAGCAAGATCGCAAAGCCAACCACAAAACGTGCGCTCGATCCTGTCAGTGCCGCAGCCGCGACGGTCGCCGGTGCAATAAAAAGGAGTGAAAACGGATTGCTCAACCCACCCGTCAGCGCCAGCAATAACGCAAGTTGTAGCATATCGTAAATCAACCACAGCAGCGCGATTGGTTCAGACAATCGTGCGTTCGGCGGCATGGTCATGGCCGTCACGATATTGAACCACACCGAACACAGTATCGCCAGAATACATGGGATCAGTGGCACATTGTAACCAAGCACAAAATGCGTCACGATGATGGTGATCAGCTGTCCGCCAATCGCCATCCATCGCAATGACCGCAACGTTTGCGCGCGCAGCCAATGCCGTTGCGTCAGATCAAGGGCCAGTTGGTCATACGTCGCGCTGTCTAGGCTATGCGGCATCATCGTCATTCCCTGTATCCGTGAAATCCGTCATGGCAGCCCCGATAAAAGGTTTTCTCGGAAAAGTGACGATTTGGCCAGTTGTCCCGGCATGGTCGTTCGCGATACCGATGCGTTAAAGTATGTCAGGAGCGAATTATGGTCCACAAAGCTTTGGTTTCTATCGGTGCGTCAATCGCAATCATCGCTATTGGCACGGCAAGCTATCTCGCATTGGGCGGTAAAGCACCAAATGCGAAGGCGTGTCCGGGCGGATTGGCGGGCGCGACAATCGGTGGTCCGTTCACGCTGACAAATCATCTCGGACAACAAGTGACCGAGCAAGATTTCCTCGGCTCTGCCTCACTCGTTTATTTCGGCTACGCCACATGCCCCGATATCTGCCCGACGGAGCTTGCGGATATGGCTCAGGCGGCGGATATTCTGAATGCGGATGGAAAGCGTGACGTGAAGCCGATCTTTGTAACGGTGGACCCGCAACGCGACACGACCGAACTGCTATCCGAATACGTCCCGTTTTTCAGTGACAGCCTGATTGGCCTCACAGGAACCGAAGATCAGATCGCCAAGGCGGCCAAGGCATACCGGGTTTATTACAGGCGTGTGAAAGATCCCGAATTCCCCGATGGCTACGCGATGGACCATTCAAGCCAAATCTTCCTGATGGGCGCGGACGGTAAATTTCAGGCGTTCTTCAAGGGCGGTGATACTGCGGAAGAGATAGCGGAGCGCAGCGCCTGTCATATTGATGCTGCGGCCTGAACGCTGTAGTTTTTGCAAATGTTGGAAATCGGCACCGCCTTTAGCGCCGCTTTTGGTCTCATCATCGGCTTGGATGCTGATCTGATCGAGATCATCGCGCTGTCGCTGCAAGTTACGCTCACGGCGGTTTTGGTGGCTTGCCTGATCGGTTTTCCACTGGGCGCATTGCTGGCTGTGGGCCGTTTTCCGATGCGGAATGCTTTGGTGGTGCTGGTCAACGCGCTTATGGGTTTGCCACCCGTTGTCGTTGGCCTCGGTGTGTACCTGATGCTCTCCCGCGCCGGACCATTGGGTGTCCTTAACCTGCTTTACACACCCACGGCGATGGTCATCGCCCAGACGATCCTTGTAACCCCGATTATTGCCGCCCTGACCCGGCAAGTGATCGAGGATATGAACATCGAATACGACGAGTTGCTTCGCTCAATGGGCACCGGGCGATTGTCACAGATGCAGACATTGCTTTGGGACGCCCGTTATGCGCTGGTCACGGCGGCGCTGGCGGGGTTGGGCCGTGCGCTGGCGGAGGTTGGCGCGGTGATGATCGTCGGCGGCAACATCAATCACGTGACACGGGTGATGACCACGGCCATCGCTCTTGAAACCTCAAAGGGTGAACTTGCCTTGGCGTTGGGGCTTGGCATTATCCTGATGACTCTCTCCATCGTCCTCAACGCAACCCTCATGGGCTTTCGCCGTACCGCAGAACGGATGGCCTATGCTTGAACTTGTAAAGGCCGCACGCCCTGAAACCGACCCGCTTCTCACGCTGGATCATGTCACACTGATACGCGGCGGCGCGGCGGTGTTGGATGCACTGTCGCTTGATATCACGGCGGGGGTGATCACGGCGATCATGGGCGCGAACGGTGCCGGGAAAAGCCTTGCGATGAGGGTGATGGCCGGCCTGATCGCGCCTGAGGCGGGACAAGTGCGTTACGCCCCGGATATGCGCGCTCCCCGCGATGTTTCAATTGTTTTTCAGCGTCCCGTGCTTTTGCGCCGCTCTGTCCGTGGTAATCTGCGCCATGCGCTGAAAGTCTACGGCGTCCCCCGCAACCAACGGACGAGACGGTTGGCCGAATTGCTGGAGCTTGGACGCCTGGGCCTGATCGCGGACACCCCTGCGCGCGCGCTTTCCGGCGGCGAGCAACAGCGCGTTGCAATGGTCCGCGCCTTGGCCGCCAAGCCCAAACTCCTGCTTCTGGATGAACCCACAGCCAGCCTGGATCCGCAAGCCACCCAGGCAATTGAACAGCTGATGCGCAAAGCCGCCGATGACGGAGCGACGGTGGTGATCGTCACCCATGATCGCGGTCAGGCGAAACGCCTTGCGCAAGACATCCGTTTCATGCATCGCGGAAAACTGGTTGAAAAAGCGCCCGCAAAGCGTTTCTTCGATCACCCAACTTCTGCCGCAGCCTCCGCCTATCTTTCCGGCGAGCTGTTTCTGTGACTTTCGGAGTTTCGTATGACGATAGCGGCCTTGAAAACTGACCGTTGCAAATTTTCTCCTATCCCGCACGCGATGCCGGGTCTTCTTCTCTCGGGGTCGTTAGTATGAGATCGTTGATTTTGACGGCGGCTATGGTTCTTACCGCCCCCTTGGCTACTCTGCCGCTCAGTGCCGCAGAACCCTTCATCATTGTGCAATCGACCACCTCGACTCAAAACTCTGGCCTTTACGATGCAATACTCCCGCTGTTCACTGCCACTTCAGGCATCGACGTGCGTGTGGTCGCGGTCGGCACAGGACAAGCGATCAAAAACGCCCGCAATTGCGATGGCGATGTGTTGCTGGTCCATGCCAGAGCGTCAGAGCAAGCGTTTGTGGCCGATGGGGCAGGGGTCAGCCGCTCTGATGTGATGTATAATGACTTCGTCCTTGTCGGTCCCGCCGATGATCCTGCGCGCCTTTCCGATACTACCAATGTCGCCGAAGCCTTTGCGGCGCTGGCGCAGGGCGAGACCCCCTTCGCTTCACGCGGCGATGACAGCGGCACGCATAAAAAAGAAATGTCCCTCTGGCAAAACGCGCATGTTGATCCAACCGATGCCAGCGGTGCATGGTATCGCGAGACAGGTTCCGGCATGGGCGCAACGCTCAACATCGCAATCGGTATGAACGCCTACGCAATGACCGACCGCGCCACATGGATCGCGTTCGGCAACAAAAGCGGCCACAAGATCGTTTTTGAGGGCGATGAGGCGCTGTTCAACCAATACGGCGTCATCGCCGTCAACCCGGAACGCTGCCCCGCTGTGAAGGCCACAGAAGCAAAGGCGTTCATCGATTGGCTGCTGTCAGATGCGGGGCAGGGCGCCATCGGCGCGTACCAGCGTGACGGACAACAGCTTTTCTTCCCCAACGCGCAAAAATAAGTCTGTCGCGAAGGGGCGACAGTCTGACGGATTTGCACACTCCCCAAAATGCGCGATAAGCCATAGCGCAACAATCGTGATGCGTCCGGCGGGGCCGGACTTTCGTGCGGGACTTTAAACATGCTCTTGATCCACTGCCCATGCTGCGGCGTCGAAGCCGAAGAGACCGAATTCGCTGCCGGAGGCGAGGCGCATATCCATCGCCCCGGCCCTGATTGCAGCGATGCTGAATGGGCCACCTACCTGTTCGACCGTAAGAACCCGCGCGGCGTCCACCTCGAACGCTGGCGTCACGCTTTCGGCTGCGGCAAGTGGTTCCACATGGCCCGCCATACCTACACACTGGAGGTCTACGGCGTGTATCAGGCCGATGAGCTGACCCCGCCCCAAGCCATCCTCGACCGCATCGCCGAAAGGACATCCGCATGACCCGTTTGGCTGAAGGCGGCGCACTGATCGACCGCACGAAACCCGTATCATTCAAGTTCGACGGCAAAACCTATCAAGGCTTTGCAGGCGACACCCTCGCCTCCGCCATGCTCGCCAACGGCGTCAAGCTGGTGGGCCGTTCCTACAAATACCACCGCCCGCGCGGCGTAGTAACCAGCGGGCCGGAAGAGCCGAACGCACTCGTCAACCTCGGCTCCGGCCCCACTCACGAACCAAACGTCCGCATGACGCAAGTGCCTTTGTTTGAGGGGCTGGAGGCCACTTCCCAAAACCGCTTCCCGTCGCTCAACGCTGATATCGGCGTCCTCAACGCGCTGGCGTCAAAGCTCTATCCGGCGGGTTTCTACTACAAAACCTTCATCCATCCCCGCGTGGCGTGGAAGCACCTGTTCGAGCCTGTCATCCGCAATATCGCAGGTCTTGGCCGCGCCCCGTCTGAGGCCGACCCTGACACCTACGAGCACCAATACGCTTTCTGCGACGTCCTGATCGCCGGCGGCGGTGCTGCGGGCCTTCTGGCGGCGCGCAAAGCGGGAGAGGCGGGTGCGCGCGTGATGCTGGTCGAGCAAACCGAACGCCTCGGTGGCCGGATGCTCGTTGATGACGATGCCGAAATTGATGGCAAAAGCGCTGTCGCATGGGTGGCCGAGCAGGTCATCGCGTTAGAGGCGATGGACAATGTCACCATCCGCCTCAACACCTGCGCATCCGCCGCCTATGACCACGGCTATACGATGCTCTACGAGCGCCGGACCGATGACCGTAAAGGCACAGGACCGCGCCACCGTCTTTGGCGTGTGCGCACAAAGCAAATCATCGCCGCAACAGGCATGATTGAGCGCCCGATTGCGTTCTACGGCAACGACGTTCCCGGCGTCATGCTGGCCAGCGCCGTGCGCGACTATGTCAAACTCTGGGGCGTCGCTCCGGGCCGCAATACGGTCGTCTATACCGTGGGCGATGACGGCTACCGCACCGCCCTCTCACTCCACGCTGCGGGCCATAAACTCTCCGCTGTCCTCGACGTGCGCGAAGACCCTGTCGGGATGCTGGTTGAGCAAGTACGCGGTGCGGGCATCAAAGTCATGCCCGCCACAGGCATTGGCAAAGTCATCGGCGGCAAGGCTGGCGTCACCGCCATCAAAACCGTCTCGTTTGCCACGGGTAAGGACGACGCACCGTTGGACGATAGCATCCCCTGTGATTGCGTCGCTATGGCGGGTGGCTGGTCGCCAGTAGTCCACCTCTACAGCCATTCCGGCGGCAAGGTGCTGTGGGATGCAAAGCTTGCCATGTACCGCCCCGACGCGAATTTCCGCCCCACAGACGGCTCCGGTGAAGGCTTTGTCCACGCCGCCGGCGGTGCGAATGGTGAATTGCAGACCCAAGCGGTCCTGAAAAGCGCTGCTGAGGCCGCGTCCGGTGCACTCTCAAGCATCGGCATGACAACCGACACCTCCGCGCCGACAGTTGCGGCTGTCGCTGAACAACCCATGCAGCCGACATGGTTTACCCCGACCCAAGGCAAAGCGTCTTATGGCGGCAAGCACTTCCTCGACTACCAAAATGACGTGACCGTGGCCGACATCCGCCTCGCGGCGCGTGAGGGCTACGAGTCGGTCGAACACGCCAAACGCTACACCACACTCGGCATGGCGACCGATCAGGGCAAGCTGTCTAACATCAACGGACATGCCATCCTTGCCGATGCGTTGGGCAAAGCGATGCCAGAGGTTGGAACAACCACCTTCCGCCCGCCTTACACACCGATCTCTATGGGGTCGATTGCGGGTCGCGAGAAGGGCATCCTCTTCAAACCCGTCCGTGAAACCGTCATGCATAATTGGCACGCCGCGCAAAATGCGGAGTTCGAGCCTGTCGGCGATTGGCGTCGCCCCTACCGCTATCAACAAGGCAACGAAGCCCGCGAACCGTCCATCCACCGCGAAATCGCTCGCGTGCGTGAGGCGGTCGGTCTGCTCGACGCCTCAACGCTGGGCAAAATCATCGTCAAAGGGCCGGACGCGGGCAAATTCCTGAACATGATGTACACCAACATGATGTCGACGCTGAAGCCCGGCAAATGCCGCTATGGCCTGATGTGCAACGATAACGGCTTCCTGATGGATGACGGCGTCGTCGCGCGCTTGGATGAGGATACTTTTCTCTGCCACACCACATCGGGCGGCTCCGACCGCGTTCACGCATGGATGGAGGAATGGCTGCAAACCGAGTGGTTCGACCTGAAAGTCTATACCGCCAACGTAACCGAGCAATGGGCGCAATTCGCTGTTGCCGGACCCAATGCCCGCAAACTGCTTGAACGTTTTGAAGGCGATACAGATCTTTCAGGCGATGCGTTGCCCTTTATGGGCTTCACCGACGGCGTGCTCGACGGCTTGCCCGTCCGTATCTTCCGTATCTCCTTCTCCGGTGAGCTGTCCTTCGAGATTGCGACCCCGACATCCTACGGCCCCGCGCTGTGGGAAGCGCTGATGTCCAAAGGCGAAGATTTGGGCGTCGGCCCCTACGGCACCGAGGCGCTGCACGTCTTGCGGGCCGAGAAAGGCTTCATCGTTGTCGGCGACGAGACGGATGGAACAGTCACGCCGCATGATGTGGGCATGAGCTGGGCTGTCTCGAAGAAGAAAGAGGATTTCATCGGAAAACGCGCCATGATGCGCTCTGACCTGACCCGTGAGGGTCGCAAACAACTCGTTGGTTTGCTGACAACAAATCCGAGAAGGGTATTGCCCGACGGCGCTCATGCGATGTCGGCTGACGGCACACGGGCCATCGGTCATGTGACCTCAACCTACTATTCGCCAACTCTGAAACGTTCCATCGCAATGGCGTTGATCGAGGACGGGCAATCAATGATGGGCCAGACGCTTACAATCGGCATTGATGCCAACAGCGCTGCCAAGGCGGTGGTTTCATCGCCTGTATTTTATGATGAAGAAGGAGCGCGGCAGAATGTCTGAATCGAACAACGCACTCGCCCGCGCACCCCGCGACGACACCGCACCTGACGGTTTGGGCGTACAGCTCGCAGCAATGCCTCTGCGCGCGATGCTGACAATCCGGGGCGATTTCGCGGATGCCGGATTTGTCAGCGCGGTCGAAGCCGTCTCAGGCTGCACCATGCCGGATGTGCGCAAAGCAACCTTCGCTGGCAATAACAGTTTGCTGTGGATGTCACCCGATGAGCTGATGCTGTTCGGCGACTATGCCAAGGCCGATGATTTGGTTGCCGCTCTCAATGAAAAGGCAGCCGGATCACATATGCTCGCCGTCAACGTCTCCGACGCACGCGCCGTCTTTAAGGTTTCGGGCGCAAAGGCGCGCTATGCCCTTGCCAAAGGTGCCCCGGTTGATTTCGCCCAAGGGTCGTTCGGCACCGGTGATCTGCGCCGTACCCGTATCGCAACCGTTGCGACAGGCATCGTCATGACCGCAGAAGACCCCGATACGTTCGAGGTTTTCTGCTTCCGTTCATACGGCACGTACCTTTGGAACTGGCTGATTTCTGCCTGTGACGAGAACGCATTATCCGATCTGGGGTGATGGTCTGAAAAGGTACGTTGTTGAAAACGTTAAGGCGCTTTATCGTCATCGATATGAGCGCCTTTTTCCGCATGATATTGATTCTTGCCGTCCTGATCTGCGGAACTCAAGCCTCCGCACAGGACAAAAAGACACGCTCAGACGTTTCGGTCTCATTGGTCTCACTTTCCGTCGACGGAACCCCGCGCGAGGATGACTTCGTTCTGGGCGACGCGATTACAGCGGAAATCCTGATCAAGAATACCGGTGAGGCCCCGGTCGCCCTGCGCCGTATCGCAATCCTCACATCAGGCGCTGTATCTTTACTCGATCCTGTTTCAGACGGGATCGACAACAATAACAGCGGCACAATTGACGACGATTCCGAGTCTTTTCATCGTTTTGAGCGTGAAGGCGCGGCTTGGCGCATGTTTGGCGAGGGCTTACGCCTTGAGGCGGGCAGTGCCGTGCGTCGCCGCTTTATTGTGAAAACGCTGGATAATCTCATCCCCGGCACCAGCGCTTTTATTTCAATATCTGCCGGAACCACCGTGCTTGAACAAGACCGCAAAAGCCCGCGCGTGACAAAACGCATATTCCCGCTCCCCTTCCTGTCGCCGGATGCATCCTTGACCGTCGCAGCTGAAGACACGATATCTGTGCTGAACCCGCCTGAAATGGCGGCAAAGGTCATCCTCCCCGCAGGCACACTCCCGGTGGCGACTGTCACGATCACACTCCCGCCCGCACTCTCCGCCATCACGCCCGTTTCCATATCCACGGGCGAAGCGATCAAGTGCACCGAAACGCCGCAAACGACTGACGAAGGCACCGCTTTGCACGTCACACTGGGCAATTGCATTGTTACTCCCCAACCCGATCCCGCCGACCGAACCATTATGGTCACTGTCAAAACCACGCTCAAAGACGCCAGCCCGACCTCATCGATCGAAGCGGTACGCGAATGGCGTCAACTTAAAGCTGGTCTGTCCTTCGCGGATGAGGGCGTCATCCTTGCCAAAGCGCGTTGGGAAAAGGCCATAAACGGCCCGCTCCCCCTCGTCACCCGCGTCTCGTTCACGGACGCCCCCCTCAAACCCGGCGACCCTGTTGAGGCGCAGTACAAGATCGAAAACCGGGGCGACCGCCCGCTCATTTCGCCCCGTATCACGTTGAACGACTCGGCGGTCTTCGCTTGCGACACCTTAGAAATCATGTCGGGCGCAACATCTCTCACGACACCCTGCGCCAATCCGGTCCCGATTGCCGATCAGGTCACATCCGGTCAGATCATTAACGTAAAACTACGCGCAAAACTGCTCCCCGATGCTCTCATAACCAAAAACACCGCCCTCACTCTGGTAATGCGGGATGAAACACTGGGAGAGGTCACCTTCCCCTCGGAACCTCTCCTGATGGACAGCTTTGATAACCCCACCATCGCTCTCGCGGAGGCGGGTGAGGCGAACGATGACAAACAAGATGTCATCAGTGCCATCGGCGAAAGCGTGCGCCTCAACGCATCGGGTGCATTCCCCCGTGGCCGCTATGAAGGTGGCATCCGGCTGATCGCAAGGGTCGTAAACGCGCGCACAGGCGAACCCGTCGGCCCCGCGCCCTTCCTCATCAAATCGGCTATGATCGAGGTTCCCGACCACGATGTCATCGAAAATAACGGCACTATTGACGCCGCCATCGAAACGGATGGTCTGTGGTCAACATTCTTCATCCCCGTAGACCTGCGCGCAGCTTCAAAATTCAGTGGTGTAGAGCGCCGATGGACGGGTGCGTTTGAGATGTCATTCCCGGATAACCCTATTCTGCAAGAAGACCGTGTTGTTGAAGTGTCTGTGGAAACAACCGCTTATGAAAACCGCATTTCCTCATCCTTCGATGATGTGCAGGTATTGATCGTCGAACCCGACGTAGTCGCAAAACTGTTCACATTGGACGACGACAGGACGATCCAGCCGGGCGAGACCTTCACTCTTGTCGGCATGGTCTGCAATTACGGCGGCGGTGATGCCTATGGCGTGGATGTTCAAATTGATCTGCCTGAGGGTTTCAAACGTGACACCGCCAGCCTAAAGGATTTCCTCATTCCGCTAGACATCATGCGCGACGGATATGACGCTGAACTTGTTGTACAGGAAAATGCGAATCCCGACCTGAACGTCGCGTTCGGCGACCGCCAACTCCGCGCCTCACTGCCTTCGATGCAGCCGCTTGAGCCGGAAAATTGCGTCGGCATAGAACTGACAGGCGGGATCGAGCCGGACCGTAGCGGCCTTTCGGACATCGCCGAAATCAGCATCTCCCACGCCCCGATTCTCAGCAGCCTTGGCGAAACCCGGCGCACCTACCCCACTGGTACGATTCCCGGTCTGCGCCTGCAAATTCCGGCTGTGAAGTTCGGCCCCTCCGCAAAACTGACCCTCACGCCAGAGGGGGAGGTTGAACACAGCTTGATACTGCAAGCTCCTGATTATATTGGTCCTTATACGCTGGATCTTGAGACCAACAGCTCCGCACGACTGCCGTGGACGATTTTTCAAAGCGCGCCCGATGGCTCAACCAACCCGTGGCAAGACGGTGCTCAGATCAGCGGTTCGGATGCCGTCTCACTTATGATAAGGGCCAGCACCGCAACTGACTTGCCCCTCGGCTGGACCGACACCACCAGCGTCCGTGCAACACTCACCACCGCTGACGACAAACAATTCACCGCGCGGGTCAGGATCGTCACCAAGGCGGCGGGTGGTTCAACCGCCGAAATCTCCACCGAAAAACGCATGGCCCTTGACCGCAATTGCAACGGTGTTCTCTCCGATGAAGCAGCGCAGGACGCCTTATTTGAGCCTGGTAAAGACATCCTCCCCGGCGAATGTGTGATCGTGCGGATCGGCTTTTCCAACACCGGAAAGAGCCAGGTTGAGCGGATTGTGATCAGGGATGCCGTGGCGGCTCAGACGCAACTTATGGCAGATTCCGTCAATGTCCGCATTATACCCGAACCCTTGGATCAGATGATCGCACCCGATCTGCCCTCATCCGTGTTGGAGTGGCAGTTCGAGGGATTATTCCGCCCCGGCGCAGTTGGCGAAGTGGAATACGCACTCCGCCTCGTACCGACGCCCTGATGAGGGTTACTACAGTTGCGCCGCTTCTCAAGGTGGCTTAGGTGATTGCTGATATTTGAGGGAGCGGTCCGCTGACAGAAACATCAACAACATCCTATCCCGTCGTGAGACTGCGCCCCAACAAAGGAAAGGCGTATTTGGGTGGCCATCCTTGGGTTTATAAAGACGAACTCGTGCTTGATCGAAGAACGTCAAAACTTTCGCCGGGCACCCATGTTGTGCTTGAGGACTCAAAACGCATCCCTGTCGGCGTTGTTGCGCTCAACACGAATTCAGGGATTGCCGCCCGTGAGTTGGATCGCTCCAGCGATGTCACCATAGACGCCGCATGGATTCATGCACGCCTGTCCGGCGCGTTGAAAATCCGCGAGCGTCTGTTCCCGCGCCCTTTCTACCGCCTGACCCACGGCGAAGGCGATGGCCTCCCCGGTCTTGTGATCGACCGCATGGGCGCGGTTGTCGTAATCCAGCCGAACACGGCATGGGCTGAAGCGCATATCGACGCTATTATTCAGTCGCTTGAGACACTTCTTTCACCCGATACCATCATGATAAACCGTGATTCCCGTGGCCGCTCGCAAGAGGGTTTGGAAGGGGGGCGCGAGATCAGCAAAGGCGCGATTGCCGGCCCGCTCCGCATCGATACCGCAGATGGCCACCTCTATGCCGATATTGAGGAGGGTCAGAAAACGGGCGTGTATTTCGATCAATTTCCGAACCACGCCTTCATCGCCGGCATTGCAAAAGACACCCGTTTGCTGGACGTCTTCACCCATACCGGCGGCTTTGCGCTCGCCGCATTGGGCGCGGGAGCATCCGCTGTAACCGCGCTTGACAGTTCTGAAAAAGCGCTCGCACTGGCATCGAAGGCCGCCGGGGAAATGGATGCATCTGCTCGGTTTAATATCCGCCAATCCGATGCTTTCGACGCTATGAGAGCGTTGGCTGGCGAGGCGGTGTGCTTCGACATTGTCGTCTGTGACCCGCCCGCTTTTGCACCTCGAAAGGAAGCGTTGGAGGCTGGTTTGCGCGCCTACGAACGCACCGTTCGTCTTGCACTTCCTCTCGTGGAGCGGGGTGGCATCCTGATGATTTGCTCGTGCTCGCACGCCGTGACACCAGACGCTTTACGCGCTGCGGCGTCGCGCATGTTCCATAAGGCTGAAAGACGCGGTCGGCTAATCTATTCGGGCCGCGCGGGTGCTGACCACCCCGTGCATCCCGCTCTGTCCGAAAGCGGCTACCTCAAAGCACTCGCCTTCGCGATGGACTGAAACATGTGTGATCGTGTCAAGCTGATCGCGCATGACTCTGATAGATTAAGAAAACCGATATGGGCAAACAACCAGTGCTCCCTCGATAAGAACTTGGATCAACGATGTTTTACGAACCAAAACAAGGGCATGGCCTGTCGCATAATCCGTTCAAAGCAATCGTCGCTCCCCGCCCGATTGCATGGGTTTCCACGCTCGATACGAACGGCAACGCCAATCTCGCACCTTACAGTTATTTCAACGCGGTAAGCGACGATCCTCCGATGGTTATGATCTCCAGTTCACCCGCTGAGGGCCGCTTTGGTAAAGATACGCTCTCGAATATTCTCACAAGCGGCGAATTCGTCGTTCATATTGTCCCTTACGCAATGCGTGATGCGATGAATGTTTCCTCGGCTGGCTTCGCGGCTGATGTGGATGAGTTTAAGCAAGCAAAACTCGCAAAAGCCCCTTCAAACCTGATATCGCCCCCACGCATCGCTGATGCTCCGATTGCACTGGAATGCCGTCATCATGTTGATCTGGGGATGCCCGGAAAAAATGGAACGCGCGGCGCGCATGTGGTTTTCGGTGAAGTCATCGGCGTTCATATCGCTGATGAACTGCTCATTGATGGAAAGCTGGATGTGCTTAAATTCAATCCTTTAGCGCGACTTGGTTATATGGACTACGCGTCTGTGGACGAAGTATTCTCGCTCAGTCGTCCAAAAATCTAAGGCTTAGGCCCCCGCCACCCGCAAGCTGTCATAAGGAACCATGACATGTTTACGATAGGCGGTTCGTTCGGTCAGGCGCTTGTAATAGGCCTCCAAATACGGCGTTTCGGCTTTACTGAAATCAAGCGTAAAGTACCGATAAAGATTG